>DATFON010000235.1:0-6140 GCA_035265465.1 Solirubrobacterales bacterium | reverse complement strand
TTCGAACGAACCGCAGCTCCGTTCTCGTTCTTGATCGCCATCTGCACCTGCGCCCCGTTCACGCCGGTGGAGCGCCGGACAATCTGAGTTCCGGCACCGCTGGTAGCGCCGCCGACAACCGCGCACCCGTCCACCGATTGCGGGAAGACGACCCGCGGGAAGCCGAGGGCTCCCTCGCCGTTGGTGGTGACTCCCGGACTCGATGCAAGGATCGTGGGCGTCGCATCGTTGTATGAGACCCTCGCGAAGAGGCGACGCACGTACCCGTCCGCACCAACGCCCCCGAGCTGATCAGCGTTCGAAGCGTTCGGCACCGTGCCCAGCGTCGACTCGTCGATTTCGCTACCGGTCAGGGAGTTGTCCTCAACCTTGGCTCCATTGACGGCGCTGTCGGCGATCTTGTCGGTGGTTACTGCCAGGTCGGCGATCCTCTTCGTAGTCACCGCCTTCTTCTTGATCTTCTGGGTGGTCACGGCCTTCCTATCGATTTTCTTCTTCGTCACGGCGCCATTCTTGATGTCGTCCGTGCCGATAGTCGCGGCCGCCCAGCTGACCCCGCCGACCGCAACGAACAGTGCGATCGAAGCTACAACCATCGCAGGCGACGGCCGAAACCGCCTCAGATTCCCCATGAGGACCTCCCCCGTTCGGCCGGAGACCAGAGCCCCCGGCGGCTTAACTTCCGATTGGGCGATCCTCTTCGACCTTGGATGTCCTGTCAAGGATCGTGGCCGGATCGACTAGTCGACCGTTACGGGCACGTCCGGGTGAGCCCGGCTTGCCTACAGCCAGCCGCGGCGGCGGAAGAGGAAGAGCAGCGTGACGAGCATTGCCACCATCAATCCGAGCACGATCCAGAATGCGCCGATCGCCCCCTCGCCGGGCACACGGACATTCATGCCCATGATGCTTGCGATGAGGGTCAGCGGCAGCAGGGTCACGCTGATGACGGTGAGGACGCGGAGGATGTCGTTGACGCGGTGGGAGATCACGGACTCGTTGGTCTCCTCGAGACCCTGGACAACCTCCTTGTAGTTCTCGAGCATGTCCCAGATCCGCTCGTGGGCATCGACGATGTCGTCGAAGTAGATCTCGAGGTCCTCGCCCTCGCGGGCTACCAGGTAGCGGTGCTTCGTCCGCTCGAGGTCTCGCAGCACGGGCCTCTGCGGGCGGGAGATCTTGCGGAAGTTGATGATCTCCTGCTTGACGTTGAAGATGTCGCGCACGACCTCCTCGGAGCGGCCGGAGAAGATCTCCTCCTCGAGGGCGTCGAGCTTGTTCCCGATCTTGCGGAGCATCGGGAAGCAGTAGTCGAAGCTGTCGTCGATGATCCGGTAGAGCAGGAAGCCCGAGCCCTTCGAGAAGAGCTGTTCGCGCAGCTCCTCCTTCGTCCGGCAGCGCTCGAAGAGGTAGGCGACGGGCTGTAGCGGCTGATTCGGGATCGTGACCAGATAGTCCGGGCCGACGAAGATGTCCAGCTCGCCGGCGTTCAGGCGGCCCACGTTGCGGTCGAAGACCGGGAAGTGGAGGACGATGAACAGGTATTCGGGGTACTCGTCGATCTTCGGGCGCTGGTTACGCGACAGCACGTCCTCGAGGTCGAGAGCGTGGAAGCCGAACTGCTCCTCCAGCCACGCGCACTCGAGCGGGGAGGGGCTCTCGATGTTGACCCAACGGAGGCCCTCTCCGGTGATCGTCTCGACGTTCGGCTTGCGCTCGGCGGGCTCAGGCGTGGGCGCGACCAGCTGACGGGCGCGGCCGGCCCTGCGCAGCCTCGGCTTCGGGAGGTTCGGCATCGCTCACCATCTCGCTCGGTCGCTCATCCATCGTGGCTCCAGCCGTAAGCGTACCCGTGATGCCACGGCTCCCTGCAACCAAGCACGCAACACGCGGCACGCAGCATGCAGAGCATGGTCCCTGGCCTGCATGCGGCTTTCTGCGTGCTGCCTTTCTGTATATTCCGCGGTCACATAACTGCCACATCCAGAGGGGTGGAGGGACTGGCCCGATGAAACCCCGGCAACCCCCCCGCGAGGGGAAGGTGCCAACTCCAGCAGGTGGAAGACCTGGGAGATGTGAGCGGAGTCCCGACAGGACCTCTGCTCATAGCCCGGCAGAGGTTTTTTCGTTAGATGAGTTCAAGACGACGGGATAGAAAGCGAGGCTAGAGCCGATGGCACCGGAGGCATTGGTTTGCAAGGAGTGCGACTCGAGTTACCCGCTCGACGCGCGTTACGTATGCGAGCGTTGCTTTGGCCCGCTCGAGGTTGCCTATGACTTCAGCGACCTCGATCCGGCTGAGGCACGGCGAAAGATTCAGGCGGGATCGCGCGGGATCTGGCGCTACGCCGATTTCCTACCGTTCGCGGAGCGGCCGCGCGATCCGCTCGAGCCGGGCCTGACGCCGCTGATCCGCGCCGACCGCCTCGCCGAGGCCCTTGGGCTGGAGGAGGTGTGGGTCAAGAACGACGCCGCGAACCCCACGCATTCCTTCAAGGATCGTGTCGTCGCCGTCGGGCTGGCGAAAGCCCGCGAGCTCGGGTTCGACACGGTGGCCTGTGCCTCCACGGGAAACCTCGCCAACGCTGTGGCCGCGCACGCTGCCGCGTCTGGTCTCGACTCCTACGTGTTCGTCCCCGCGGACCTGGAGGAGCAGAAGCTGCTCGCGACGGGGGTCTACGGGACCAAGCTGGTTGGGGTCAACGGAACGTACGACGACGTGAACCGCCTCTGCACGCAGCTCTGCGAGACACGGCCGTGGGCGTTCGTCAACGTGAACCTCCGTCCCTATTACTCGCAGGGGTCGAAGACGCTTGCGTTCGAGACCGTCGAGCAGCTCGGGTGGGCGCTCCCCGACCGAATCGTCGGCCCGATCGCTTCGGGATCGCTGTTCACCAAGCTCGGCCGAGGCTTCGACGAGTGGATCGACCTCGGCATGGTGGAGGGCGGGCTCCCCACCTTCAACGGGGCGCAGGCGGAGGGCTGCAGCCCGGTTGCCACCGCGTTCGCGGAGGGACGTGACGTCTGCAAGCCACAGCGCCCCGACACGATCGCCAAGAGCCTGGCGATCGGGGATCCGGCCGACGGGCCCTACGCGCTGGATCTGGCCCGCGATACGGGTGGGGCGATCGACTCCGTGAGCGATGACGAGATCCGCGAGGGGATTCGCCTGTTGGCGCAGACCACCGGGATCTTCACCGAGACCGCCGGGGGAGTCACGATCGCCGTGCTGTCGAAGCTCGCACGGCGCGGCGACATCGACGCCTCCGAGCGCGTCGTTGCCTACATCACCGGCGAGGGGTTGAAGACGCTGGACGCCACGCGGGAGGGCTTCCACATGTACGAGATCGAACCGACCCTCGAGGGGTTCGAGGCCGAACTCGAGCCCGTGACCGCCGCCGGGTAAGGTTTCGCGCCGATGTCGGTCGTCGTCAAGATCCCAGCGCAGCTCCGGGCCGTCACCGACGGCGAGGGCGAGGTCGAAGTGGAGGGGACCACCGTGGGGGAGGCCCTCGACGCGGTCTTCGACCAGCACGACGACCTGCGCGAGCGCATCACCGAGGATGGCGGGCTGCGGAGGTTCGTGAACGTGTACGTGTCCGGCGAGGATATCCGCTTTCGCGACGGACTCGAGACCGAGATCTCGGACGGCGACGAGGTGACGATCCTCCCGGCCGTCGCGGGCGGCTGAGCCGTCTGCACCACCGGACGCGTCGATTCCCTACTGTGCCCGCCGTGAACAGCGGCGAAACGGTGGCGATCCTCTGCGGCGGGCGTGGTACCCGGCTTCAGGAGCACACCCACGCGATCCCCAAGGCCCTGGTGGAGATCGGCGGCATGCCGATCCTGTGGCACGTCGTACGGATCTACGCGGCGCAGGGCTTTCAGCGCTTCCTGCTGCTGACCGGCTACCTGGGCGAGGCCATCGAGGAGTTCGTCGCAGTCACGCCATGGCCTGAGCCGGTCGAGATCCAGTGCCTGGATACGGGCCTCGATACCCCGACGGGGGGGAGGATCTGCCTTGCCGCCGAGCAGCTGAACGGTGGCCCGTTCTCCGTGACCTACGCGGACGGCGTGGCGGATATCGATCTGGCGACCCTCGGCGCCTTCCATCGGGGTCACGGCGGATTGGCCACGGTGACCGTTGTAAGGCCTCGCGCGCAGTTCGGCGTGACCCAGCTCACCGAGGACGACCGCGTGCTGGCCTTCGAGGAGAAGCCGCGGCTCGAGCACTGGGTGAACGGCGGATTTTTCGTCTTCCAGCCGGGGTTCCTCGCGTACCTGGAGGAGGACAGCGTGCTCGAGCACGACCCACTGCGCCGGCTGGCGGCCGACGGCGAGCTTCATGCCTTCCGGCACACGGGGTTCTGGGACTGCATGGACACGTACAAGGACGCGGTGAAGCTCAACGACCTCTGGTCTGGGGGCAGCCCCCCGTGGGCGGTCTGGGAGCGAAGCCCGGCGGCGGACGCAGGTGCCCGCTAGCGCGCTCGTCACAGGCGGCCACGGATTCGTCGGCGCCTGGATCTGCCGGCAGCTGCTCCAGCGCGGCGACCGGGTGGTGTCACTGGATCGCGGGGCCCGGGAGGGACGCCATTCGGCGCTGGAGCTGCTGGGGATCACCGGACAGGTCGCCGAGGTCGAGGGCGACCTGCTCGACGCCGAGCTGGTGCGCGGCACGCTCGCCGAGCACGACGTGGACGTCGTCTTCCACCTGGCCGCGCAAACGCTGGTGGGCCCGGCCGCCGAGTCGCCGGCGTCGACCTTCGAGACGAACGTTCGGGGCACCTGGATCGTCCTGGAGGCGTGCCGTGAGACCGGGGTGGACCGCGTGGTCGTCGCGTCCTCCGACAAGGCGTACGGCGCCCACGACGAGCTCCCATACCGCGAGGACTTCGCCCTGCGGCCGACGGCTCCCTACGAGGCGAGCAAGGCCGCGGCAGACCTGCTCGCGCGCAGCTACTGGCCTTCGTATGGCCTTCCGGTTGCCGTGACCCGCTTCGCGAACATCTACGGCGGCGGCGACACCAACTTCAGCCGCCTGATCCCGGAGGCGGTGAGCGCGGCGGTCGACGGCCGGTCCCCGGTCCTTCGGTCCGACGGCTCGCCGCAGCGAGACTTCCTCTACGTCGAGGACGCGGCCGCCGCCTACCTCGCGATCGCCGACGCCCTCGACCGCGAGGAGGTACGCGGGGAGGCGTTCAACGCCGGCGGCTGTCGACCGCACGCGGTCGGCGAGGTCGTCGAGATGATCGCCCGGCTGGCCGGCACCGACGTCGAGCCGCGGATCCTCGGGGCGGGCAATCCCGCCGGCGAGATCGACCGGCAGTTCGTCGATCCGACGAAGATTCGCGAGGTGGTGGGATGGGAGCGGAAGGTCGAGCTGGAGGAGGGCCTTCGCCGCACCATCGAGTGGTACCGCGAGTACCCGGAGGCGCGCGCCCCGGCCGCCGTCGCCTAGGGGCGATCGCCGCTCTTAATTAGTTCGTAAAACCTCGCCGGGACGACCCGAATTCGGCGCATCACCGCGAATAATGAGGTTGTCCCGCCAAGGAGGTATTCATGTCTCCAGTAGTGCTCGGCTTCGGTGCCCTCGACGCGATGATCGCCGCCCAGGTCGGCTACGCGATTCGCGACCTGTCCCGCAGCAAGAAGCGCCGCAAGAAGTAGGGAGGGGCGCCGAGACCCACTCCCGGCGCCCACTCCTGACAGGTCGAGCGGTTAGCGGGCCCTCGGATACATCGGCGAGCCAGCCGACAGCTTGATGGTGTCGGGCTTACAGACGACGTTCCCGTGCTTTCGGGTCGCCCTCTTCACCTTGATCGCGATGTCGGGCAGGCCGGTGAGGTCCCCCCGCAGCGCCCACGCACCGTTGAAGCTGCTCAGGTCGACGTCGACCAGCTTGTAGCCGTTGCTCGTCAGCTTGAACAGGCCCATCTTGCGGGCGGCGAGGCATTTCCGCTTCGTGTCGAGATTCCCGAACAACGTCAGGTCCGAAGGTGGACCCTCCGTGCCGCCGAGGAAGACGATCTTCGTGGGGTACTTGGTGGCCGCGGAGGCGACGCCGAGACCAAGCGCAAGCGACGCAACGACCGCGAGGGCCAGGATTCCCTTCCTTCTCAACTTTGCTCCTTCCGTGG
>DATFON010000234.1:0-21573 GCA_035265465.1 Solirubrobacterales bacterium | reverse complement strand
GTGGTCCGGTCCGTCGCCATGGCAAGCTCGGGCGTGGGAATGGGATCTCCGTGCGGATCGAGCTTGGGATTGCCGAGCTTGTCGGCAATCAGTCGCTCGAGATCCTCCGAGATGTAGTGCTCCAGGACCTCCGCCTCGTCGTGGACGCGATCCCACGGCATCTCCAGGTCCTCGGCCAGGAAGGCTTCGATCAGGCGGTGGTGCCGGATCACCTCGAGGGCAACCCGATCCCCGGCGGCCGTCAGCGTGACGCCGTGGTACGGCTGGTAGCGGACCAACCCGAGCTCGTCAAGGCGCTTGAGCATCGCGGTCACGGTCCCAGGGGAAACTCCGAGGCGCTCGGCCAGCGCGGAGGTGCCGACGGGTCCATCCTGGCGATCGGCCAGGGCGTAGATCGCCTTCGCGTAGTCCTCCACCGCCTCTGAGTTGGCGGCGGCGGGATCGCGGCGAAAGCCCGAATGCGCCATTAAACGGCCACCAAGAGGCTCGTCGCGTACATCACGGCGATGCCGCCCAGCATCCCGACAACCGCGACGGGGGGAAGGAATTCGTCCGCCGTTTCCCGCATCGCCGGCCACAGCTGCCTGATCACCTGGACGATCGCTCCGGCGCCGACCCCGAACAGGAACGCCCCGAGCGACGGGTTGAAAGCGGCGGCACCGATCCAGGCGCCCACGATCGCAGGACCACCGGCGATCAGGCCGAGTCCGGCCAGCCGACGCAGCCTCGGTCGCGTCTCGGCCAGCGGGGCGACGATCGCCAAGCCCTCGGTGGTGTTGTGGATCGCGAAGCCGATCACGAGGAACGCTCCGAGCGCCAGCGCCCCGCCCGCGTAGGAGGAGCCCACCGCCAGGCCCTCGCCGAGGTTGTGGAGCCCGATCCCGATCGCAACCAGCAAGGCAAGGAAGGCACCCGTACCAGCCGCCCCGGTACCCATCGCCGGAGAACCGTCGCGGACCTTCCGCTGCCGGCCGCCGAGGTACCCCTCGGCGGCCGAGAGGGCCAGGTACGCCGCGACCACGCCGAGGAAGACCAGCAGCGGGCCACCGAATGCGGACGGCGCGCCGCCCGCAAGGTCGATTCCCTCAATCGTCGCGTCGATCGCGAGGAAGGCCAGGAGCCCGACCGTGAAGCCGATGAGCACACGCATCCATTCCGCCGTGA
Source organism: Solirubrobacterales bacterium (assembly GCA_035265465.1). Lineage (GTDB taxonomy): Bacteria > Actinomycetota > Thermoleophilia > Solirubrobacterales > 70-9 > AC-56. The sequence goes on along the minus strand of DATFON010000234.1, from coordinate 20,409 downwards.
CGCGGCGCACGAAGGGCAGCCAGAGCATTCCCATCCCGACCGGGATCAGCCCGACGTAGACGCCCAGCAGCGTCATCAGCCCATAGAAACCAAGGCCCGCATCGGGGGTCTCGGCGGCGCTCGCGATCTCGGTCGAGATGGTGCCGCCGGTCGAGGTCAGGAGCGTGATCTCGTACGCCTGACCCTCGACCCAGTCGTAGGGGATCGTCAGCGTCGTCGAGCCGAGGCGTCCGACCCGCTGCCCGTCGGAGGCCGTGAACGGGAGGTAGGCGTCGTTCACCGAGACCTGGGCGATGTCGACGGCGTCCGGACCGTCGTTGCGCACCATGAGCTCGAATTCACCCGGGTGCAGGACCGTGCGCTCGACCGCCAGGTCTTCGATCGGGACGCCGCTGCGCTGACCCAGCCCCGGCCCGCCGAGCAGGGCGAAGGCGCCCAGCGTGAGCCCGATCAGCGCGAGCGGGATCAGGCCCAGCAGCCAGACCGGGGCACCCGCGAACGAATTGCGCCCGGCGGCCGTGCGAGCCTCCATCATTCGACCACCTCGAAGAAACCCAGCCAGCCAAGCTCCGCGAACTCGTTCTTGTGGGCGTGGAACATGAAGCGGCCGGCATGCGGGAACCGCAGCTCGAGGATCCCTCGCTGTCCCTGCGCGAGGGCGACGATGTCGGTGTGCTCAGTCGGATCCAGCCGGGTGCCGGTCGGGAAGTAGTCGAAGAAGTTGGCGTGGATGTGGAACGAGTTGAGCTGGTCGTACTCGAGGATGTTGAGCAGGTAGATCCGCACCAGCTCGCCACGCTTCACCCTGATCGGCCGATCGACGTAGTGGAACGGGATCGAGTTGACGGCGTAGATCTCGTTCTCGGAGTCGTAATTGGTGTCGAATCCGTTCATCACCATCACCAGCTCGTCGGCCGCCGGGCGGCCCTGCTTGGGGTCGACGATGAAGGTCCCATATAGGCCCTTGGCGATGTGCTCGGCGAGCGGCATCACGTGGCAGTGGTAGTGGTGCATCCCGAACGGCGCGGCGTCGAACTCGTAGGTGAAGTCATCGCCGGTTCCGATCAGGCCTCCCCCGCGCTGCTCGCCGACCCCGGGCATGCCGTCCATCGCTGCGGCGTGGATGCCGTGGAAATGGGCCGTGTGCGGGTGCGAGGACGCGTTGACGAGGCGGACGCGAAGCAGCTCGCCCTCGCGACACCGAAGCGTCGGACCGGGTATCCGGCCGTTATAGGTCCAGGCCGCGAAGCGGACCCCCGGTGCGACCTCGATCTCCTTGTCCTGGGCGACGAGCGTCCACTCGCGCAGCACGCGCCCGCTTGCCAACCGGCGCGTCCGGCCATAGTCGAAGTCGCGAACGAGCTCGCTCGGGTCGAAGCCGTTCGCCCGATGGTCGACGGTGCCGCCGGCCGCAAAGCCGTTGTGCATCGCCATCCCGGTGGCTGCCTCGGAGCCGTGCATGGCTTCGTGGGCGCTGGCCGCCTCGCCTCCGCCCAGGGCATGGTGGATCCCGCGGTGAGGGATCAACTCATGCGCGGCTGCCAGCGTCGGTGCGGCGATCGCGCCGGTCACGAGCAAGCGTCTCCGGCTCAACTTTCGATCGGACACAAACCGAAGTTTGACACATCCAAATCTGACGTGCCCCTGCCAACGACCGAGGCGGTGGCGCCGCGCGGCCTGCGTCGGGGGCGACAAACGTCGCCGCCTAGAATCACTTCCGTGAGCATTGACACGGCAGTGGAGATCGACGGCCAGTACCGGGCCATGAAGGAGGGCGCGGGCGTGCTGGACCGCTCCTCGCGCGCCAAGTTCGTCGTCCGCGGCTCGGACGGCGCCGAGTTCCTGCAGGGCCAGCTGACGAACGACATCGAAGCGCTTGAGCCCGACGCCGGCTGCTACTCCGCCCTGCTCGACCGCAAGGGGCACATGCAGGCGGACATGCGGGTCCTGCGCCTGAATACGGGCGATCTGTGGCTGGACACCGAGCCCGAGGTCGCCGGCACCGTGGAGCGCCACCTGCGCATGTACAGCGTCGGGCGCGAGGTGGAGATCGAGGACGCATCGGGCGACTGGTCAATCGTCTCGGTCGTCGGACCGGGGGCCGTTGAGGCCGCCGGCTCCCCACCGGTTGCCCCCGAGCACTCACAGCGCCACTACGAGCGCGAGGGCGTGGAGATCCTGGCAGTGGCGACCGATCTGGGCCTCGATCTGATCGTCCGCGCCGAGCAGTCGGTCGAGCTGCAAGAGTTGCTCGCTCGATCGGAGGCCGTCGGGGTCAGCGAGGCCGCTGCCGAGATTCTGCGCGTTGAGGCGGGGCGTCCGCGGTTCGGGCGGGAGATGACCACGGCAACGATCCCCCAGGAGGCTGACATCGACGGGCGGGCCGTGAGCTTCACCAAGGGCTGCTACATCGGGCAGGAGACCGTAGCCAGGCTGCACTACAAGGGCAAGCCGAACCGCCACCTTCGCGGGCTGCGCCTCGAGGCCCCCGCGGATGCGGGCGACGCGATCAGGCTCGGGGAGCGCGAGGTGGGCAGCGTGGGAACGACGGTCCTCTCCCCCGCCCACGGTCAGATCGCCCTCGCGGTGATCAGGCGCGAGGCGGAACCGGGTGCCCGCGTCGAGATCGGCGACCAGGGCGTCGGCGCCGAGGTCGTCCCGCTTCCCTTCTAACGGTCGGCCCCTCCGCACTCCGAGGCGGCGAACTTGCGCCTCGAACAGGGGCTTCGGTTAACGTTGCATCGATGGCTACGAGGGGTGCGCGGAGAGCCTCACGCCGCGGGCGCCTGGCCGCGCTTGCAACGAGCGTGACGCTCGTGGGCGTCCTGCTCGCCGGATGCGGCGCGGAGGACTTCAAGAACAACCCCCGCGTTGCCGCGCCGATCGAGGTCAGCGCGCGGGTCGATTCCGACCGCGTTCAGGTTGCACCCAACAAGTTCGGCGCGGGCCTCGTCAACTTCACCGTCGCCAACCTGTCGGGCTCGCCAGTCCGGTTCAACGTCACCGGGCCGACGGAGGGCTCCACCGTCGAGATCCAGCCCGGTGCCCCCGACCTCCTGAAGATGAACCTCAAGGAGGGCACGTACGAGGTCACGGCCAGCAAGGCCAAGATTCGCCCCGCGACGATCAAGGTCGGTCCCGACCGGCCCAGCTCGCAGAACGAGCTGCTGGAGCCCTAGCGGGGCGACTTCCTCCTCAATCCGGCGCGTCCTGCGCCGCGGCAGCGACCAGCGAGTCGATTCGGGTGAGACAGGCCTCGGCGTCTTCGATCAGGGCGTTGAGCTCGGTGCGCGCTGCCTCGGCACCATTGGTGATGCCAGTCAGCGACTTGCGCACTCGGTTCGCGCGCTTTAGCGCTGCCTGAGCTTCCTCGGACGCGTCTCGGACCCCGCTTGCATCGACCTGGAGGGTGCTGTCCCTTGTGGCCAGCACGCGGGCGCGCACGTAGCGATAAACGAGACGCAGCGCCAGCGGATCCGGGTCGTCGCGGTCCAGCACGGCGATGATCTTGTTGCCCTGGTACTCGGTCAACTCTTCGAGTCCGGCCGGGATCTTGTCGTCACCGGCGACGACGAGCACGGCGTATGTGGCGTCGCGCTCGCGCATGCAGGCGTTCAGCTCGGACCAGGCGTCGTTCTTCGACAGCCGCTTGTTCTTCGCCTCGAAGACGAGGTTGGCCAGGGTCCCACCGAGTCCACCACCCAGCTCGACAACCGTGTCCCCCTTCTTGCCGCCAGCTTCCGACGATTCGTCCCCGACGTGACGCGCTGCGTCCCCCTGGACTTCGGCAATCCGCTCGATCTCGGCGTGGACCGTCTCCTCGAAGCTGCGACCCTTTCGTGTCCCCGCCTCCTCCGCTTCGAGAACGCGCTCGTCGGCATCCTCACGCTCCAAAAGCCGCGCGATCTCCTTACGAAGCTCGGCCACATGCCCCTGCGTCGCGCGCGCCTCGTTCCCATGGGATTCCCTGAGCCGTTCCAGTTCCTGGCGATGGCGCTCCTCGGCCTCTACCAGTCGCTTCCCGATCCGCATCTGCATCGCGACGAGTGGGTTCGACCCATCCTCCGCGGTGAGCGCGCCGATCAGCTCATCACGCTGCTGGCGTGTTGCGGTGGCGACGATCTCCTTGATCTGGCCCTGCACGGAATCGTTGCGTTCGGCTCCGAAAGCGGCAGCGAGCTGCTCCGCCAGCGCATCAGCACCCTCCTCCAGGGTGCCTCCCAGCTTGCGGTCAAGCTCACCGAGCCCAGCCTCGAGCTCGCGTCGCACGTAGTCGACGTTCGCGGCGGTCTCCTCCGAGTCGAGCACTCGAGCGCCAATCTCGATCGCCTTAGTCACCGTCTCGGGACCGGCCTGACCAACCTCCGCACGCTCACGGACCAGTCGCGCCGCCCGCTCGTCCGCGACGGTCAGGCTCTCGATCACGAGCCGGTCGGCGAGCGCACGAACGACGCCCTCGCCGGTCGGCTCCTCTATGCGTAGTTGTGGCTTCTCGGATGCTTCCATCGGACCCTCGAAGGTAGTCGTCGGATCCGACGGAAAGCTGACGCCGCCCACGGATCGCGGGGGCGATCCCACTTAGTGCCACCCTGGTGTGCATAAGTGGGATCACACAAGCAATGGTTAGGATGCGCGCGGTTTCCGTCCTGCCGGTCCCGAGAGGAGGAGCGTGGCTGTAGACGTATCGGAGGTCTCGAAGCTCGAGGTGGAGCCGGGTGCGCTGCCCGAGACGATGGCGGCCTGGGTGATCCGGCCCGAGCGCGAGGGCGAGCCCAAGGACGCGTTCCAGCTCGAGGAGATCGAGCTCCCCGAGCCCGGCGCCTTCGAGGTGATCGTGCGCGTCATGGCCGCGGGCGTCAACTTCAACAACGTCTGGGCGGCTCTCGGCAAGCCGGTCTCCGTGTTCAACTACGGCGACCACAAGGAATGGGGCCACCACATCGGCGGCTCCGATGCATCGGGCGTCGTCTGGTCGGTTGGCCCCGGTGTGACCAAGTGGAAGCCGGGCGACGAGGTCGTCATCCACTGCAACCAGGCCTCCTACGAGGACGTCGAGGTGCACGGGCTCGATCCGCTGGCGGCGCCCAGCCAGATGATCTGGGGCTACGAGACCACCTGGGGCTCGTTTGCCCAGTTCACCAAGGTGCAGGCGCAGCAGCTGCTGCCGAAGCCGCGGAACCTCTCCTGGGTCGAGTCGTCGGCCTACGGCCTCACGTACTTCACCGCCTACCGCATGCTCATCGACCGCTGCAAGCTCCAGGGCGGCCACAACGTCCTGATCTGGGGTGCCGCGGGCGGGCTCGGCGTGTTCGCCACCCAGCTTTGCGCGGCGGCGGGCGCCAACGCCGTCGGGGTCGTCTCCTCAGCGGACAAGGGCGAGCTCGTAAAGCAGCTCGGTGCCGTCGACTTCATCGACCGCAACGAGTTCACCGGCATGATGCGGAAGGGCGGCGAGTCGCCGGAGGAGGAGAAGGAGCGCTTCAAGGCGTCGCGCGGCTTCGCGAAGCGCGTGAAGGAGATCCTTGGCGACGCGCCGGACATCGTGTTCGAGCACGTCGGCCAGGCGACCTTCCCCACGTCGGTGCTGGTCGTCAAGCCGTTCGGCAAGGTGGTCATCTGCGGCGCGACGTCCGGCTACAACCTCGACTTCGACGTCCGCTACCTGTGGATGCGTCAGAAGGAGATCCTCGGATCTCACTTCGCCAACGCGTACGAGTGCATGCGCGCCAACCAGCTGATGGCCGAGAGCAAGATCCGACCCGTGCTGTGGCAGGCGATGGGATTCGAGGGAGTCCCCGAGGCGCATCAGCTCCTGCACGAGAACAAGCACCTCGGCAAGATCTCGATCATGGTCGGCGCCACGGACCGCGACGAGGGAAAGCACGAAGAGGGACCCGGCGCGATCTGGGCCGAGGTGGGAACCTGAGCCGCCCGAGCGCGTGCTGACAATGCCCGACGTCAACTACATCGATTGGCACATCCACGCATTCCGGGCGGATCGCTGGCTCGAGATCTGGCGCCCGGCGCTTGACCGGGCGATGGCGTTCGGCGCCCGGTCCTGCATTCTCAGCCGCGACGTGGACGATCCCCTCCACTTCCGGCAGGTCTCGACCTGGGACGACCACGAGGACTTCGAGCGCTACTGGTACTCGGACGAGATCTCGGCGCTGCGAGAGGCCGCCCTGAACTACTACAACAAGCCCCTCCTGCCGAGCTGGCACACCACGACGTTCGACGCCTCGGCCGTTCGAGCCGTGGACTGACCCTCCCGGTCAGTGGCGCTCGAGCGGCGCCATCGTGAGGCCCGCGTCCTTCAGCAGCTCCCAGTAGAGCTCTGCGACCTCCTTGGCGCCGGTCCAGACGACCGCCCGGCCGGAGCTGTGGATCCGCTCGGCGAAGCGGTATCCCTCGTCGATCGTCACACCGGGGATCACGTTGGCCAGCGTCCTCGCGACGTGGTCGAACGTGTTGTGGTCGTCGTTCAAGACGATCACCAGCCAATTGCCGCCCAGGCCCGATCCCGGGCCGCCAGTGCGGGGACGCTCGAGCGTCTCCGTCGCCATGCCGTGAGGGTAAACGCTCCCGGCCGGGCGGTCGCCGTAGCCGAGGGCGTCCAGGCTAGGGCCTGGGAACCTGCAGCTCGAGGTTGCCGAACGTCGCCAAGGCCGGCTTGGTGCGCTTCTTCTTGTAGCCGAGCATGACCTCGACCTTGCGGCCGTCGACCTGTCGGGAATTGCGGTCGGCGACCTTCGCGAGCCGCTTGCCGTTGACCTTCGCGACGATCTGCGAGCCCACCGCCGAAAGCAACATCGCGTTGGGCTTGTTCGTGCCGTCGATGGCCTTGTTGCGGCCCTTTGCGAGCAGGCCGGCCTTGTCCCCGCCGGTGCGCCGGACAAGCCTGAACTTGTGCTCGGTCGGGAATACCTGGAGCTCGTACCCCGTGTCCTTCGCCGATCGCACCGCGATGCCCAGATAGACGCCGTCCCGCACGCGCTTCGGCGTCTCCTTGAGGAGCTTCTCCTTCGCCTTGAACTTGTGGTTGGGGGCATCGGCGTCCCCTTCGACCGGCGGCCGGTAGCCGCATACCGTCTTGCCCTTCTTCGCCGTCACGACCACGCTCTTGGCCTTCTTGCGCCAATCCTTGTTGCAGTTCTTGCCCTCGGCGTGGCGAAGCTCCTTCGCCTCGCCCTTGCTGGAGAAGTTGTTCGAGTAGACGGTCACGCCCGCGATGGCGGTGGCGGCAACGAGTGCGGCACCCACCGCCGCGAGGACGAGCGCCGTGATCCAGGCTTTACGGGTGCGGAATCCCATCGGGGTTCGTGCAGCGTAGCCAGTCGCGGTGCGGTCAGCGGGCCTCGGGTTGCGCCGGCCGACCCTGCTTTCGCCAGTAGCGCTCCAGTCCCAGCCACTGCTGCTCGGGCGGGGCGGCCTGTCGCAGGCGCAGCACGGCGTCGTCCTCGACCGCCCGTTCGGTCTCGGCCGCGACCTCCGCCAGGAAGCGGTCGCGGTCACCTGGGCGCGCGAGCGCCGCGCTCCACCTCAGCCGCTCGCGGACTCGCTCGAGCTGCTCAAGGGGATCGTCCGCGCGACCGAAGTGCGTGAGGCACAGGCGGCGCGGCCGCCAGGCCGCGACCGCGTCCAGCGATCGCTCCCATGCCTCGACGTCGATGTCGGGCGGCGGGGTGGGCGCGAACGTGAACTCGTGCGGGGGAATCCGCACGCCGGCCACGTCGCCCACGTACGCATCGCCTGTTTCCTCGTGGAGATACGCGACGTGGTGGCTCGCATGCCCGGGGGTGTAGGCGACGCTGAAGCCCTCGACCGTCTCACCTCCCTGGAGCGCCACGACGTTCTCGGCGGGCACCGGAAGCACCTCGCCCCAAAGCCGCTCCATGTCGTCGCCGTACAGGCGGCCCGCGCTCTCCAGCAGCTTGGCCGGGTCGATCAGGTGCGGCGAGCCGGTCTCATGCACGTAGACGCGCAGGTCGGGGAAGCGCTTCACCAGCGATCCGGTGGCGCCGGCGTGGTCGAGGTGGATGTGCGTGAGCAGCAGCGCGCGCGGCTCGGCCGCCAGGCCCGCGAGCAGCGTGTCCAGGCACGTGGACGGGCCCGGATCGACGATCAGTCCCTCGAGTTCGTAGGCCCCGATCACGCGATCGTTGCCGAGGTGCATGACGTCGATGAGATGGCTCATCGGATCAGGCCGAAGGGGTGGCGGAGAAGTATGCGAAGCAACCCGACTCCTCTACCCGATCGGCCTCGAGATTGGCCTCGTTCAGCCATCGCCTGAGGTCAGCCACTGTGCCGCCCGGCCCGAACCCGCCGCGCCCCGGTTGCACCAGCAGCCGTTGCCGTCGGTGTGGGCCGCGGACGATCATGCTGCCCTCGAGACGACCTCCGGGTCGCAGGCAGCGGGCGACCTCCCTGATCGCAGCCTCCGGATCCGGAAAGCAGTGGAGCCCGAAATGCGACAGGAAGAGATCTGCCGAACCCGTCCCGACGGGGATCGCAGTCGCATCGCCCAGGATGAGCTCGATCTGCGTGAGCCCCCGGCGTGCGCGCGTGGCCCGGGCCCGCGCGAGCATCCCCTCAGACAGGTCCAAGGCGACGTAGCGCGCGCGGTGCTCGGGGGAGAGCGCCCGAAAAGCGACACCGGCGCCGCAGGGAGCATCGACAATCAATCCGCCGCTCGGAACGTCGGCAATCCGGCGCAGGCTTTCGTAGAACGGGCGCAGATCGGCACCCCAGATCACTCGCCCGATGACCCGGCTCAGCGCCTCGTGCCCCATGTAGTAGGCATAGATCGCGCCAAATGGTCCGTCGAAGATCTGGCGGACTCGCTCGTGGATCGCCCGGTCCCGGGTCACGCTCGACTGGATTCGAGCGATTCCTTGAGCCGCTCGTAGTAGCCCGCGAATTGGCGCCTCAGGACGCGAGCGAGGATTGGCTCGGCGAATCGGAGGGGACCGCTGAGCTTGCCCTCCGCAATGAGGTCGATCCGCGTCCCTCCGCCCGCCGGCCGGAACTCGTTCCTTCCGTCGATGGGCAGCGGCCCGGAGACGATTCGCAGGTCGAACCGCCGATTCTCCTCGTACTCGGCGATCTCCACGATCGCTTCGACGTTGCGGCCAAACGGTCCGCGTCGCACCTCCCGCAATCGCGTCCCTGCGCCCATCGGACCATCGGTCTCCTGGGTGACGGAAACCAGGTTGGGTTGCCATTCGGCGAGCTTGGCGGGATCGGTGACGTACGCGAACACCTCCTCGACGGGGCGATCCACGACGACTGTCAGCTCGACGCGGATCAACGCAACCGGGGAGCGATCTTCCCGATCATTGGCCGCCCGAACTTACAATGCCTGCATGGCAGATCACCACCTGCCCGAGCGCGACCGGCCGTGGGTGATGCGCACCTATGCCGGGCATTCCGACGCCCGGCGCTCCAACGAGCTCTACCGGCGCAACCTGGCCAAGGGGCAGACCGGGCTCTCGGTCGCCTTCGATCTCCCCACCCAGACCGGCTACGACCCCGACCACGTCCTGGCCCGGGGCGAGGTCGGCAAGGTCGGCGTTTCGATCGCCCACAAGGGCGACATGCATGCTCTGTTCGACGGGATCCCGCTCGACGCGATGAACACGTCCATGACGATCAACGCCACGGCGGCTTGGCTCCTCGCCCTCTACGTGACCGTCGCCGAGGAGAACGGCGTCGACCGGTCCAAGCTCACCGGGACGACGCAGAACGACATCATCAAGGAGTACCTGTCGCGCGGCACCTACGCGTTCCCGCCGGAGCCCTCGATGCGCCTGATCGCGGACACGGTGGCGTTCACGGTGAACGAGGCGCCGAGCTGGAATACGATCAACGTCTGCAGCTACCACCTCCAGGAGGCGGGCGCCACTCCGGTTCAGGAGATCGCGTACGCCCTGTCGACCGCGATCGCCGTTCTCGACGAGACCAAGGCGCGGGGCCAGGTGGCCGACGAGGACTTTCCGCGGGTATTCGGCCGCATCTCGTTCTTCGTGAACGCGGGGGTCCGCTTCATCGAGGAGCACGCCAAGCTCCGCGCGATGGGTCAGCTGTGGGAGCAGATCGGCCGCGAGCGCTGCGGCGTCACCGAGCCCAAGTATCTGCGCATGCGCTACGGCGTTCAGGTGAACTCGCTCGGTCTCACCGAATCGCAGCCCGAGAACAACGTGCCGAGGATCGTGCTCGAGGCGCTCGCCGTCACGCTCGGCCGTAACGCCCGGGCCCGCGCGATCCAGCTGCCGGCCTGGAACGAGGCGCTCGGCCTGCCGCGACCGTGGGATCAGCAGTGGAGCCTGCGAATCCAGCAGATCCTGGCGAACGAGACCGACCTGCTCGACTATCCCGACATCTTCGAGGGCTCACACATGATGGAGGCGCTCACGGACGAGCTCGCCGAGGGCGCCCGCGAGGAGATGCGCACCGTCGAGGAGCAGGGCGGCGCGGTCGAGGCGGTCCCGTACATGAAGAGCCGCCTCGTCGAGTCCCACCGCGAGCGAGTCGCGAGGATCGAGCAGGGTGAGATCACGGTCGTGGGCCAGAACTCCTTCACGGAGACCGAGGACTCGCCGCTGACAGCCGGCGCGGACGGCGGCATCCTCACCCCCGACCCCGAGGTCGAGCGCGAGCGCCTCGAAGCGCTGGAGCGCTGGAAGTCGGAGCGCGATTCCGCGGCCGTCGAGCGGGCGCTTGAGCGGTTGGCGGAGGTCGCGGCTGACGAGAAGGCCAACATCATGCCGGCCACGATCGAGGCCGCCAAGGCCGGAGCCACGACCGGCGAGTGGGCCGGCGTCCTGCGCGATGTGTTCGGCGACTATCGGGCGCCGACGGGCGTCGGCGCTGCCGCCGAGTCCGGCGATGCCGACCTGCTGGCCGCAGCGCGCGAGCGAATCTCGGAGCTCACCGAGTCCCTCGGCCATCGTCCGCGCATCCTGGTGGGTAAGCCGGGGCTCGACGGCCACTCCAACGGCGCCGAGCAGATCGCCGTGCGGGCACGCGACGTCGGGATGGAGGTGATCTACCAGGGGATCCGCCTCACCCCCGAGCAGATCGCCGCATCGGCCCGCGACGAGGACGTGGACGTCATCGGGCTCTCCATCCTCTCCGGGTCCCATCTACAGCTGGTTCCGGAGATCGTCCGTCTGCTCCGGGACGAGGGAATCGACGCCCCGGTCGTCGTGGGCGGCATCATCCCGGCCGCCGATGCCGAGGCACTTCGCGAGGCGGGCGTCGCGCGCGTTTACACGCCCAAGGACTTCGACCTCAACCGAATCATGGGCGAGATCGCCGATCTGTTGGCGGAGCGCGCCGCGACGGCGCCAGCGACTGCATAGGCCGTCCCGGTGAGCCAGATCCCTCGCACGCGCTACGCCAAGAGTGGCGACGCCCACATCGCATACCAGGTCTTCGGCGAGGGCGACGTCGACCTGGTTTTCGTCCCGGGCTTCGTCTCGAATATCGAGCACTACTGGGAGATGCCACGCGTTCCGGACCTCCTCGAGCGCCTGGGGTCATTCGCCCGCGTGGTGATGTTCGACAAGCGCGGCACGGGTTTGTCCGACCCCGTCGCAGGCCCGCCGCCGCTCGAGCAGCGGATGGACGACATGCAGGCGGTCATGGGCGCCGCCGGACTGGAGCGAGCGGCTCTGTTCGGAATCTCGGAGGGCGGCCCCGCGAGCGTGCTGTTCGCCGCAACATATCCGGACCGCACCTCGGCGCTCGTGCTCTATGGGTCGACGCCCCGCTTCCGTACCGACTCCGACATCTCCTGGGGCGCCACCGACGAGCAGATGGAGCTGGTGCTGGCTGACATCTCAGCGAGGTGGGGTGACGGCGCCGTATTGGAGGCATTCGCACCCAGCGGGGTCGGCGATCCGGCGATGGAGGAGCTGTGGAGCAAGTTTCAGCGGGCCGGCGCCAGCCCGGCGATGGGCAGGGCCGTAATCGCGGCGCTGTTCGAGATCGACGTGCGCGACATCCTCCCCTCGATCCGGGTCCCCACCCTGATTCTGCATCGCAAAGGCGATCTGGTCGCTCCCGTCGAAGGGGCGCGGCTGATGGCCGAAAGGATCCCCGATGCCCGGCTCGTGGAGTTCGAGGGCACCGATCACGTGCCGTTCACCGGCGATTTCGATCCGGTGGTGGACGAGATGGAGGAGTTCCTGACCGGCACCCGCCATGCTCGACCGCTCGACCGCGTCCTGGCCACCGTGATGTTCACCGACATCGTCGACTCCACCCGCCGCGCAGCCGAGGCCGGCGACCGGCGGTGGCGGGAGCTGATCCAGCGCCACGACGAGCTCACCCGTCGCCAGCTCAACCGCTTCCGCGGCCGGGAGGTCAAGACGCTCGGGGACGGATTTCTCGCCACCTTCGACGGACCGGCCCGGGCGATCGAATGCGCGTGCGCCATCAGGGACGGAGTCGGGCCACTCGGATTCCAGGTGCGGGCCGGGCTGCACACCGGCGAATGCGAGCTCGCGGAGGATGACGTTCACGGGATGGCTGTGAACATCGGCGCCCGCATCGGCGCCGTGGCGCAGCCCAGCGAGGTGCTCGTCTCCAGCACCGTGAAGGATCTCGTCGTCGGAGCCGACCTGAGGTTCATGGACCGCGGCGAGCACGATCTCAAGGGGGTACCGGGCACCTGGCGGCTGTTCGCCGCCTCGCCGTGACCGACCCGATCGAGTTCCCCGTCGAGGGGATCACCGACGGGTCGATCCGGATCAGGCTGCGGGCGGACGCCGACACGGCGGCGATCGTCGCCGCGTGCCAGGACCCGGAGATCCCGCGCTGGACCCGGGTGCCCGAGCCATACGACGAGGAGACCGCTGCGGAGTGGGCGGTGGAGTCCAAACGCCAGCAGGAGTCGGGCACGGGGCTTCATCTCGTGATCGTCGACGCCGAGACCGACGACTTCCTCGGCTCGATCGGGATCCAGGAGATTGAGCGTGACGAGGGACGCTGCGACATCGGCTACTTCCTCGCGCCCGAGGCTCGCCGGCGGGGCGTCATGACGAGCGCGGTGCGATTGCTCGGCCGGTGGGTCTTCGACAACCTGCCAGTCGAGCGAGTCCAGATCAAGATCCAGCAGCAGAACGCCGCGTCGCGAGCCGTCGCCGAGCGGGCCGGCTACACGTTCGAGGGGGTCCTCCGATCGCACACCGTCATCAAGGGCCGGCGCTGCGACATGGCGATGTACTCGCTCCTGCGCCGCGAGCTGCAGTAGGCCGGGTTCGACCCCGGGCTAGCTAGGCTCAATGCCTATGAGCGAAGGCTTTCCCGAGGAGCGGGGTGCCTGGCTGCGGTGCTACCGCTGCTGGTCGCAACGCCTCGAAGCCCAAGTCCATTACGACGCGATCCTCAAGGTCGATCCGGAGACCGGTGAGGCCGCCGACCGCGTCGAGGAGATCCAGGAGGCGGTGGTGCAGTGCCTCGACTGCATGCACGACCAGCCCCATCTGACGGTCGCCGATGGGCGCGTCGTCCCTCTGGAGGAGCGTTGGGAGCGCATGGTCGCGGGCAAGCCGTTCGTGGCCTCGTGCACGGTCGCGATCGATCAGGACCAGGTCGAGACCTGCTCGGGCCCAGACGCCGCCGACAGCCTCACCTTTGGGTCGCTGGGCGACTCGGGAACGCGCGAGTTCTTCACCCATGTCCGCTTCCACAAGCACGACGACGAGCTGATCGTCGTGCACCTCCTGGTGGAGCTGTACGCCCGATCCGAGCAGGAGGCGATCGACGTCCTCGAGGACGCGGCACGCGGCACGTTGGAGATCACCTCGCTCGCCGAGGAATCGCGGCCGCCGGCTCACGCGGCCGACGAGGCGCACTGAGCTTCGCCGCGACGATATAAACCCCGGCGATGTCGGGGATCGGTGCTTTCATCTCCGCCGGGCGTTCGCTCGATACCGCACTCGATCGGGCGCGACTGGCCGACGGGCTCGGCTTCGACTCGGTGTTCACGACGCACATCGCCGGCCGCGACTCGCTCACGATGCTGACGGCCTACGCCTCGGTGACCGACCGGGTGCGGCTGGGTACCGGCGTGGTCCCGATCTTCTCGCGCACCCCCGCTTCGATGGCGCAGACCGCAGCCACGATCGACGAGTTCTCGAGCGGCCGGATGGTGCTGGGAATCGGCGTCTCGCACCAAGTCACGGTCGAGAACTGGTACGGCGCAAAGATCGAGAAGCCGGTGACCCAGATGCGGGAGTACGCCGGCATCCTGCGCGCGATCTTCCACGGGGAGGCGCCGCCCGCCGGGAGGTACTTCAACACTCACTTCCAGTTCATGGGCTACGAGGGGCGAGCCGACCTGCCGATCTACATCGCGGCCCTGTCGCCGAACATGCTCCGGCTGGCCGGCGAGATCGGCGACGGGGTGATGCTCTGGCTATGCAATCCCGACTACATCCGCGACGTGGTGGTCCCATCCGTGCGCGAGGGTCGCGAGCGCGCCGGCAAGACCCTCGACGGGTTCGACATCGTCCCAGCGGTGACGGTCGCGCTTACCGACGACCCCGATGCCGCCCGCGCGACCATGCGCCAGGAACTCGTCACTTACGCTTCTCTCCCCTTCTACCGGGCGATGATCGAGCGCTCCGGGTTCGCGGACGATCTCGGGGCCTTCGATGAGGGCATGCAGGCCGGGGACGTCGAGCGGGCCAAGGCGGGGCTCTCTGACGGACTCATCGAATCGCTGGCCGGCATCGGCTCCGCGGACGATGTGCAAGGCGCTGTGGCGCGATACCGGGATGCCGGTGCCACCTCCCCGTCCATCGGTGGCCTCCCGGGTTCGGACTTCGACGGCGCGCTGAAGGCCGTCGCCGAGCTGCTCTAGCGCCGAACGAGCCTGCGATATACGCGGAAGGCGGGCTTGCGCGTGTAGTCGTCGCGCAGCAACCCGTAGTGCTGCTGGAAGTTCGGTCCCGAGCTGTTGTGGTCGCGCAGATCGAACCATCGGTAGTCGGTGATGTTGTAGGTGCCTCGGAAGTCGTGGACGGCGCCGACCATCTGGCGCATCGCCCGGACCTGCTCGGCCTCAGAGCGCCCGGGTCCCGTGGGCCAGCCGTTCTCCTCGACGTGGATCGGTACGTCGCGGCCAAGTCGCGCGATCGGCATGAAGCACTCGCGGAGCTGGCTCATCGCGCTGACCATGCCGTCGCGATAGCCCGTGTCGGTCGGCGGCTCCACGGGTGGGAACACGGTTCCGGGGTAGGCGTCCAGCCCCACCCAGTCCACGGCGCGCGCGAATCGCCTGCCTCCCTGCTCGCGCAGATAACCCCAGAAGTCCGCCTCGCGAGCCGGATCGGTGCGGTACGCCCAGTTGAATCCCACTCGAAGCTGGTCGAAGCCGCGGCGCCGAACGAGCCGGTGTGCGGCCTCCACCCCGCGGATCAAGGCGTCCCGTGCGCCCTCGAACGCGCTGTCGGACGCATCGGGTGCGAACTCATAGAAGTTCACCTCGTTCGTCACCTGGAGGCCGACGACGTCCGGGTTGGGTCCGAACCGTCGAACGACCCTTCGAACGAAGCGCACCCACGCCCCGATGCGGCCCTCCTGCTCGGGGCGCGGGTGATACCGGAGCTGCAGCTCGACCCGGTATCCATGCCTCGTGTACAGCCGGGTGAGCCGGCTGAAGTGATGGATTCCCTTCCAACCATCGGACCAGAAGAAGCGGTTCAGCCGAAGAACGAACGCGCCGTCGGGCGGGCGCAGCCGGCGAAGGGCGGCGAGCGTCTTCTCCTGATCGATGGGCGTGAGCGGCACCGGTGGCCCGACGGCGCCCGCGCGGCCGGCTGGAGTGATGCCCATGCGAACGGCCCGCCCGGGTCGCTGCGGGACACCAGCGGCGCTCGTATCGCCGATGCAGGGCGCAATGGCCGCGCCGGAGGAGCCGTCGCTCGACGAGGCCGGCGCCGTGAGCGTCGCCGTCACGGCACACGCCGCCGCGAACGTCGCCATGGCCAAACCGCCCCTCATGGGGCCAAGTTCTAACGCCTATAGCCGGCGGGCTCGAAGACGAGCGCGGTCGCGATGGGCCTGCCGCCGACGATGTCGATCCCGTGTTCCTCGCGAGGACGGTTCCGAAGCCGCCCGCCGTAGACAAGCGAGGCCGAGCCACCGCCGTCGAGGTTGATCGCCGACTCGGCGCCCAGCTCGACCAGTGCCCCGGAAAGCTCGCTCAACGACATTCCGGCCTGGTCATGCGCGCGCCCTTCGCAGGTGGCGGCGATCAATCGATCCCTGGTGAGGGCTAATGCAGCGCGGGGATAGCGACCGCGGGTGATGTCGGAATCGAACTGACGGGCGCCCGCGGAGAATCCCTCAGTGTCGACTCCGTCCTGCACCGCCGCACAGCGATCCCGAACCAGCAGCGGACCGGCCTGCAGGAGGTCTCCGGTTGGTTCGGCGGCGATCTCGAACCGGCGGGCGATGCGGACCTCAGGGCCGTCGACGTGGACGCATGCCCGCACCGCACCCCAGGGATGATCGAACGGCACCGTCTCGCGTCTGCAGCCGCCGATCCGGAGCTCCCCGAGCGGCGTCCGCTGCGGTCGCGCGAAGAAACCGCCCACGAGCGCGTCGGGGGCGCCGTTCATCTGAGACCAGCGCAGGAGCGTGCCCGCACTCGCGACGTCGACCACCCGCATCCGGATCGCGGCACGTTCGAATGACGCAACGTGCAGGGTGGTCGTGGCGCCGTCGGAGAGCTCGAGCTCGAGCGACTCGCAGTCGCGGATCGCGCCCGGGATGGTTTTCAGAGCGTGAGCGTTCACAGGTCCCCAGCCGAGGGAGACATGTACCCCAAGGCGCGGCGGAGGTTGCTTCGATCCGGTGAAATCTCCCGCCCCAAGCGGCGGAAAGACGCCGATCAGTCCAGCGAGCCCTCGCGCGTGGGCTTCGTATGGCTGGCACGGCCGTCGCAGGCAGCGTCGAATACTTCCGCGACGCGGCCCGCGATCTCCGGCCACGCGTATCGCGACAGCATCGCGCGCCGGGCCTCGTGGCCGCGACTGCGCCGCTCCGCGTCATTGTTGACCGCGCTCACCAGCGCCGCCGCCATCGAGTCGGTGTCGTCGCCGGGGACTATCCACCCGGTGCAACCGTCGTCGATGATCCCCTCCGCGCCGATCGATCTCGCGGCAATGGCCGGGAGGCCGCATGCCATGCCCTCGACCAAGGCCTGACCGAACTGCTCGCGGACGGAGGGCAGCACGATCACGTCCGCTGCCGCCAGGAAGGACGGCAGCACGTCACGCTTGCGCCACCCGGCGAGGAAGACATCTTTGACTCCGATTTCGGAGATCACGTCACTTGGGTGCTCCCCCTCCCACTCTCCGGGATAGCCCCCCACCAGCACGAGCGGTGCAGGCCGGCGGAAGTGGTCCTTGGCCTGCGCATAGGCGCGAAGGAGAACTGGGACGCGCTTCACCTCCGTGAACCTCCCGACGAACATGAGCACAACCCCATCGGCGAACGAGCTGAGGTCGCTTTCGGCGTAACCGATCGATCCGGGGTCTCCGCCGGGCAGCCAGCCTTGCGGTTGCTCGACTAGGTGCTGCCGCCAGAAGGAGAGCCGGTCGCCGTTCGACATCCTGTGGAACCGGTTCGGATCGAAGCCGCTGGGAACCGCGATCAGCCGTTCGTGGGGAACCTCGAGGAGGCTCTCCGCCCGCTCGATACCGCCAGGCGCGACGATCAGGAACCTGCAGGCCGCCGCCCACTCCCGAACTCGCTCTGCCCACCGCTCGGCGTGGCGCCACGAGGGCGGCGGTCCCGCGGCCACGCACTCGAGCATGAGGAGCTCGGTGCCATGAAGCTGACCGACGACAGGGACCTCCGGGGCCACCCGCGCGGCCGCCTCGTTGATCGGCGTCAGGTGGTGCAGGTGGAGGAGGTCGAACGACCCGGCGCGCGCGCGATCCAGCGCTTCGCTCCAAGCCCTGACCTGCAGCTCGAACTCGAAATCGTCGAGACCGGCGAACACTCGGTCCGGGGCATCCGGGCGATCCTCGTAGGAGGGGTGCATCGGGGCCCGTCCCTCGCCGCCGAATCGAAGGGGATGGGGGTCGCGAAGGGCATCGGTGAAATCCACGACCTCGACGTCGAGGTCGCGATAGAACGAGTGCGCGTCGGCGCCGGGGCCCAGATCGCGGCGCGTGCCGCTGACGATCGTCTCCTCCCAGCCGTGATCAGGAAGCCACTGGGCAAGGTCACGCGCCGCATGCGCCGAGCCCCCGCGCGGAAAGAACATGATCGCCGCGAGCGCGCGGCGCATCCTGGCCAGGTTGCCCTCCTCTCTCGACGTCGTCCGGACGTTACCCGGCTTGAGGAGCTAGTCGACCGGGCCCTCGGCGCTAGTCGCCTCGCCGCCGGATGCCTTCGGGTCCCGTGCCACGAGCACGGTGCGCTTGAACTCGGCCACGAGGGTCCCGTCCTGGTTGTAGGCGCGGGTATGAACCTTCACGACACCGCGATCCGTCTTGGAGCTCGACGGCCTCACCTCGAGCACCTCGGATTCGGCGAAGAGCGTGTCGCCGTGGAACACCGGCGCCGGGTGGCTCAGCTCCTCGGTGGCCAGGTTGGCGATCGCCTTGCCGGAGACGTCGGAGACGGTCATGCCGAAGACGAGCGAGTAGACGTAGGGGCCCGCGACGACGTTTCGGCCCTGCTGCGATTGCGACGCGTAGACGTCGTTCACGTGCAGCGGGTGGTGATTCATGGTCAGGAGGCAGAACAGGTGATCCTCGGCCTCCGTCACCGTCTTGGCCGGCCAGTGCATGTAGGTGTCGCCGACCTCGAACTCCTCGAGGTAACGGCCGTAGGGGTGCGCGCCGGATGCCTCGCGCCCGGCCTGGTCGGTGATCAGCTGGTGCTCGTTCGTGTCGGTGTCGCTCATGCTCCCTCGTTGATTGGGTCGTCCGTCCGGGGCTCGGCAGTATGCCCAAGCGAGCGTTCCAGCAGCGCGCCAACCCCCAAGACCAGCGCGTCCATTCCCGGTCTGCCCGCCACCTGGACCGAGGCGGGCAGGCCGTCCTCGGCCTCTCCACATGGGACGGCGAGGGCTGGAGCACCAATCGCATTGAACGGATACGTGAACACCGTCATCCGGGGCCGAAGGACCAGCTCCCCGACTCCGACGGGCGGTGCCACCATCGCGAGCGTTGGGGTCAACAGGACGTCTATCCCGCGCATCAGCTCGGCGACTCGCTCCCGGTAGCGCTCGCGGGTTCGTAGCCCCGCCTCGTACTCGCGGTCGGTGACCTCAAGGCAGCGGTCGAGCTTCTCGGCCACATCGTGGCCGTAGCGGTCCCGGTACTCCGAAAAGAGCTTGACGTGCGTCTCCGCGGTCTCGCGCATCCTCACGTGCTGAACCCCCGGTGGCATCGCCGGCAGGTGGAGCTCGCGGTTGCCCGGGAAGGTGGCGGCCGCCTCCTCGACACGTGAGCGAACGAGCGGTTCCGCCTCGCCGACCCAGGCGACGCCGACCTCGACGTCGCCCGGCGAGAGCGTCGGCACCGGATCGAGGTCAGGCGCCAGCGAGGCCATCATTCGGGCGCATTCGTCGACGGTTCGCGCCATCGGACCCACGTGGTCGAAGCTGGGGGCAAGCGGAAAGCAGCCTGCTGCCGGCACCAGACCATGGGTGGGCTTGAAGCCGACGACGCCACAGCAGGCGGCCGGGGCCCGAATAGAACCCGCCGTGTCGGAGCCCAGGGCCGCATCGGCCATCCCCGCCGCGAGCGCGGCCGCCGACCCGCCGCTCGAGCCGCCGGCGATTCTGCCGGCCGCGACCGGGTTGGGAACGGTCCCGTAGTGCGGGTTCTCCGACGTCATGCCGAACGCGA
This sequence comes from Solirubrobacterales bacterium, assembly GCA_035265465.1. GTDB lineage: Bacteria > Actinomycetota > Thermoleophilia > Solirubrobacterales > 70-9 > AC-56. Next base: position 529 of record DATFON010000234.1, on the reverse strand, counting down.
ACTCATGCAGGTTGGTCTTTCCCACGTCGGCATAGCCATTGCTCTCCAACCGCAACACGGCCTCGGCGCTCGACTCCGGCACGTGGTCCTCGAAAATGAGCGAGCCGTAGGTCGTCCGCAGGCCCGCGGTGTCCAGGATGTCCTTCACGGCGAGCCGGGTGCCCGCCGGCGGATCGTCGATCGTCGTGATGAAGATGTGCTCGAGCGGTTGCGGTTCGCCGGCCAACGCGGCGCCCTCAGTGGGCTCGCTTGAGCCTGGAGCGGGCCGTCTGCCTGTCGATGACCTTGCCGAGAAGCTGCTGGATCTCACGATCCCCGGAGACCTTCAGGTGGCCGTGCTCATACGCCTCGCGCCAGTCGGTCAGCTTGCCGCGCTCGGCCAGCTCGTTGAAGTCGGCACGAGGTATCGAGAGCTCGAGCCGGGCGTTCTCCGGCTCACCCTTCGTGATGATCGGGCCCGGTGTGCGAACGCCGAAGACCTGCACGTCCCCCCGCCCGCGCAGCTCGAGGCGGATCGTCAGCTTGAGGT
>DATFON010000233.1:0-4054 GCA_035265465.1 Solirubrobacterales bacterium | reverse complement strand
GAACGGATCCGACGGCGCATTCGTATCTCTAAGCGTGAGGCTCCGTGATGGAGCTGTCGCGGGTCCTCGATCGATTCGCCGAGGACCGGATCGGAGCATCCGAGTAGGGGAACTTGCAGAGCCGAGGAGATAACGCACGCGGAAGACTGGCCGGCGCCGCGCTTCGATGCCAGCCGGACTCACGCCTCGTGGGTCTTGTCCGGGACGGACACGACCGCGCCTTCGAGGAGATCGTGCGCCGCTATCGGTCCTCGCTGGTGACATTTGCGGGCGGGATTGTCCCGGGCGATCACGCCGAGGACGTCGTGCAGGAGGCGCTGACGAAGGCCCACACCGCGTTGGGCCGGGGCGACGCGGAGATCAACCTCAGGCCGTGGCTCTACACGATCGTGCGAAATGGAGCCTTGAACGCGCTCCGCGACGAGCCTGCCCACGCCCACCTGGATGAGAACCTCGACGGCGTGCCCCAGCCCCCGGAGGTGGCGGCCCGCCGCGAGCAGCTGGCTGCCCTGACGGCGCAGGTCAGGAGCCTGCCGGGGCCGCAGCGGGAGGCCATCGTCAAGCGGGAGCTCGAGGGGCTAAGCCATGAGGAGATCGCATCATTGCTGGGCGTTACGGCCGGTGCCGTTCGCGGGCTGATCTACAGGGCTCGGGCGGCGCTGCGCGACGGCGCGGGCATGTTGATCCCGATGCCGGCGCTGCGCGCGCTGTTGAGCTCCGGCTCGGCAAGCCCCGAGGCGACCGGTGCGGCGGCAGCCGCCGTCGCAGCGGGCGGCGGTGGCGGGATCGCCGTCAAGGCTGGGGCGACGCTGGGTGTCGCGGTGATCGCGGTGGGATCGGGTTTCGCGGTCCAACATCGAAGCTCCGAGTCGAGTGAAGGCCCCGCCGCCGCGCGCGGCAAGAGCATCCATGCCTCTCGCGCGCACGACGGCCGATTGAGCGCCGCTGACGTCACTCGAGCGGGCGTGGGTCGTGAGGACGAGAGCGGTCATGAAGGCCCAGGATCCGGGTCAGGGGATTCCGGGGGACGTGACGGTCACGAACGCTCATCCGGCTCGTCGAGTGGTCCGGGTTCCGGGTCCGACTCGGGAAGCGAGTCCTCCGGTGAGGGTTCCGGGACGGGCGACGGCGACGATGGTGGCGGCAGCGGAAGCAGCGGCCCCGATGGAGGCGAGCTTGACGATGGCGGGTCGAGCGGGAGCGGGGACGGCGGCGGCAGTGAGACGAGTGGCAGCAGCGACGATGGCGGGTCGAGCGGGAGCGACTCGAGCGGGAGCGACTCGAGCGGGAGCGGTTCGAGCGGGAGCGGTTCGAGCGGTGACGGCAGCGAGACCACCACCACCACCACCACCACGACGACCGACGACAGCGGCGGGACCAGCGGCGGCAGCGGCTGAGCGAATCCCCGCGTTCTACTTCGCCGTCAGCCAGTCGGCGCCGATGCCGATGTCCACCGCGAGCGGAGGATCCAGCTCGAAGGCCCCGCACATCTTCCGCCTGACGAGCTTCGCCGCGTCGTCCATCTCCCCCTCCGGGCCCTCGAACAGGAGCTCGTCGTGGATCTGGAGAACGAGCTGGGTCTCCATCCCCGCATCGGCCAGGGCGGCGTGGCAGTGGAGCATCGCGAGCTTGATGATGTCCGCCGCTGTGCCCTGGATCACGGTATTCACGGCTAAGCGCTCGCCGAGCGAGCGGCGCTGGCGCTGATTGGAGCGAAGCTCGGGAATCGCCCGCCGGCGGCCCAGGAGCGTGTACACGAACCCCTCCTTCTCGGCGGTTGCGATCGTCTCGTCGATGAAGCGCTGGATCGCCGGGAAGCGCTCGAAGTAACGCTGGATGTACAGAGCCGCCTCCTCGCGCGAGATCTGAAGGCGATCCGCGAGTCCGAACGCCGAGAGGCCGTAGGCGATCCCGTAGTTGACCATCTTCGCCTTCGAACGCTCGGCGGGCCCCACATCCTCCGGCGGGATGGCCAGCACCTCCGCGCCCGTCTCCCGGTGCACGTCCTGGTCCGAGGCGAAGATCTCCCGCAGCACGTCCTCGCCCGCCACGTGGGCCAGCACGCGCAGCTCCACCTGGTTGTAGTCGGCTGACAGCAGGCGCATGCCCTCCGCGGCGACGAAGCAGCTCCGCACGGGGCGCCCGATCTCGGAGCGGATCGGGATGTTCTGGAGGTTCGGGTTGATACTCGAGAGACGACCGGTGGCGGCGGCCACCTGGTTGAAGGTCGTGTGGATGCGCCCGGTCTCGGGGTCCACCAGGTCGGGCAGCGCGTCCAGGTAGGTGTTCTTGAGCTTCGTCAGCTCGCGCCAGGCCTCGACCTTGGCCACGATCTCGTGCTCGTCGCGAATCTGGGCCAGGACCCGGGCGTCGGTCGAGAACCCGGTCTTGCCCCGGCGCTTCTTGGTCAGCCCAAGCTCCTGAAACAGGACGATCCCGAGTTGCTGGGGCGAGCCGATCGTAAACTCATGCCCCGCGAGGTCGAAGATCTCGCGCTGGAGCTGATCGATCCGCTCCGCCATTCCCTGGCCGATGTCCGCAAGCCGCTGGATGTCGAGCTTGACCCCGGCGCGCTCCATGGCCGCCAGGACCTCGATCAGCGGCATCTCGATGTCGGCCATCAGGCGATCCAGACCGAACTGCTCGAGCTGTCCGCGCTGCCGTCCTGCGAGCTCGAAGACCAAGCGGGCCTCGGTTGGCGGATCCGCGGTGGGTTCCGCCTCGGCCGCCAGGGAGAGTTGCTCCGCGTCGGAGTCGTCCCCCTCCGCCCCAGCGCCGTCCGAGCCGGTACTCGCCGCCGCCAGCCCGGCGTCGGCGGCGAGCTCGGAGAGGTCGTAAACCCGGCGTGCCGGGTCGATGAGGTAGGCGGCGACCATGGTGTCGTGCGCGAGATCGATGCTGCCGGGAGGCGCGACCGCGAGCAGCCCGGTGCGACCGCCGCCTCCCTGTGACTTCGCGTCGTGGAAGGTGAGCGGCCGGTCCCGCAGCTCCTCGGCGAGCGCGGCCAGGTCCGGCGGCGCGTCCCCGGTCACGACCTGCTCGCCGTTGCTGCCGGCCCACCGCCCGGCGGCCACCGACACTGCCACCGGGCCAGCCGGCAGGTCGGCTGGGGTTCCCTCGACCGCGTCCACGACCAGCGTCTCGTCGACGGTGCGCTCCGGCACATCCTCTTGGAACTCCTCGTCGAGTCGATTCATCACGGCTCGCAGCTCGAAGTCCGCGGCCACCTCGCGCAGGCGGCTTCGGTCGGGCTTGGCGCGCGCCTCCTTGCGGACATCGATCGGAATGTCGATGTCGTACTTGAGCGTCGCGAGCTGCTTCGAGATGCGGGCGTCGTCCGCGTGCTCGGTGAGGTTTTGCTTTCGCTTCGCCCCGGAGATCTCGTCGACGCTGTCGAGCACGGCCTCGAGCGACCCGAATCGCTGCAGAAGCTGGGCGGCGGTCTTGTCGCCGATCCCCGGGACGCCGGGGATGTTGTCGGAGGTGTCGCCCTTCAGGCCGATGAGGTCGGGAACGAGCTCGGGCGACACCCCGTAGCGCTCGACGACCCCGTCGCGGTCGTAGATCTTGGTGTCGGTCACGCCCCGGGACGTGGTCATGACGCGAACGCCGTCACCGACCACCTGGTAGACGTCACGATCGCCTGAGACGACCATCACCGGGATGTCGGCCTCGCGAGCCTGGCGGACGAGGGTGGCGATCACGTCGTCGGCCTCCCAACCGTCGACCTTGACGTTGTGGAAGCCGAAGGCCTCGGCGAGCGGGGCCAGGTGGGGAAATTGCTCGGCGAGAAGGTCCGGCCGCGACGGTCGACCGGCCTTGTACTCCTTGTACTCGACCTCCCGGCCGGACATGCCGGCATCCCAGGCGACGATCACGGCCGCCGGCCGGTGCTCGATGAGGATCTTCGCCATCATCGAGGCGAACCCGTAGATCGCGTTGGTCGGGCGCCCGTCGGCGGTCGCGATCGATTCGGGCAGCGCGAAGAACGCGCGGTAGGCGAGGCTGTTGCCGTCGATCAGGAACAGCTCGCCGTCGCCGGCGGCAGACTCGG
>DATFON010000232.1:0-15304 GCA_035265465.1 Solirubrobacterales bacterium | reverse complement strand
CGTGTACGCGCTGAACGGGAGCGAGGGGAACTACGGCATCAAGGCCACTGCGGACAGGCTGCTGCCGGGCCTTCGACACCCGCGGCCGCCCGCGTCGGTGACCGTTACTCCGCGGTGACGCTGGCTGGCCTCGTCGTGTCGCTCGCGGTGGCCGCGGTGGTCACCGGACCGTGGCTGTCCGACATGGGCAGGACCGGTCTGGCGCGCAAGAACTACCGGGGCCGCCGGGTCGCATTCCCGGCGGGAGCGGTCCTGGTGGCCTGCTCGCTCATCGCGCTCGCCCCGCTCGCCGTCCTGGACGACCGCGCCGATCTCGACCTCCTGGACCCCGAGCTGCGGCGCTGGGCGGTGTACGTGCTGGGCGTGGCGCTCTTGGGGCTGATCGACGACGCCCTCGGCCGTGGCGCGGACGATGCCACGCCGCGGGGCTGGCGCGGCCACGCACGGGCGATCGCGTCAGGGCGGTTCTCGACCGGCGCGATCAAGGCGGTCGGTGCCCTGGCCCTCGCCGCCTACGCGACCTCCGGGCTGGGACACCAGGACTTCGCCTACGTCGCCGATCTGGCGCTGCTGCTGTTGACCACCAACCTGTTCAATCTGCTCGACCTGCGCCCGGGACGCGTGGAGAAGGTCTTCGTCGCGCTCCTCGCTGGGGTTTGCGTCGGCGCCTGGACCGCGATGCCGCTCGAGCTGCTCGGCATCTTCGTCGGGCCGGTCCTGGTGGTAGCCGCGTTCACCCTTCGTGAGCGTGCGATGCTGGGCGACACGGGAGCAAACCTCGTCGGCGCGCTTGCAGGTGTCACGCTGCTGGTCACGCTGGGGGAGACCGGGGGCTACGTCGCGCTCGGAGTGGTCGTCGCTCTGAACTTTTACGGGGAGTTTCGGTCGATCTCGCAGACGATCGAGGGCGTTCCGCTGCTTCGCTCTCTAGACTCGCTCGGCAGAGTTGATTAGGCGTTCACGGTGACAGACAAGACGATGAAGCCCGGCGAAACCAGGTTCATCTTCGTCACCGGTGGCGTCGTCTCTTCTCTCGGCAAGGGGATCGCCGCGAGCTCCATCGGGCGGCTCCTGGTCAGCCGGGGCTTACGGGTCCAACTCCAGAAGTTCGACCCGTACATCAACGTCGACCCGGGCACGATGAGCCCGTTCCAGCACGGCGAGGTCTTCGTGACCGAGGACGGGGCCGAGACCGACCTGGACCTGGGCCACTACGAGCGCTTCACCGACGAGAACACTTCGCGTGCCTCCAACGTGACGGCTGGCGCCGTATACAACTCGGTCATCCGGCGCGAGCGCCGCGGCGACTATCTCGGGGCGACCGTGCAGGTGATCCCGCACGTCACCGACGAGATCAAGCAGCGGATCCTGATCCTCGCCGAGTCGCAGGCCGTCGACTTCGTGATCACCGAGATCGGCGGGACCGTCGGCGACATCGAGTCGCTGCCCTTCCTGGAGGCGATCCGCCAGCTCTACACGGACCTGGGGCCGCGCCGCTGCATGTTCGTCCACCTGACGCTCGTCCCGTACGTTGGCCACGCCGGCGAGCTCAAGACCAAGCCGACCCAGCATTCCGTCAACGAGCTGCGGCGGATCGGGGTTCAGCCGCACGCGCTCGTGTGTCGCTCCGAGCGCGGCCTCGACCGCGACATCCGCCGCAAGATCGCCCTGTTCGGCAGCGTGCCCGAGGAGGCGGTGATCTCCGCTCGGGATGTCGACAACATCTACAAGGTGCCATTGGTCCTGCGGGCCGAGGGCGTGGACGACCTCGTGCTCGATCACTTCGGCATGGAAGCGTCCGCCCCCGACCTCGGCGAGTGGGAGACGCTGGTCCGCCGCGCGGACGAGTGCGAGGGGACCGTGCGCATCGCGCTCGTCGGCAAGTACGTGCAGCTCGCCGACGCGTACAAGTCGGTGGTCGAGGCGCTCGATCACGGCGGCTACCACTCCGGGGTCAACGTCGACGTCGAGCTGATGAACTCCGAGGATCTCGACCTGGACAAGCTCGGGGCCGCCGACGGCATCTTCATCCCAGGTGGCTTCGGCGAGCGGGGCATCGAGGGCAAGATCGAGGCAGCCCGGGTGGCGCGGGAGAACGGCATCCCGTATCTGGGCGTCTGCCTGGGAATGCAGATTGCGGTCGTGGAGTTCGCGCGACACGTCGCGGGAATGGACGGCGCAAACTCGTCCGAGTTCGATCCCGAGACGCCCTATCCCGTGATCGACCTACTCCCGGAGCAGAAGGAGGTCACCGACATGGGCGGGACGATGCGGCTCGGCGCGGACCCGATCAAGCTCCACGAGTCCACCTCGGCACGCGAGATCTACGGCGAGGCCGTCATCTACCAGCGGCACCGGCACCGCTATGAGGTCAACAACATGCTGCGCCGACGGCTGGAGGACGAGGGCCTCGTAGCGAGCGGCACCTCGCCCGATGAGCGCCTCGTCGAGGTCATCGAGCTGCCGGATCACCCGTTCTACGTAGCCTCCCAGTTCCACCCCGAGTTCAAGTCGCGCCCCACCCGGCCCGAGCCGCTCTTCCGCGAGTTCGTGGGGGCGGCCGCCCGCCGTGCCGCGGAGGCCCAGCCGGCCGAGGAGGCCGAGCCGGCCCCCGCCGAGCAGGGCATCCAGGTCCGCCGCGGCGTTTAGGGCTGATTCGAGTTTCCCTTCTCCATCCCGTCGCGCTTCATTTCGCGGCCGTCGATGCCCTGCATGGCGCCGCCGTCCATGCTCTGCATCGCCTTCATGGCCTGCGGAGAGTCGGGCAGCGTGAGGCCGGGAACGCTCTTCGGCGTGAACGCGACGGCGAGCCCCAGAACGAGGAGCAGGATCGCGATACCCCGGTTTGCGATCGCCTTCCACGGCAGCAGCTTCTCGATCGCGATCAACGCGGCGATGAAGGCCATCCAGCCGATGCTCATCACCCCGAGGGCGAAGAGCGCCGCCATCAGCGCCCAGCAGCAGCCCACGCACCAGCCCCCGTGCATCAGGCCCATGCGAAGCGCGCCCGTGCGGCCGGGACGCCAATGCGCCATCAGGAACATGAATGGGCCTCTGCAATGACGCAGGCAGACGTCCTTCAGCGGGGTGAGCTGGTAGAGGGCCGCCATGAGGATCACCCCGCCGGCCAAGTAGGGGCCGGCGTTGTCCCAGGCGAAGACGTCGCCGGTGAGCGCCTTTCCGAGCTCGAAGACCCCATAGGCCACCAATCCGGCCGCCGTCCACGTGATCAGGTATGCGGCGACGAACAGGGTCGTCGTCCCGATCGGCGCCGACTGGCCCCGCTCGCGTCGGCCGTCCTGGATCCTGACCTGCATCACGACCATCGGCGCGATGGACGGGAACATCATCGCGGCCATCATCACCACCCAGGTGCCGAGGAAGAACCCGACCGTTCCGGGGTCTGTGCCAGGGCCTGCATCCATCCCATTCATCTGGTCGCCGGTCGCCGCCCAGGCGATCGCGGCCAGCACAAGCAGCAGGCCGATGAACCCGAGCTGGATCAGGCCGGGGAGTGGGGGAGCGCGCCTGATCGAAGCCGATTCCACGTGGTCCCCAGCCGATTCCGTTGCTAGCCGCGACCCGGCGCCGCGCCCTCCGGCTGCTCACTCGCGAACTCGTAGTCCGCGGTCTCGCCGTAGATGGCGTCGAATTCGATCCCGAGCGCGCTCATCTTGCCCGGGGCCCTGCCAACGCGATACTCGTTCGCGAAGCCGAAGGCAGCGTTCTTGACCGCAGTCTGGGTACCGCCCTCGGGACCCGCCAACGGCTCGAACGTCCAGCTGCTGTCGCCGATCGACCCCGACGGGCGGTCACCGTCGGAGAACGTGACCCCCGCCCGCTCCATTCCGAGCCACTCGTCGGTGAGCCCCGCGAACTCGGCGAACGCGCCGCCTGCGTCGCCCTTGAAGATTCGCTCGAGAGCGTTCGCCTGCTCGTCCGAGGCCGAGTCGTCGACCACGATTCCGAGCTTCCAGTTGCCCGCCGTAAGGTTCGACGGCCAGTAGTTCACGAGGCCGACGTCGACGCCCGAGAGGTCGGTGTCATCGAGGTTTCCGTCGGCGATGTGAAATACGCCAACCCCACGGCACTCGCCGTCCTCGCTCGTCGGCGGCCCGTCCACCGGACAAGGACAGATCAGGTTGCACGAGCAACTCGCCACGTAGGTTCCAGCGATGCGCCAGGCCATCAGCACTCCTCTCCGCGCCCGCCGCCGGTGTACCCCCTTGGCGGGCGCCTATCCACCGCGACGCGATCTAGCCTAGATCCAGCTCTGGCGCCAGTCAAGGCTGCGCACAGATCACGCTTCGTCCGGCCCGGACCAGTCAAACGGGAAGTGCTTGCTGGAGCGGCCGGGCCAATTCCACTTGAAGCCGAATGCCTCCACCTCATCCTCGTCCGCGGTGGCCCAGGTGGCGACCTGCCCCGGGCCAACCTCGGCGCCGGGGGCGTTGTGGACCTCGACGCGTGCTCCCTCCGGGCTCGTCGGCCCGACCAGCGCGTGAGCACTGCCCCGTGCCTTTCCGGGCACCTCCACGCGCCAGTTGGCGAGGTCGTCGGCGATCTCGAACTCGATCGGGGCGTACTCGATCCCTCGTATTTCGTCGATCAACTCGGCGAAGCCGGCGGGCCATCCGCCCGCCTCTCCACCAAAGATCGTCTGGAGCGCCGCGCGCTGGTCCTCATCCGCTCGCTCGTCGATGAAGAACCCCATCGCGGGCTTCGCCTCACCGGCCCAGATATTGCCCTCGAACGAGCCGACCGCGACGACGTTCAGGTCATCGAGTCCCACGTCGCCGTAGCGCCCCTCGCGAACATGCCAGGCCAGGATGCCGTCGCATTGCCCCTCGTCGGGTGCCTGAGCGAAGGTGCAGCCGCATGGCACCCTGCATCGGCAAACGTCGAACCAATCGCCAGTGAGTCGCCAGTCTGGAGTCTCGGGCATCGCTTCCTCCCGTGAGATTGGGTTCAACCCGATCCTCTCACGGGAGGCGAATCGGAGCAAGGATGCCGGAGCGCATAGCCTGTTCGCCCGTGGTGGAGAACCAGCGGATGTTTGACCGCTTCGCTCGGCTGTGCGAGCTCGCGAGCCCGACTGGTTTCGAGCGGGCGGTGGCCGACGCCGTGCTCGGCGAGCTCCGCGAGCTCGGCGTGGAGGCGGGCGAGGACGGGGCCGCCGAGCCCGCCAGAGCCGGGGCGGGAAACGTGGTCGCGCGAATACCGGGGGAGCGCGACACCTGGGTCATGTTCGCCTCCCATCTCGACACCGTCCCGCACGACGGAGCGGTCGAGGTCGTTCTGGATCAGGGCGTCTTCCGATCCCGCGGGGACACGATCCTCGGCGCGGACAACAAGGCGGCCGTCACCGTCCTGGTCGAGCTGGCCGCTCGGTATGCGACCGCCAAGCCTCCGATCGGCCTGGAGCTCGTATGCACCGTCGCCGAGGAGGACGGGTTGAGGGGTGCCAAAGAGCTCGACCTGCGGAGCCTTCGCGCGCCGTTCGGGTTCGTCATCGACCACGCGAGCCCGATCGGGGAGGTGATCACGGCGGCGCCCACCTACGAGCGGCTGGCCGCGGAGTTCGAGGGCACCGAGGCACACGCCGGGATCCGGCCGGAGGATGGACGCAACGCGATCCGAGCTGCCGCCGTTGCGATCGCCCGGATGGAGCTCGGGCGCCTGGACGACGAGACGACCGCCAACGTCGGAGTCATCGGTGGCGGGACCGCGTCCAACGTCGTGGCCGGTCGCTGCCGGATCGAGGGCGAGGCCCGTAGCCTCGACGATGAGCGCGCCAGCAAGACGGTGGGCGCGATGGTGGACGCCTGCACGTGGGCGGCGAGCGAGCACGGATGCGACGTTGACGTCGAGGTGACCGAGATGTTCCGCGGCTACCGGCTGCCCTCGAAGTCCCAGTCGGTAACGATCGCGCGGACCGCTTTGGAACGCCGCGGCGTGGAGCCCCGCGAGACATCGACCGGTGGTGGAAGCGACGCAAACGCCTTCAACGCCGCCGGATTCGAGGCGCTGCTCCTCGCGAATGGCACCGAGGCAAACCACACCCCCGACGAGAGCGTGGCGGCCGAGCGGATCGTCCAGATGCTCGGGATCTGCGAGGCGATCGTCGAGGAAACCGCCGCTCGATGCTGAAGCTGCGGCGAGGCATCGTCGTCGGCACGGATCCGCTCACCGTGCAGGTGGGAGACGAGCGCCGTCCGGCTTGGGCCGACACGGGGCTCGTGGGCGAGATGGCGGACGGCGACGAGGTGATCGTCAACACCGAGGCCGCCGACCTGGGGCTGGGCTCAGGCGGCTTCGACGTTGTGCACGTCAACCTCACACGCGGCCTGGAGGGCTCGGGCCCGGTAAGCGGGGAGCATGTGATGAAGCTCAACTACACCTCGCTTCAGCACTCGATCGATCCGGTGGAGGTCCCCGAGTCGGGCCGCCCGGAGGATTCGGAGTCGACTCCGGCTCCCCCCGTCCTCGTGCTGCCGCTGCACGGCCATCTGGCACCGAGCGCCTGGGCCGCGGCACAGGCCCGGCCCGGCCTGCGGATTGGCTACGTTCAAACGGCCGGAGGGGCGCTGCCCGGCGGCATGTCCCGCGACGTGGCCGAGCTCCGCGATCGCGGTCTCCTCGCCGGGCACGTCACGGCGGGCGCCGCGTACGGGGGCGAGGACGAGGCCGTGACGACCCTCGGCGCGCTGGACGCCGCGGCCCGCCGGCTCGGTTGGGAGGCGATCCTCTGCGGCCCCGGCCCCGGGATACTCGGCTCGGCGACGCTCTACGGCCACGGCGGGATCGCGGCGCTCGACAGCGCGCACGCCGCGCTGGCGCTGGGCCTTCCCACGCTGGTCTCGCCGCGGCTCTCGGCATCCGACTCGCGACAGCGCCACCGCGGGCTCAGCCACCACACGGAGAGGGTCCTTCGGCTGGTGCTTGGCTCGGTGCGCGTCCCAGTGCCCGAGATCGACCTGGCGGGGTGGCCGACCGGGGAGGAGGCGGGCACCGTGGACATGCCGAGCGTTCTCGACGCGCTACACGGCGCCTGCGACGACCGCCATGACGTGGAGGTCGAACCGGTGGACCTGGACGCCTACGCCAAGAGCCGACTGGCGACCCGCACCATGGGCCGCACCCTCGACGAGGATCCGCTGTTCTTCGCGGCCCCCCTTGCGGCGGGCCGGGCGCTGGCCGACCGGGTGCGAGCATGAGAACCGGGGTATAAGGGGCGGACGGTGGAGCGGATCAACTCGGAGACGGTGTACGAGGGCAAGATCGCCACCGTCCGTGAGGACGAGTTCCGCTATCCCGACGGATCAACCGCCACCCGCGAGATCGTGGGGCACCCGGGCGCGGTCGCCGTGATCGCGCATGACGACCTCCATATCTACCTGGTCCGGCAGCCGCGCGAGGCGGTGGGGGAGAAGGCCCTCCTGGAGCTTCCCGCGGGCAAGCTGGACGTCCCCGAGGAGTCGCCGCTCGACTGCGCCAAGCGCGAGCTGGCCGAGGAGATCGGCAAGGGAGCATCGGAGTGGCGCAAGCTGAAGCGCTTTTACACGAGCCCCGGGTTCGCGGAGGAGGAGGTGATCGTCTACGTCGCCACCGACCTCCACGACGCGAGCGCCGACGCGGAGGAGGAGGAGGAGCGGCTGGAGATCCTCGCCTGGCCGCTCGCCGAGCTGGACGGGGCGATCGAGGAGTGCCGGGACTCGAAGTCGCTGGTCGGGATGCTGCTGTTCCGAGAGCTTCGCCGGAGCTGACGCGCCTGCCATTCCGGTTGCACCGGCAGGTGGCTCCCCTGCCGGAGGCGAAACTGGGTCCATGGCGGTCGCGGTCAAGCACGGAGGGGATGATCGGCAAGGGGGCGTCGAGGCGCGCTTCGAGGCACTGGTGCTCGACTTCCTCGCCTATATGGAGTTCGAGCGCGGCCTGGCGCGAAACACCCTCGATGCCTACCGCACCGATCTCCTTCAGTACGGCACGTTCCTCGCGAAGCGTCACCGCAGCGCCACCGAGGCCGACCGGGGCGATGTCGCCGACTTCCTGGCGGATCTGGCGACGGGCAACGGACAGCCGGCCTGCTCGCCGGCCACGGTCAACCGCAAGACCGCCTGCCTGCGGTCCTTCTACCGGCACCTGCGCCGCGAGGAGCTGGTCGACGAGGACCCCACGGCGGCGCTCAGCCCACCGGCCAAGAGCCGCAAGCTGCCGCGCGTGCTCACCTACGGCGAGGTGAAGCGCCTGCTCGAGAGCGTTTCGGGAGGCGATCCGATCGCGCTACGCGACCGCGCGCTCCTCGAGGTCATGTACGGCTGCGGCCTGCGGGCCTCGGAGGCGACTGGACTGGACGTGAACGATGTCGACCTGCGTCGCTCGTTCGTACGTCCACACGGCAAGGGCAACAAGGAGCGCGTCGTGCCGCTTGGGCGGGAAGCGTCGGCGGCCGTCACGCGCTACCTGCGAGCGGGCCGGCCGGAGCTGGTCGGTATGCGCCCGGTGTCGAAGCTGTTCGTGAACTTTCGCGGCGGGCCGCTCACCAGGCAGGGGCTGTACAAGGTCATCAAGCGCCACGCGGCGGATGTCGGGCTGGCGGACCGCATGAGCCCGCACACCCTGCGCCACTCCTTCGCTACGCACCTCCTTTCGGGGGGCTGCGACCTGCGATCCGTGCAGGAGATGCTGGGCCACGCGGACGTCTCGACGACTCAGCTCTACACCCACCTCTCGGGTGAGCGGATCAAAGAGGTCTATTTCAAGGCCCACCCGAGGGCCACCACCACCTCGTAGCCGCGCGCAGCCGGGCCCTGTGAGAATCAGGGCATGCCGGAGCTGCCCGAGGTTGAGACGATCCGCCGCCAGCTCGAGCCGGAGATCACCGGCCGCCGGATCGTCGCGGCCGAGGTTCTCGATGAGCGATGGGCACGCCCGACGCGGCCGCGCGAGGTCGAGCGCGCGCTCGCCGGCCGCACGATCGAGGGCGTCGAGCGGCGCGGCAAGTACCTGCTGCTGCGCCTTGAAGGTGACAGCACCCTGGCGATGCACCTGCGGATGACCGGGAACCTGCTTCTGGAGGACGGGAGTCCCGACCCTCCGTATCTGCGGGCGCAGCTGCGACTTGACGGCGGACGGCGCCTGCTGTTCACCGACCCGCGGCGGTTCGGGCACGCGGTCGTTCTGCGCGACCACGAGCTGGACCAGTACTTCGCCGCGCGGCTCGGGGTGGAGCCTCTCTCTGACGCGCTGACCGCGGCGGAGCTCTGCCGTCGCGCCGCCGGGCGGCGGGCCCCGCTCAAGTCCTTCCTCCTGAATCAGCTGGGCGTTGCCGGGATCGGCAACATCTACGCGGACGAGGCCCTGTTCCGGGCGGAGCTTCACCCGCTGTCTCCCGCCGGTTCGATGAAGCCCGAGGACTGCGAGCGGCTGCGGCTCGGGATCGTCGAGGCGCTGGAGGCCGGCCTTCGGAGCGGCGGTGCGTCGATCGACGATTACCGGGACGCGCGGGGCCAGCAGGGGGCAATGCAGGACGAGTTCCTGGTCCACACTCGCGAGGGAAAGCCGTGCCCACGGTGTGGCGGCGAGATCGAGCGGATCGTGGTCGCGGGACGTTCCACGTACTTCTGTCCGTCATGCCAGCGTCGCCTGCGGCGCAGGCCGCGCCGCAGGGCTCGAAGTCGGGCGGCGACGTGAGCGGGGCGGACTCGGAAGCGGGCGCACCGCCGCCGGACGGGTTCTCGATCGGCCACTGGACGAACGCCGAAGGGGCAACCGGTTGCACCGCGGTGATCCCGCCTGCGGGTAGCCGCGGGGGTGTCGACGTTCGCGGTGGCGGCCCGGGGACGCGGGAGACCGACGTCATCGGCCCGTTCGCCGGGACGAGCGAGGCCACCGCGGTGGCCCTGTGCGGCGGCAGCGCCTTCGGGCTCGCGGCGGCCGATGGGGTGGTCCGCTGGCTCGAGGAGACTGGGCACGGCTACGAGACGCCGGCCGGTCTCGTGCCGATCGTGCCGGCGGCGGTCGTGTACGACCTGGCCGAAGGGGACGCGAGCGCCCGTCCTGATGCAGCTGCGGGATACGCGGCCTGCGAGGCGGCGGCGGATGGCGTTCCCGAGCGGGGGCGTGTGGGAGCCGGGACCGGTGCCGCCGTCGGGAAGATCCGCGGGCGTGAGCATTCGACACCTGCGGGGATCGGATACGCCGTGGCCCGAAGCGGCGCCGGCGAGACCGTGGCGGCGCTTGCGGTAGTCAACGCGTTCGGCGACGTGATCGGGGACGACGGGATGGTCCTCGCCGGACCCCGGAGCGAGGACGAAGAGACGGTGTCGACGGCGGGGATCATCGCCGCGATGAAGGGCCCGCCGGATTGGACCCGCCTCGAGGAGCGGAACACGACACTGGTCTGCGTGATGACCGACGCGACGCTCGACAAGGCGGCGTGCGCGCGGGTGGCGCGAATGGCCAGCGGTGGCGTCGCCAGGGCCGTCGATCCGGTGTTCTCGGACGTGGACGGCGACGTTGTCTTCTGTCTCTCCTCGGGCGGCGGGGAGACCGAGCGGTTCACGCCGATCTCGATCGGGACCATCGCGGCGACCGTGACCGCGGCGGCGATCCGGGACTCCGTTCGGAGTCAGTCCTAAGCGACCTGTGCTGATTTGACCCTGTATATGAGGGTCAAATCAGCACACCCCCGGCACCTGAAGCCGTCCGATTCGGCGGTCATCTTTCCCGGCCCATGCCGGGCACCTACAAGACCGAGGCGATCGTCCTGCGCAGCATTCGCTACGGCGAGGCGGATCGGGTGCTGCATCTCTACAGCGCCACCCGCGGGCGGATCAACGCGATCGCCAAGGGGTCGCGCAAGCCGCGGTCGCGATTCGGCGGGAGGCTCGAGCCGTACTTTCGCCTCGACCTCGTCCTTCACGAGGGGCGGGGCGATCTGGCGACGGTGACCTCGGCGGCAACGGTGGCCGCCCATCCGGATCTGCGCTCGAGCGGCCCGGCGCTGATGGCGGCTGCCCGCGGCTGCGACGCGGTGCTGAGGTTGTGCGATTCCGAGGAGGCAAATCCCCCCGCCTACAACCTGCTGTGCCGCTACCTGGCGCTGCTCGACGGGCAGGAGCCGCCCAGCGGTGTGTCGCCGTTTCCAGTGGTCGATGGCGCCGCCGGACAGGCGACCGCGCTGGCGTTCAGGCTCAAGCTGGCGCTCGCCGCCGGCTTCAGCCCGGAGCTCGGGTCATGCGCCCGCTGCGGCGAGTCGGACGGGCTGGTGGGCTTCTCGGGGGCCGCGGGCGGGGTCGTGTGCGCGGCCTGCGAGGGCGGCGGCTTCGAGCTCTCGCCGGAGGCGCACAGGTTCATGGTGGAGGCGCTGGGCCAGCCGCTGGCCGCCGCGCCGAGCGTCCCCGAGCGCGACCTGCGCCAGGTCGACCGCGCGATCTCGGAGACCCTGGAGCACCACGCGCACGTGCGGTTACGGGCGGCGGCGTAGGGCTGGACAGGCCCCCGGGTAGCGGCGGCGGCTTATCCGTCCGGTCTGTGGGGAATGGCGATTTACTCGCGCAGTGCGCATCCGGTTGGCTCAGGCGCCTCTTGGGGAATTCCGATCACGACGGTTGCGGCACGCGAGCGGCCTCACATCCACCTCCACGGTGGATTATCGCCGCTTGCCTGCGAGGAGCGAACCTGACGGAACCGGATACGCACTACTCGCGCATATGACGGATAAAGCGCCAATTCCTTGGGTTCCGTTGGGGCGTAAGCTGGATTTCGTGCCTGGCTGACGGTAGAGAGGATTCCACCTAGCCGCGGGCCCCCGCCGGGCCCGATTCGCTCGCCGAGGCGACGACGTGTGGCCTCGACCCGTTGCTGCGTGCCTGGGCGGCGGCGCGCGAGCTCCGCCTCGAGGGTCCGCTACCGCTTCGGGCGGTACATCCGCTCGGTGATCCGCAGCTGGATCGCCCGTGGGCTCGGCGCGGTGGCCCGGATGAACCAGCGGATCGTGCGGCCCGGGATCACGGAGCGACGGCCGCGGTCCCACGCCTCGAGCGACTCGCTCACGACCTGCTCGGCAGAAATCTCGCCCGGCACGACGCCGGTGCGCTCCTCGCGGTAGCCGGCAACCTGCTGCCACTCGGTCGGAACCGGACCTGGGTTCACCGACATTGCGCGAACGCCCGAGCCGCGAAGCTCGGTGTGCAGGGCGTCGGTGAAGCTGATGACGAACGCCTTTGTCGCCGCGTAGACCGACTCGTATGGGATCGGCTGAAAGCCCGCGCTGGAGGCGACGTTGATGACACCGCCGCGGCGGCGATCCACCATGCCGGGCAGGAAGGCGTGAGACAGGGTGACTACCGCCTCGCAGTTCAGGCGCACCTGCTCGGCGTCGCGCTCGGGGTCGTGCTCCAGAAACGGTCCCGACGTCCCGAAGCCGGCGTTGTTCACCAGCAGGTCCACGTCGGCCCCGAGCTCCTGGACCCGACCCGCCAGTGACGCGGCGTCGGTGGCCAGGTCGCAGGCGACCACGTGCGCCTCGGTGGGAAGCTCGGCCGCCAGGCGTTCCAGGCGATCGGCGCGGCGGGCCACCAGCACCAGATCGTGGCCGCGGCCGGCGAGTTGGCGCGCGAATTGTTCACCAATTCCCGAGGATGCGCCGGTGACGAGGGCTGTTTCGGGCATGGGCTGACCCTATTCTCTTTCACAAGGTGTCAACGGCTTCCTCAGAGTCCGCGACGGTCGAGGCCAGATCGCTGGAGGATCGCGTTCGCTCGTGGGAGAGCGAGTACCTGTGGGAGCTTGCGACGCGGTCGTACCCGGCGGTTCGCCGGGAGCCCGAGTCCGACAGCCCGATGCGCACGCCGTTTCAGCGCGATCGCGATCGGATCGTCCACTCCAAGGCGTTCCGGCGTCTGAAGTACAAGACCCAGGTGTTCATCGCTCCCGAGGGGGATCACTACCGGACGCGGCTCACCCACACGATCGAGACGTGCGCGATCGCCCGCACGGTGGCCCGCGCGCTGGGGTTGAACGAGGACCTCGCCGAGGCGATCGGGCTGGGCCACGACCTTGGGCATCCTCCGTTCGGCCATATCGGCGAGGAGGCGCTCGACCAGGCGCTGCGCGAGAGCGCCGGCCGCAGCTTCCGCCACAACCGGCAGTCGCTTCGGCTGGTCGACGTGTTGGAGCGCGATGGGCGGGGGCTCAACCTGACCGAGCCGGTCCGCGACGGGATCCTCAACCACACCGGGTCGGAGCTCCCCATCACGCTCGAGGGGCGGATCGTGCGCCTCGTCGATCGCGTCGCCTACATCAACCACGACGTCGACGACGCTGTGCGCGCGGGGATCATCACGGCCGACGATCTGCCGGCGGCCGAGATCGAGCTCCTTGGGCCAACGGGCGCTCGGCGGATCGACGCCCTCGCGCAGGACCTGGTCAACGAGTCGCATAAGGCCGGGGACATCATGCAGAGCGAGGACGTCGGCCAGGCGATGCGCGTGCTGCGGCAGTTCATGTTCGAGCGGGTGTATCTGGGCGAGGAGGCCCGGAGCGAGCACGAGCGGGTGCATCGCACGGTCCGCGGGCTCTTCGACCACTACGTCGAGCACCCGGACGAGGTACCGGACGGCGCCGTGGGCGCCGACGAGATCCAGCGGATCACGGACTACATCGCCGGGATGACCGACCGGTTCTGCATCGCTGCCTTCAAGCGGATCGCGCTGCCCGAGGAGAGCCGCCTCTGAGCAAGTTCACGCACGAGACGGTCGAGCGCGTGAAGGATTCCGCGGACATCGTCGAGATCGTCTCGACGTATACGGACCTGCGCCGCGCCGGTGACCGGTTCACGGGGTTGTGCCCGTTCCACGAGGAGCGCACGCCGTCGTTCTCGGTGGATCCGCGGGAGAAGCTCTATTACTGCTTCGGGTGCGAGGCCGGGGGGGACGTGTTCCGCTTCGTGCAGGAGAAGGAGGGGCTGGGCTTTCCGGAGGCGGTCGAGGCGCTCGGCGAGCGCTACGGCGTGGAGATCGAGCGCGAGAGCGAGGACCCGCGGGCCGAGGAGGCGCGGCGGCGACGGGCTCGGCTCGGGGAGCTGTTGGAGCGGACCGCCGGCTTCTATGCGAATTACCTGAGCGACCACCCCGAGGCTCGGAAAGCGCGCGAGTACCTCGAAGCCCGTGGGCTCGGCGGGGAGGTGCTGCGGGCTTTCGGTGTCGGTTATGCGCCAAGTGCCTGGGATCAGGTGCTCGTGCGCGGGCAGCGGGCGGGGTTCGGCATGCAGGAGCTCGCCGCGGCCGGTCTCGTGCAGAAGGGCCGGCAGGGCGGCCAGTACGACCGGTTTCGTGCCCGCATCATGTTTCCGGTACGCGATCCGCGCGGGCGCGTTCAGGGATTCGGCGCGCGGGCGCTGCGCCCCGACACGAAGCCCAAGTACCTGAACTCGCCGGAGGGGGAGCTCTACCGCAAGAGCCGCACGCTCTACGGCATCGATCGGGCTCGCGCGGCGATCGCGAAGGTGGGGCGCGCGGTGGTCGTGGAGGGATATACGGATGTGCTGGCGGCGCACCAGGCCGGAATCGAGGAGACCGTCGCCGTGATGGGGACGGCGATCACTCCGGACCAGCTGCAGCAGCTTGCCCGGTACACGGAGGAGGTGGTGCTTGCCCTTGACGCCGATCGCGCCGGGCATGCGGCGATGCTGCGCGCCCAGCGCGTGGCGGGAAGTCGAAAGCTGCGGCTTCGGGTGGCGTCCATGCCCGCCGGCGAGGACCCGGCGGACATGCTGGCCGCGGGCGAGGGGGACCGGCTT
The DNA here is from genome assembly GCA_035265465.1 of Solirubrobacterales bacterium. Classification (GTDB taxonomy): domain Bacteria; phylum Actinomycetota; class Thermoleophilia; order Solirubrobacterales; family 70-9; genus AC-56. The sequence continues at coordinate 501 of DATFON010000232.1, read as the reverse complement.
CGCCAGCTGATTCTCGATGCGGTGGAGCTGCCGGAGTTTCACGTCCGGGTGGCGCTGAACGAGGCCGATCTGTCGTCGCCGGGCGGCCGAGACAGGGCGCTCGACGAGGTGGTGCCGGTGCTCGCGGCGATGGGGGAGTCGATCAGCCGCGACGAGCTGGCGCGCGTGGTGGCGGACCGGCTGAACGCCGATCCGGGCCTGGTGATGAGGCGCCTGGCGGCATCGGATGGGTCCGAGCGGACTCCGGCGCCGGCGCGGGGAGCGCCGAAGGCCCACGGCGAGGCGCCGGCGCAGCGACCGGCGGCGCGACCGCTCAGCGCGCGCGAGCTGCGGGAGCGGGCGCTCCTGGCCATGTGCATCGCCTCACCGGCGGAGGGGCGCGAGTTTCTTCAGCGGTTGACGCCGGAGCATCTGTCGGCGCCGGCGGTGGTGCGCGCTCGGGACTGGCTGGCCGGTCACCTGGCGGAGCCGCTGGCGGGGCTGCCACGAGACGACGAGGAG
>DATFON010000231.1:0-5901 GCA_035265465.1 Solirubrobacterales bacterium | reverse complement strand
GTGGGCGAGGGCCGAGGGCCACCAGACCCGGTCGCCGATATCCAGTACCAGGGCCGGCACCAGCAACGATCTGACCAGGAACGTGTCGATGAGGACACCGACCGCCACCGTGAACCCGATCTCGGTCAAGAACACCAGCGGCAGGACCGCGAGCGTTGAGAAGGTGCCTGCAAGCACGAGCCCCGCCGACGTGATCACCGCCCCGGTGACAGCCAGGCCTCGGATCATCCCGTCCTGGGTGCCGCGCGTGAGCGTCTCCTCCCGCACGCGGGCCATCAGGAAGATGTTGTAGTCGATGCCGAGCGCGACCAGGAATACGAACGCGAACAGCGGCAGATCCGGGCCCATGCCGGGGAAGTCGAACACCACATCGAAGAAGAACGCCCCGATCCCGAGCGCGGCGAAGTAGGAGACGATCACCGTCGCGATCAACACCAGGGGCGCGGTGATCGCGCGCAGCATGGCCGCGAGGATGATGAAGACTACGGTCAGCGCGATCGGCACGATCACCCGGTTGTCGCGCGCTGCCGACTGCCGCAGGTCGTACTCCTCAGCGGTGGGACCGCCGACCAGGACCGCGTCGCCCGCCGCTTCGCGCGCCGCCTCGCGGATCCCCGGGATCTGGTCGAATCCGGCGGTGCTGTAGGGATCCTCGTCGAGCGTGACCTCGAGCTTCGCCCCGGCCGGTCCTCGTTCGGCCCGCCGCGAAACCTCCGCGACGCCGTCCGTCCGCGCCACGGCCGCGCGAACGGAATCCACCTTCGAGGTGTCCGTGACCAGGACATTGGTCGGCGCATTCGCCCCGGCGGGGAAGCCGGCTTCGAGCAGGTCTTGGCCCTGCACCGAGTCGACCTCGTCTCGGAACATGTTTCCAGTCGTCAGGTCGCTGTTGACGAAGGCTAGTCCGCCCATCATCACCGCCAGCACCGCGAGCGTCCCCACCCAGACGCGTCGAGGCCCACGGGCAACCCAGTCGGCGATCCGGCGCCACACCCCGTGAGTCTCGTCCGCGCCCCCCGTTCCGACCCGAGGGATGAATGGCCAGAACGCGTTGCGTCCGAAGACCGTCAACAGGGCCGGGAGCATCGTCAGCATCGAAATCATCGCCATCGCGATGCCCATCGCGCCGATCGGCCCGAGTCCAGAGGTCCCGGTGACCTCGGCCAGCGACAGCGTCAGCAGCGCCGCGATCACCGTCCCGCCGGAGGCCAGGATGACGGGGCTCGTGCGGCGAATCGTCACGCGAATGGCGTCGTGCTTGTCCTCGTTCCGGCGGAGCTCCTCGCGATAACGCGAGACCATCAGCAGCGCGTAATCGGTACCGGCACCGAAGACCAGCACCGGCAGGATGCCTCCCGACTGCCCGGTGACGGTCACGCCCGCGTCCGCGATCAGGTAGCCGAGCCCGCGCGTGATGAGCTCAGCGAGAAGCACCGAGACGAACGGGATCATCCAGAAGATCGGGCTGCGATAGATGACGATCAACAGCACGAGCACCAGCCCGGCGGTGGCGAGCAGCAGGGTGCCGTTGATGTCGTTGAACACCTCGACCGCATCGGAAGCAAACCCTGCGGGACCGGTCACCTTCGCCTCGAGACCGCTCGGCAGCGAGTCGAGCTCGGTCTTGATCTCCTCTGGCGTGTCTGTGAGCAGATCCTCCGCGTTACCGGTGGCCTCCTCGGGAACGGTGATCGGAGTCGTCAGCAGCGCGGTGGCGCCGTCGCCGGAGATCCGTGGCGGACCGGTCTGGGCGACGGTACCGGGGCGCTCCGCGTTGATCTCGGGGCGTACCCGCTGGTTGGTAGAGGCGCGCACCCGCTCGATCGCCGCCCTGTCCGCCGCGGTCAGCCCGCCGTCCCGGTGAAATACGGTGATCGCCTCGGCCTCGTCGTCCGAGGGGAAGCCATCCAGCTGATCGAGCGTCCTCACCGATTCCGCGTTGGCCGGCAGGTAGTCGGCGGGATCGTTCTCCTGGGCGTCCTCGAACTTGCCCGCCAGCGGCCCGATGGCAACCAGCACGACGAGCCAAACGGCGATCACCGCGTACTTCGTGCGCCGGCCCCCGGGTAGCTGGGCGAAGGAGGCAGCCAGGCTGTGGAGCCTCCGTGTCATTGGAATCGCCCTCCGCTCTCGATTCGGTTGTCGGCGGACACGGTCTGAAGGTAGATCCCGTTTGCCGATCTCGCATCGCCCCGCGGGCCCAAACTCCCCTCCGACCGTGGTGGGAGTCCGGGCCCGGCGGGATCGCGGTTCGAAATCTCCTACGGCCAACCGGCGCCTGCAGCCGGCGCCTCGGTGGCTGCTACCTGGCCGGTTCGCGGTCCGGCGAACATGTTGGCCGGGCCATTCCACTCGGTTGCCATCATGAACAGCGTCTGGCGATCCGGGCCCCCGAGCGCACAAGCGAAGCAACCGCGGTCGAGCTCGACCGTCTGTAGAACCTCGCCCCCCTCGCGCACGCGCACGCAACGCTTGTTGGGGACGTCCCCGTACCAGACCGCGCCTTCCACGTCGAGGCAGATCCCGTCCGGAACTCCGTCGCCGAGCTCCGCCCATACATGGCGATTCGAGAGGTTGCCGCCGGGGCCGATGTCGAATGCCGTCAGCCTCCTCGCGTAGGACTCAGCGACGATCAGGGTCGAGTTGTCCGCCGTCACGACCATGCCGTTCGGAAACGCGATGCCGTCAGCTACCTGCTGAGCGCCGCCGTCGGGCTTGACGAGGGCGACGATGCCCGGAGCGAACTCCTCGCCGGCCATGAGATCGAAACCGCCGCCGTTCACGTAGGCGTTTCCTCGGCCGTCGACGACGAGCTCGTTCCCGGCCGGGGGGTCCGATACCTCGCTCAGGTCGCCATGGGCCACCAGGGAGCCGTCGGGTTCCCTGCGCAGGAGACGGCCCTCGCGTGCCGATACGACGAGGAGGCGCCCGTCGGGCAGCCAGTCGACGCAGCATGGGAACGCGGGGGCCTCGAGGACGACCTCGCTGCGACCCTCGAGATCAACCGCGATCACCTCTCGACTTCCCCAGTCCGAAAACCAAAGGCGGCCCTCGTGCCAGCGAGGTTGCTCTCCGAACGAGATGCCGGTCATCAGCGTTCTCAGCTCAGCCATCGGCGACTCCGGATCGATGCTCGAAAGAGCTGTTCGAACTCATTTGAAGGACGCCGAACGCGGCCCCCTCGGGATCGGCGATCACCGAGAGGATGCCGCTCCGCGTCTCCGTGGCGCTGACCACCACCTGACCTCCCAGCCCCTCGGCTTGATGAGCCGCGTCTTCGGCGCTCTCGACCCCGAAGTAGGGAAGCCAGGCCGCCTCCACGTCCTCCTCCAGGATTGAGTGGCCACGAATGCTCCCGTTGCGGCGCCCTGCGTTCCAGATCGTCGTATGGCCGTCGTCGCCCGTCTCGTAGACCCAGCCGAAAAGCTCGCGGTAGAACGACTGGGCCCGCCGGAGATCTGACGTCGCGAGCTCGTTCCAGCACATGGCGCCCAGTTCCTCGACGACGGTGGCGCCCACTCGTCCACGTGGCTCCCACAGCGACAGGAGCGCTCCGCTCGGATCCCGGATCGCGGCGACCCGTCCGGCAGTTGTGACGTCGAACGGCTCGCGAAACGCGGCGGTGCCCCCGAGGGCCTCCGCTCGCGCCACGGTCGCCGCCGCATCTTCCACTGAGACGAAGGAGTTCCAGTGTGGCGGTGCTCCCGCCGCGCGGGCGTCCTCCGTCTGGCGATAGAGGATCGCCGCGTCCTCACCATCCCGGCACAGGACGTTCACGCGAGCCGGGCTGCCCGCCGCCAGCTCCCTCGCATCCCATGCGAACAGATCCACATAACTCGCATCCCATGCGAACAGATCCACATAAAACGCTGCCGCGGCGATCGGATCGGCCGCCGCGAGACCCGCCCAGCAGAAGCCCCCTGGCTCATAATGCGTCCGCGGTCCCATGGCCCACCAAAGGTAGACCGGGATCGGGGATCGCACATGGCCGCGCGGGCGGGATCCGCCCGTAGACGTTGGGCGGAAAATCGGGCCCGCGCGCTCGGCCGCTCCGTCCCTGGTCGGAAACCCCTCTGCACCCGTGGGGGGATGCCGAACGGGATGTCGCGGAGTACCGTCGAGATGTGTCCGGGTTGCTTCCCGAGTCGCTCCAGAGCGACCACGTGCGCGCGGTGATCCTGCTCTTTGCGCTCGTGGTCGCGGTGGTCGCCGCAACCACCGACCCGGCGACGCCCGCCGACCTCATCCTTGCTGCGCTCGCGGTTGGCGCCTTCGCGCTCTGGACCTTCGTGCCCAACCTGCCGCTGTCGGTGCTCGCGGTCGGGGTGGTGGTCCCGGTCGTCCTGGCTCAGCGCGACGGACAGCTCGAGCCGCTTCTGTTCGAGGTCTCTCTGCTCGCCTTCGTGGTGGGCCGCACGGCCCCGTCACACGCGGCAGCGATCGCGCTCGGCCTCCTCGCAGCAGCCGCGCCGATCGCCGCCAGCGTGATCCAGGATCCCTCCGAGATCGCCGTGGGAATCTGGATCCTGGGCGTCGCGTTTCCGTGGGCGATTGGCATCGCCGCGGCTCGCCAGAGCGAGCTGACAACCGAGCTCGATACCACCCGCGGCGAGCTCGCCGAGCAGGCGCTCCTCGACGAGCGGCGCCGGATCGCCCGCGACGTACACGACCTCGTCGGCCACGGGCTGGCCGGGGTCATGTTGCAGGTCACGAGCGCTCGCCACGTGCTGCACCGCGATCCCGCGGCCGCCGAGGAGGCGTTGCAGTCGGCCGAGAAAGTGGGCCGGCGCAGCATGCGGGAGCTGCGCCGCACGGTCGCGCTTCTTCGCGCGGACGACGAGTTGGGCGTGGCGCCGCCGCTTCCCTCGGTGAACGACATCGCTGATCTGGTGGAACAGGCGCGGGCCGGGGGACTTGCGGTCGAGCTGAGAGAGCGAGGCGCCGTTTCCCGGATCGCGCCGGGCGTCGGTGTCGCGCTCTACCGGATCGCCCAGGAGGCGCTCGCGAACGCGGCGCAGCACGCGCCGCGGGCGCGCACCGTGCTCGAGGTCCAAGTGGCCGACGGACGGGCTTCCCTGGTCGCCGATACGACCGGCCCGACCGCAACCGTCCCGCCAATCGAGCGGCAGCGAGCCCATTACGGCCTCACCGGGATGCGCGAGCGCGCGAGCGCGCTCGGCGGCGAGTTCTTCGCGGGACCCACGCCCGCCGGCTGGCGCGTGAGCTGTCGCATCCCGCTGGAGGCGGACGGCAGCGGCGCCCGCGAGGGGGGACGGACATGATCAAGGTCGCCCTCGTAGACGACCAGGCGATCGTTAGGGCCGGCTTGGCACGGATCCTTTCGCCGAGCGATGGGTTCGACGTGGTCGCCGAGTGCTCCGATGGCCTGCAAGCCCTCGAGGAACTGCCCGCCGAGCGCCCGGACGTGATCCTCATGGACATCCGGATGCCGAAACTCGATGGCATCGCGGCCACGATTCAGCTGCGCGCGATGCCGGACCCCGCTCCCGTTCTCGTCCTCACGACCTTCGGCGAGGACGAGGTGCTTTGGGGGGCGGTCGAGGCCGGGGCGGCCGGATTCGTGCTCAAGGACAGCTCCGCGGAGGACCTGATCGCGGCCGTCCAGGCGGTCGCCGGGGGCGGGGCGTGGTTCGACCCCGGGGTCGCGCCCAGAGTCCTCGAGCGCTATCGCCAGGTGGTCGCGCCCGCCACGCGCGACGCGGCCCGGCTCGAGCAGTTAACCGATCGCGAGCACGCAGTGCTGCGGCTGATGGCGCGCGGCGCGACCAACGCCGAGATCGCCGCGACCCTGTACGTCGCCGAGGCGACCGTCAAGACCCACGTCGGCAGCATCTTCATGAAGCTCGGAGTCCGTGACCGGGCGGCGGCGATCGTGTTCGC
>DATFON010000230.1:0-4898 GCA_035265465.1 Solirubrobacterales bacterium | reverse complement strand
GACCCTCGCACTAGAAAAAGTGAGGGTCGTGCCAGATGGTGGCATCGCCGGGCTGCAAGGCATCGACCAGCGCCCGGCGGCGCTCGGCGTCGAGCCGCCGCGAAACACGCCTTGCGAGCCGAATCAGGGGGCTCGGCTGGTCCAGCACGAGCCGCTCGAGCTCGGCACGCTCGCTTGAGGGCAGTCCAAGCAGGGTGCCACCGGGAGCGCGAAGGAGCTCCAGCGCCAGGTCCACCTGGCGGTAGGCCGACAGGATCAACAGGAGCTTGAGCGCCGTGGTCTGAGTGAGCCGGTCGTCCAGGAGGGGGGCGTTGCAGTACAGGGCGTCCGCCTGGGTCAGCTGTCCGCCGTAGCCCGTAGCTCTCGGGTCGAGTCCGGCGCTGCGCCGCCACTGCACCCGTCGCAGTCCGAGCAGGCGCCATCCTCGCCCGCGCAGATAGGCGTCGACGTCGGCGAACAACGGCTGTCCGATCCTCAGGGGCGCGAACTCCACCTCGAGCTCGAGGACCAGGGCCCCGCCGGTCGCCCGCTCTCCCCCCTGCAGCACCTGGAGCTCCGCCCCCTCCACGTCGAGCTTCAGGCAGTCGGGCCAGATGTCCTGCGTTCGACACGCCTCGTCCAGCGAGACGGTGTTGATGCGCCGCTTGTCCTTGACCCCCAGCAGGTGCGAGGCGCCCGGGAACGGCTTCAGGAACTCCTCGTTCGGGGGATAGATGCTGGAGGCCGGCGGCCAGTTCGCCTCGTAGAAGACGACCTCCTCGTTGCCCTTTGCCAGGGCATGGGGAAGGAACCGGACCGGCGGGTCCTGCGACCCAGCCTCGCGATTCAGCCGATCGCACTCGGCCGGATCGGGCTCGAAGCCGATCGCCTCGATGCAGGCGTGAAACGGACGCCAGCGAGGGTCGATTCCGCCCCGCGCCCCAACGTCGAACAGGCGCAACCTGTCGGTGGCGAGATGCCTCTCGAACGCGCTCTCGCTCGAGGCGAGCCCCAACCGATCAGTGCGGCGCGTGTCACCGCCCGTATCCGAGCTCCGCCAGCCGCGGTCCCATGATCTCCTCGGCCAGCTCACGCTCCTGTGGCGTGAGCGACTCGCGCCACTTGCCCGGCGTGGCCGCGCGCCGCGCCCTTCCGGGCCCCTTTTTGCGGGCGGATACCTCGGCGAAGGAGTGTCGCTTCACGATCTCCTGGATCCTGCGCTCGTCGTCGGGAAGAGCCAGCCAACCGGCAAGGTCGCCGAGCACCGCCGGCGTATCGGCCAGGAGATCCTCGTAACGGACCTGCCGCCGCAGGGCGGGATCGTGCCCGTCGTACGCGCGCATGCAGACGTTCATCCGCGCGGTCCAGCTGCGGCAGGTTTCGCGAACCCACTCGAGCCGCTCCTCGGGGCTGTCGAATCCCCCTTGGGCCGAGACCGGCCCTGGTTCGCCAGCCGCCCGGGCTGTTTGCGTCGAGCAGCGAGTCGAGGATGTCACGCCCGTCGCGCAGCATGAAGATCAGCCGCGACCGCGAACAGGGACATGACCAGATCGGCCGCGTGCGAGCCGTTGACCTCCTTGATCACGACCGTGGGCAGGCCCGATGAAATGTCCAGGCCAGCCTTCCGCGCGCGGTCGATCACAGCGTGCAGGCGGACGAGCGTGAATCGCCGTGCCTCGGGCCGCCAGACGTCCGAGAACTCCTCGGAGAACGCGTAGCTCGACCGTCGCTGGTACAGGCTGTTCAAAGTCGCCGGATAGGGCGCATCGAAGATGTCGACCACCCCTCCCTGGTGCGGCACGAAGTGCGATGAGATCAGGAACTCGTCCACCGCGAGCGCCGGAAATTCGCCTTTCCAGCCCTCCGGCCATGAGAAGCCGAGTGGCTCGGAGCGCTTGGGCTCGAGCGGGTGACACAGCATCTCGAGCAGCCACGTGCTGCCGGTCCGCGAGGACCCCCAGATCCAGACCAGCTTGGACTCGAGCTCCTCGTCGTCGAACGGCAGGCCGGCCGTCGCCGAGTAGGTGGAAGCCTGCTCGACGCTCATTTCTCGTATCCGAGTTGGGCCAGCGTGTCACTCATGATCTCGCGCGCGATCTCCTGCTCCGCCGGCTCCAGTCCCTCACGCCAACTTCCTGGCGAGGCCGCGCGGTGGAGCTTGCCCGGCCCCCGGCCGCCCTGGGCAACGGTCGCGAACGAGTGCTTCCGGGCGATGGACTCCATCCGCTTGGGACCGGAGGGCAGCCCGAGCCAACCTTCGAGCTCGCCCAGGCTTGCTGCGGTGTCGGCGAGCAGATCCTCGTAGCGGATCTTCGCCCGCAGCGCCGGATCGTGCCCGTCATAGGCGCGGCTGCATACGTTCATCCGTGCGGTCCAGTGCCGCGAGCTCTCCTCGATGAACTCTCGCCGCTCCTCCGCCGTGTCGAACCCGGCCCTGCCCCACTTCCGCTTCGTCAGCCAACCGCTGGGGCTGTTGGCGTCGACGAGCGAGTCGACGACGTCCCGGCCATCCCGCACCAGAAAGATCATCCGGGAGCGGGGAGACAACGGCATCACCAGATCGGCCCCGTGCGAGCCGTTCACCTCCTTGATCACGAGCAGCGGCAGCTCCTCCGGGATCCTGAAGCCCGCCGCCCGCGCGCGCTCGATGACGGCATAGAGGCGTACGAGCGTCAGGCGCCGGGCCTCCGGCCGCCAGACGTCCGCGTACGCGGTTGAAAATGCGTAGCTCGAGAAATATTCGGTGACCCGGTTCAGAGTGCGAGGCAGAATTGCCCCGTCCTCGTCCTCGATCGTGCCGCCCCGTGTCGAATCGCCGTAGATGCCCGGCGCGAGATGGGCCGCGATCTGGAACTCGTTCACCGGGAGCGTGAGGACGTCCCCGTCCCACTCCGGCGGAGGGCGAAACCCCAGGTCGACGTCCGGATCCATCCGGAACGGGTGGCACAGCATCTCCAGAAGCCAGGTGCTGCCGGAGCGGGGCGAACCCCAGATCAAGACGAGCCTCGACTCGAGATCCTCGTCGTCGAACGGAAGCGTCACGCCGGCTCTGAATCGCCCTCGTACCCGAGCTTCACGAGCCGGCTCCCCATGATCTCCAGCGCCAGCAGCTGCTCCTCCGGCGTCAATCCCTCGCGCCACTTGCCCGGGGACGCCGAGCGGCGAAACCTGCCCGGGCCCTTTCTGTGCTCGGGAAGGCTCGCAAACGAATGGCTGTCCGCGATGCGCTCGATTCGAGGCTCGTTCGACGGCAGCCCGATCCACTTGAGCAGGTCGCGCAAAACGGTAGGGGTGTCGGCGAGTAGCTCCTCGTAGCGGAGCATTCGTCGCAGCGCTGGATCGTGCTCGTCGTAAGCCTTCATGCAGATATCGATGTCGGCCACCCACCCCCGGCATGTCTCATCCATCCACGCGAGGCGGTCCTCGGCCTGCCGCAGGGGATTCCTCGCGAGCTTCGCATCGAGCCACGCCCCCGGCTCATAGGCGGCGGCCAGCGAGTCGAGCACGTCGCGTCCGTCGCGGAGCATGAAGATCATCTTTGAGCGCGGAAACAGCGACATCACCCGATTCGCGGCGTGCGAGCCGTTGACCTCCTTGATGACCAGGATGGGGGTGTGGGTCGCGAGGGCAAGCCCGGCGTCGCTGGCTCGCTCGATGACGGCGTGCAGGCGAACCAAGCGCCGAGCGCCTGGCCTCGGGCTCCCAGACGTCGGCGAACTCGTCCGAGAAGGCGTAGCTCGGCTTCCTGCGCTCGAGCAGGCCGTTGAGTGTCTGGGGCATCAGCTGGCCATCGATCTCCACCGTCTTGCCCTGGCTGGGCACCACATGGGCCGAGAACAGAAACTCGTCGACTGGAAGCGCCGGCGCTCGACCGCGCCAGGATTCGGGCCACGAGAAGCCAACCGGCGGCTGGTTATTGATCCTCAAGGGATGACACAGCATCTCCAGCAGCCAGGTGCTGCCGGTCCGCGGCGAGCCATACATCCAGACGAGCTTCGACTCGAGATGCTGATCGTCGAACGGAAGCCCGGCGGTCGTGGAGTAGGCGGCCGGTTTCGCGGGGCCCGGCGGCTGCGAAGCGGAGGCGGTGGACTGTCCGCCGCTGTGTCGCCTCCGGCCTGCCACGCGACGGGCGAGCGAGCTGAGCCTCGCCCTCAGAAGAACGCACCTCCCCTGTACTCACCGAACACGTCCCGCATCGTCCCGCAGACCTCGCCGATAGACGCGCCGTCCCGCAAGGCGTCCTTGATCGGGTAGAGCAGGTTGCCGTCGCCGTCCGCGACCTCGCGGAGGTCGGCGAGCCGCGATTCCACCGCCGAAGCGTCGCGAGCGTCCTTGAAGCGCTTCAGCCGCTCCAGTTGGCGCTGCTCCGCCTCCGGGTCAACCCTGAGGATCTCGACGTCGTCGATCTCATCGGTCACGAACTTGTTGACGCCCACGACGATGTCCTGGCCCGACCGGTAGCGCTCGTGGTAGGAGGCCGCCGACTCCTCGATCTCGCGCTGGATGAACTCGAGCGCCTCCACCGAGCCCCCGAGCTGCTCGACCTTGCTGATCAGGTCCCACGACCGGGTCTCGATCTCGTCGGTGAGGGACTCGATGAAGTACGAGCCCGCGAACGGGTCCACCGAGTCGGCCGCGCCGGACTCGTACGCGAGCACCTGCTGCGTGCGCAGCGCGATCCGCGCCGAGCGTTCGGTGGGCAGGGCCAGCGCCTCGTCGAAGCCGTTGGTGTGAAGTGACTGCGTCCCGCCGGTGACCGCCGCGAAGCCCTGAAGGGCAACGCGGATGATGTTGACCTCGGGCTGCTGTGCCTGAAGGGTGACGCCGCCCGTCTGGGTGTGGAAGCGAATCGTCTGCGAGCGCGTGTCCTTGGCGCCGAATCGCTCGCTCATGATCTTCGCCCACATCCTGCGGAC
>DATFON010000229.1:0-7268 GCA_035265465.1 Solirubrobacterales bacterium | reverse complement strand
CACGCCGAGCAGGCGGTCGAGCGGCTCGAGGGCACCAAGCTCAAGGGCAAGCAGATCCGGGTTGAGCGCGCGCGGGGTTAGCGGCGCGCGAGCGGCGAGCGGCGCCGTCCTTGCAGCACTGCTCGCCATCGCGTACCTGATCCTGGAGCCATCGACCGTCGACCTGGCGGCGCAGGCGTTTCGTGCGGATCTGCTCGCCTCCGACGGTCTCCTCCTGTGGAACAACTACTGGTACGGGGGGCACTACCTGCTCGGCTACAGCGTGTTGTTTCCGCCGCTCGGCGCCCTTCTCAGCCCCCGCGTGGTCGGGGCGCTGTCGGTCGTCGCCACCGCCGCGCTGTTCGCGACGATCGCCAAGCGCCACTACGGGGAGCGGGCATGGGTCGGGACCCTGTGGCTCGGGGGTGCGACCGCGACGATGCTCATGGCCAACCGGCTCACCTTCGCGCTGGGGACGGCGATCGGCCTGGGAGCGCTGCTCGCCGCCCAGCGGGGACGGACCGCCCTGGCCACTGGGCTCGCCGCGCTGTCGGGGCTGGGGAGCCCGGTGGCGGGCCTGTTCGTGGCCATGGCGGGCGGGGCGCTCGCGGTCACCGGGCGCCGCAGGATCGGCACCCTGCTCGCCGTGGCCGCCCTCGCCCCGATCGTCGTGCTGGCGGTCGCCTTTCCCACCGGCGGCTACTTCCCGTTCGTGTTCACGGCCTTCCTCCCGGTACCGCTGTTCGCCGGCGCCGCGTTCATCCTCCTGCCGCCGGAGGAGCGGCTCCTGCGTGCCGGCGTTCTCATCTACGCCGCGCTGTGCCTCGTGCTGTTCGTCTTCCACACGCAGATCGGGGCGAACGCCGCACGGCTCGGCTCGCTGTTCGGCGGGCCCGTCCTCGCCTTGGGGCTAGCAGGGCGGCGGCCGGTCGCTCTCGCGATCGTCGCATTGCCGCTTCTGTGGTGGCAATGGGTGGCGCCCGTGCGGGACTTCGCCGCCGGCCAGGGCGATCCCTCGGTGAACGCGGGCTACTACGAGCCGCTGATCGGGGAGCTCGACCGACTCACCCGGGGCGGGCCGGTTCGGATCGAGATCCCGCCGACCCGCAACCGCTTCGAATCCGATTACGTGGCGCCGCATTTCCCGCTCGCCCGCGGCTGGCTCCGCCAGTCCGAGTCCGACGACTTCGACCTGTTCACGGGCGGCAACCTGACGCCCACGGCCTACCGAAGCTGGCTCCAGGACCACGGGGTCACATACGTGGCGCTGGCGGACGCCGATCCGGACTATCTCGCCGAGGACGAGGACGAGCTGATCCGCGGCGGGCTGCCGTACCTGCACCCCGTCTGGTCGAACGAGCACTGGCGGCTCTACCGCCTCGTGGGAGCGGCTGGGTTGGTGTCGGGGGCGGGGGAGCAGCCGGGCCCGCGCGGCACCGGCAACCGCCTGACGGAGGTCGGCGCGGCGAGCTTCGCCTTCTCGGCACGAGATGCGGCCTCCTACCTCGTCCGCATCCACTACACGCCGTACTGGACCGTGACATCGGGCAATGCCTGCGTCGAGCGCGATGGCGACTGGACCCTGCTGGACGTCAGGCGGCCGGGCACGGTGGAGGTGGACGCCAGCTTCAGCCTCGGCGGGCTCCTGCGCCGCGATTCCGAATGCTCGGGATAGCGCTGGCGCTCGCATCGAGCGTCGCTTGGGGAACCTCGGACTTCCTGGGCGGGCTTCGAAGCCGGCGCATCTCGGCTCTCACCGTCCTGCTCGTCAGCCAGCCCGTGGGGCTGTTGCTGGCATTGGCGTTCGCGCTTGGGGTGGGCGGCGATTCGCTGAGCGCCCGCGACGCGGCAATTGCGGCTGGGGCGGGGGCCGCCGTCGTCATGGCCCTCGGAGCGTTCTACCGGGCGATGGCACTCGGATCCGTAACCGTCGTCGCGACGATCGGGGCGCTTGGGGTGCTCGTCCCGGTGATCGCCGGCTTGATCCAGGGAGACCGACCAGGCGCGATCCAGGCCGTCGGAGCGCTGGCAGGGATTGTCGGTGTGGTGCTGGTCGCGCGGGAGCCGGATCCGGAATGGCGAACGGCTGGGCGGCTCGCGATCGGACTCGCCGCGCTCGCGGCGTTGGGCTTCGGCATCTTCTTTCTGGGGCTCGACGCCGCCTCGGGCCCTCGCCCGGCTTGGACGATCGTCGTCGCGCGCATGGGCGGCGTCGCGACGCTGCTGGTCGCCGCGGCCTTCGCGCGCCCGTCGATGCGAGTCGACGCGGTACTGCTGCCGTCGCTCGTGGCCATCGGCGTCTTCGACGTCCTGGCGAACTCGCTGTTCGCCGTCGCGACCAACCACGGTCTCCTGTCGCTGGTCGCGGTGGCCGGATCGCTCTACTCGGCGGTCACGGTGCTCCTGGCGCGGTTCGTGCTGCGCGAGCGGCTGGCACCGCCGCAGCGCGCAGGCCTGGTGGTCGCCCTCGCCGGCGTCGCGCTGATCGCTGTCGGGAGCTAGGGGACGGGCGCCCAGGCGATTGTCCGATTCCCGCACCATGGATGCGGTTTCTCGACAATCGCCGGCAACGGCGGGCTAGACCGACACGCTGATCTCGAACAGCTCCTCGATCCGCTCGAGGGTCGCGGCGGGATCGCGGTGCAGGATGGCGGTCATCCCCACCGCCTCCGCCCCCGCACAGTTCTCGCGCAGGTCGTCCACGAACACGCACCGCTCCGGGGGCTCGACGAGACGCTCGGCCGCCATCAGGTAGATCTCGGGCTGGGGCTTGTGGAGCCCCACCTCGCCCGAGATGACGACCGTGTCGAAGAGCTCCTCGAGGAGTTCGCGGTCGTAATGCGAGGTGCTCCACGAGTTGGAGATGAGCCCCGTCTTCACGCCCCGGTCGCCGGCCGCCCGCACGGCGGCGACGATCGGCTCGCTCGGGCGCATGCCGCGGAACAGGCTCTCGATGAGGTCCGTGGCGTCGTCCAGGCCGAGGCGCTTCGCGAATCGCTGCTCGAATTCCGCCTCCTCGATTGCGCCCGTCTCGAGCAACCGCAGGTCGGCCAAGGCCTCGGGATCCTCCCGGAAGAGCCGCCTCACCGCGTCCTCGTCCAGCCCCTTCTCCCGGGTGAAGTCCGCGAAGCTATCCCACACGGACGTGGTCATGACGCCGCCGAAGTCGACCAGCAGCGCCCTGTAGCGATCCGATTCAGGCATAGGATCCAGCGCCATGAGCGACGAGGCTATCGACCGGCCGAGCGTCGAGGCGTGGTTTGCCCGCGAGGTCGACGGGGCCGAGCCGCCGCTCGAGTTCGACCGCATCTCGGGCGGTCGCTCCAACCTCACCTATGGGGTCACCGACGCCGCCGGCCGGCGCTGGGCGTTGCGGCGCCCGCCGCTCGGCAAGCGCCTCGCCTCCGCGCACGACATGACACGGGAGCATCGGATCCTCGCAGCGCTCGCCCCGACGGACGTCCCGGTGGCCCCGGTGGTCGCCCTATGCGAGGACGAGTCCGTGAACGGCGCGCCGTTCTACGTCATGGAGTTCGTCGAGGGCGCGATCCTCCGCTCCCGGGCTGACGCCGAGGAGGCGTTCGACGACGCCCAGCGATCGGCGATCGGCGAGCGCGTGGTGGACACGCTCGTCGCCATCCACGGGGTCGATCCCGACCAGATCGGCCTCGGGGACCTGGGTCGCAAGGAGGACTACGTCGCCAGGCAGCTTCATCGCTGGCACGGGCAGTGGGAGAAGTCGAAGACCCGCGAGCTCGAGCTGGTCGACGACCTCCACGAGCGCCTCGCGGCCCGGATCCCGGAGCAGGGACCCGCGACGATCGTCCACGGCGACTACCGGTTGGACAACATGATCCTCGCCGACACGGGCGAGGTTGCGGCTGTCGTCGACTGGGAGCTCTGCACGCTGGGCGACCCGCTGGCAGACGTCGGCCTCCTGCTCGTCTACTGGGTCGAGGCGGGGGACGAGTTCAAGCCCCTCTTCGACGCGGCGACGACCGCTTCTGGGTTC
Organism: Solirubrobacterales bacterium; assembly: GCA_035265465.1. Taxonomy (GTDB): domain Bacteria; phylum Actinomycetota; class Thermoleophilia; order Solirubrobacterales; family 70-9; genus AC-56. Next base: position 3,277 of record DATFON010000229.1, on the reverse strand, counting down.
CCATCGCGCGACGAGGTGAGGGATCGCTATGCGGAGCGCTCAGGCCGTGACCTGGCCGAGATCGACTTCTTCGTGGCGCTCGGCTACTGGAAGTTGGCGATCATCCTCGAGGGTGTCCTGGCCCGCTACATGGCCGGGCAGTACGGCGAGGAGGCCAAGGCTGAGGAGCGCTTCGGGGAGTCACTGAAGATCGTCGACGGCCTCGCGGCCGGGGCTGACGAGGCCGAGCGGCGCTTGAACTGAGCCCACCCGACTCACCTCCTTCACCGATGAGTTGCGAGCCGCTTGCCGGTCTATACAACGACACCACTACGAGAGGAGCAACCATGCTGGCGCAAAGCAGGGCATTCAGTGGAATGGCAGCGCCCAACGTCGCGGAGGCATGGCGTTTCTATAGCGAGACGCTCGGGGTCGAGACCGTCTGGCTCGACGAGGACAACGGACTGATGTCGCTGAAGCACGGCGACGGTCGCGAGACGCTCGTCTACGCCAAGCCCGACCACACCCCGTCGAACAACACGGTCCTCAACTTCGTCGTCGACGACATCGACGCCGCGGTCGACGAACTCAGCTCACGGGGAGTCCAATTCGAGCGCTACGACGACTTCCCGCAGGACGACAAGGGCATCATGCGCGGCCGTGAGTCCGGGCGCGGTCCCGACATCGTCTGGTTCAAGGACCCGGCCGGAAACATCCTGTCGGTGCTCCAGGAAGACTGACGTCGGTCTCCTCAGGCCCGGGCTGCGGGAGCCGCGTCCCGCGCTGGTTCCGCGGCCCCGGTGCCGTCGGTGGCGGCGGCCTCCGCCTCCTTGGCCCAGTGGTTCAGCTCGCGGCGGGCGATGACCATCTTGTGGACTTCGTCCGGGCCGTCGGCGACCTTGAGCATGCGGGAAAAGCGCCACATCCCGGCCAGCGGGGTGTCGTCGGACATGCCGAGCGCCCCGTGGACCTGGATCGCCCGGTCCAGGACGTCCATCACCACGTTTGCGGCGACCACCTTGATCATCGATATCTCCCGCCGGGCCTCGCGCTTGCCCTGCGTATCCATTTTCCATGCGGCCATCAGCGTCAGCAGCCGGGCCTGCTCGACCTCCATGCGGGACTTCGCGATGAAGTCCTGAACGAACTGCTTGTCGGCAAGCTTTCCGCCGAAGGCCTCACGGGAATTGGCGCGCCTGCACATCATCTCGATGGCGCGCTCCGCCGTGCCGATCGCTCGCATGCAGTGATGGATCCGCCCAGGGCCTAACCGGTCCTGCGCGATCACGAAGCCGGCCTGGCGGGGGCCGAGCAGGCTGGACTCCGGGACCCGGCAATCCTCGTAGCGGATCTCGCAGTGGCCTGGGCCGCCGTCGTGACCCATGACCGAGACCGGGCGAACGAGGTCGAATCCGGGATTGTCGGTTCCGACCAGGATCATCGAGGCCCTTCCATAGGGATGGGCGTCGGGATCGGTGACGCACATGACGATGGCGACGGCCGCTCCGACGGCGCCCGAGGTGAACCACTTGTGGCCGTTTATCACCCACTCGTCGCCGTCGAGCTCGGCGCGGGTCCGCAGCGTGGTGGGATCGGAGCCCGCCACCTCGGGCTCCGTCATCGAGAAGCACGACCGGATGTCGCCCTCCAGCAGCGGGTCGAGCCACTGCGCGCGTTGCTCCTCGGTGCCGTGCTCGGCCAGGATCTCCATGTTTCCGGTATCCGGGGCGGAGCAGTTGAAGGCCATGGGGGCGATCGCGGGGCTGCGTCCCATCTCCTCGCAGATGACCCCGTACTCCCAATTGGTCAGGCCGGCGCCGTAGCGCTCGTCCGGCATGAAGAGATTCCAGAGCCCCGCCTCGCGCGCCTTGGCGCGCACGTCGACCAGGATCTCGGGGTATGGCGTGCCCGGTCCGACCTCGTCGTCGAGCGCGCGCCGGGCCTCGAGCTCCGCCGGGTAGACGTGCTCGGTCATGAACGCACGGACCCGGTCGCGAAGGTCGGAGACGCGTGGGCTCAGGTCGAAGTCCACACGGGCAGCGTACCCGTCCGGGCCGCCTCCCGGGCGCCGGAGCTAGCCGGCCGCTTTGGCCGCGGCGAGCGCCTTCCGCTCGTCCTGCCGCATGCGCTGGCGGTGCAGCCCGATCTGGAAGGCGAAGAGCCCCACGATGACGAGCGCAGCGGCGCTGAGCGACGGGATCAGCACCGCCGGCGGCACCTTCTCCTTGGTGATCAGTACGACGGCGGAGGCGATCATCACCACCCCTAGGGCGTTGCGCAGGAAACCGGTGGGAATTCTGACCGCGAGCTGGCTCCCGATCAGCACCCCTGGGATCGAGCCGACGAGGATGTTCGCGGCAAGGCCGAGGTCGACGTTCCCGCCGACCCAGTGCGCCGCCCCGGCCGCCCACAGCAGGATGGCCGCGTGGACCACGTCGGTCCCGACCACCCGCTGCGGGGTCAGGCGGAACACGGCGATGAGGACGATGGCGATCAGGGTGCCGCTGCCCGCTGAGGTCAGCCCGATCACGAAGCCCGTGGTTGCGCCGGTGATCACCGCCGCGATGATGTGGCGACGATAGAGGTGCAACGCGTAGCGCTCCGGGATCACGTCGCGCAGGAACATGGCCCGGATCAGCGTCGCGATTCCCACGACGAGTAGCGCCGCCCCCACGGCCCCGAGCACCACCTGATTCACGGAATCCTCGCCGTACTCGTTCTGAAGGAACTCGATCAGCCACACTCCGGCGATCGCCATCGGGACGCTGCCGACCGCGAGCCAGAACACGATCGCCCGGTGGACCGTGTGATGCTTCAGGTGACGCCACGCGCCGGCGGTCTTGGTGACAGCGCCGTAGAAGATGTCGGTGCCCACGGCGGTCACCGGCTGGATCCCGAACAGCAGGATCAGGAGAGGGGTCATCAGGGACCCGCCGCCCATCCCCGTCATGCCGATGAGCAGGCCGATCCCGAATCCGAAGATGACGATGATCGGATCCATGAACCGAGATTCAGTTGCCCCTTCTCGCCTATTCCAATCGAGTTGGTCGACAGGCCAGGCCGGCCAGGGTAGCAAGCGGGTCTAGCGCTTCACCCAGGCGTCCGGGTCCTTGACGAGGCGGCCGATGGGCTCGGGCAGCCTGTCATCTCGGACGTCGGCCAGCGTGACCTGTTCCAGCACCGCGCGCAGGTTGGCGCGTACCGCGATCCAGACGTCGCGGAGCCGCTCGGCGGCACCGGGGTACTCGGTGTCCTCCGGGGCCCAGTCCTGGACGTTCGCCAGCGGGCCCTCCACCGC
>DATFON010000228.1:0-3164 GCA_035265465.1 Solirubrobacterales bacterium | reverse complement strand
GCCCTCCAGGGAGCCGAGCCGGCGGAGCAGGGTGTAGACGTCCAGCAGCGCCTGGCTGGGGTGCTCGTGCTTGCCGTCGCCCGCGTTGACGACGGCCGCATCGCTCCACCGGGCCACCAGGTCGGCGGCGCCGGCATGCGGCGAGCGAATGACGATCGCCTCGGGCCCGTAGGCCCCCAGCGTGGCGATCGTGTCCTTGAGCGACTCCCCCTTGTCCACCGACGACCCGGTCGACTTGACCGAGACGACGTCCGCCGACAGGCGCTTCGCGGCGAGCTCGAACGAGGAGCTCGTGCGCGTGCTGGACTCATAGAAGAGGTTCACGATCGTCCGTCCGCGGAGCGTGGGCACCTTCTTGATGTCGCGCCGTCCAACCTCCGCGAAGCCCTCGGCCCGTTCCATGATCCGCTCGATGTCCCCCCGCTCGAGGTCCCCGATCGCCAGCAGATGCCTCATCGGCTCGCCTCCACCGAGCTGGCGATCATGACCTCGTCGACCTCGTCCAGCTCCTCCACGCGGACGTACACCCGCTCGGAACGAGAGGTCGGCAGGTTCTTGCCCACGTAGTCGGGCCGGATGGGAAGCTCGCGGTGCCCGCGGTCGACCAGAACCGCGAGCTGGACGCGCTTGGGGCGGCCATAGTCGAACAGGGCGTCCACCGCCGCTCGGACCGTTCGGCCGGTGAACAGCACGTCGTCGACCAGAACCACCGTCCGGTCGTCGAGGTCGAAGTCGAGGTGCGACGAGTGGACGATCGGCTGGGCGCCGGGCTCGCGGTCGTTCACGTCATCGCGGTAGAACGAGATGTCGAGGTCGCCGAACGGCACCTCGGAGCCCGTGAGCTCGCCGACGAGCGCGTGGAGTCGCTCGCCGAGGATCGCCCCCCGGGTGTGGATGCCGACCAGCGCGATGCGCTCGGAGCCGGGGTTCTTCTCGACGATCTCGTGCGCGATCCGCACAAGTGTGCGGCGCAAATCGTCACGGTCGAGGACGACCTTGTCCCTATCGCTGTTCAACTCTCGCCCCTTCCTGGCCTCTCCGGACCGGGTTAAAGGAACCGACGCGACGAGCCTAGCACCCGCGTCCGACCCCACCCGACCGACTCTCGATGCGTTACAAAGGCTCCGCATGCGCGTCCCAGATGCGACACGCGAGGCGATCGAGATCCACCAGGCGGCGGGAAGGCGCTTTGAGGCCGGCGGTGTGACGAGCTTCGTCCGCGATCAACCGCCCTCCGTCGGGACCGGTTCCGCGGTGGTGCTCGTCCACGGAGTGCCCTCCAGCTCGTTCCTGTACCGCAAGTTGATTCCGGCGCTCGCCCAGCAGGGGCTGCGGACCATCGCGTTCGACTTCCCTGGCCTGGGGCTCGCCGACCGGCCCGAGCAGTTCGACTACTCGTGGTCGGGATTGTCCCGCTGGATGGGTGATGCGATCGACGCCCTCGGCGTCGATCGCTGTCACCTGGTCGTGCACGACATCGGCGGGCCCATCGCGTGCGAGTGGGCGGTGCGGAATCCGGATCGGGTGATGTCGCTCACGGCGCTCAACACGTTGCTCGGCGTCGCCGACTTCCATCGGCCGTGGTCGATGCATCCGTTCGCCATCAAGGGCATCGGCGAGGCCTGGCTGGCCGCCCTGCGCCCGTTTCCGATGTCGCAGCTCCTCTATCTGCAGGCCATCGCGAATCGCGCCGCCACTCCGCGGAAAGAGGTCTATGCCTACTACTACCTGCTGAAGCGCGTCGACCGTGGCCGCGCCTTCCTCCGGATCATGCGAGGCTTCGAGCTGACCGAGGAGAAGCAGCGATTCCTGTGGGAGGGTCTCGCCGAGCGCCCCTACCCCGCCCGCATCGTCTGGGGCGAACGAGACCCGGCGCTGGGCCTCGACCAGCTTCGGATCGTCCAGGAGGCCCTGGAGGTTCCCGATCCCATCCTCCTGCCGGCGAAGCACTTCCCGCAGGAGGACCAGGCGATCGCCGTTGCCAACGCGATCACCGACCTCGCCGCGCCATTGGGTTAGCTCGTGGATGCGGGTGCGTGGGTCCGGGCGCCGTTCTCGATCAGCCTGGGCTCACCGCGCTCCGGGAATGGGATCTCGACCACATCGAAGTCCCGCGGGGCCTCTGCCCCCGGGAACACCTCGCGCGCCTCGGCGAGAACGTCCCGGATGTCATACCGGGAGGAGACGTGGACGAGGGCGAGGAGCTTGACGCCCGCCTCGCTCGCCAGCTCAGCGGCCTGCCGCCCGGTCGAGTGGCCCGTCTCGGCGGCGCGCTGAAGCTCCTCGTCGGCGAAGCTCGCATCGTGAATCAACAGCTCGGCCTCGTGGGCGGCGACGCGGGTCATCTCGCACGGGGCGGTATCGCCGCTGATCACCACCTTGCGACCACGACGGGGCTCACCCATCACCGCCTGTGGTGAGACAAGCCCATCGGAGCCGCGAACCTCCTCGCCCTCCTGCAGGCGGCCGAAGTCCGGCCCCGGCTCCACGCCGAGCCGGGACGCGGCCTCGGGATCGAAGCGCCCGGGACGCTCGTCCTCGACGATCGCGTACCCCAGGGCGCGCATCCGGTGCTCGACGGCGAATGAGCGGACCTCGTACCCGTCGTGGCGGACCGCGTCGCCCTCGGCGAGCTCCACCAGCTCGATGTCGTAGTTCAGCTTGCCGAAGATGCGGCCGAGAACCCCGAAGAGCCCGTGCAGCCCCCGAGGGCCGATGATGCGCAGCGGTCGCCCGCGCGCGTGGAGGTCATACGTCTTGAGCAGCCCGGGCAGCCCCAGGTAATGATCCGCGTGGTAGTGCGTGAGGTAGATCTCGTCGAGTTGCACGAGGCCGGTGGAGCGGTGCATCTGGCGCTGCGACCCCTCCCCGCAGTCGAACAGGATGCGGTCGCCACCGATCCGCGCCAACAGGCACGCGGTCGCGCGCCGTGCCGTGGGCACGGAGCCGCCGGTGCCGAGAAAGACGACGGACAGATCCATGCCCACACGGTATCCGCGCCCGTGGCGCGGCTGGGCGAGGGTGGTCACCTGCAGGGCTAGACTGGGCCGTCAGGCGCCCGTAGCTCAGTGGATAGAGCGCTCGCCTCCGGAGCGAGAGGCCGCAGGTTCAAATCCTGCCGGGCGCGCTGAGTGTTTCCTAGTCGCGCCCGCGCAACAGCGCGG
>DATFON010000227.1:0-14938 GCA_035265465.1 Solirubrobacterales bacterium | reverse complement strand
GCAGCGGCGCAAGCGCCAGCAGCGGCGACGGCGCAAGCACGGGAGGCATCGATGAGTGGAGGGGAGCGCTGATGGCCGCGGTCGTCTGGTTCACGGTCGCAATTGCGCTGTGGCACTTCACCGTGTTCATCCCAGACCGGTTCTGGGCCGGGATCGTCGGCGCGCTCCTGGGCGCGATCGCCGGCGGCATGATCTCCGGGGCGATCGTCCAGATCGCGTCGGGCCGCTCGATCGGCGACACCGACTTCGGGACCGTCCTGGTGGCGGTCCCCGGCACGGTGATCGGCGTCGCGGTCGTCTACGCAATCGGCGCGCGCCGAGAACGCCTCGCGGCGGACTGACCGGCGGCGACTTCGTCGCCGCAGCAGCATGTAAGGCGGCGAAGCCGCCGCAATTGATTCGAATAGCGGCTTAGCCGAGACCAGGGGAGAGTTCCGTCCCCGCCCGTTCTTAGCCTGGCGTCGTGGCTGGTCAAGCGTCGACTTCCAGGATCCCGAGCAAGGCCTTCTCGCTCGAGCCGTTTTCCTACGCCGATGCCCGCGCCCTGATGGAGGCGCTGGACCTGCCGGAGCCGGTCGCCGTGACGCTCGTTCGGCGCGGATATGGGACGGTCGTCGACGCTCGCGCATTCCTGGACGCGTCCGAGACTCACGATCCGTTCGCGTTCGACTCGATGCGCGACGTCACCGCGACGATCACGCGGGCGGTCGCCGACGGGCGCACGATCACGGTTCATGGCGACTACGACTGCGACGGGGTATCCGCGACGGCGATCCTCGTGCGGGCCCTGCGCCAGCTCAGTGCCCGCTGCGACTGGTTCATCCCCGATCGGATGGGCGATGGCTATGGGCTGACGCGCGATGGGGTTGATCGGCTCGCCGCGCGAGGAACGGGTCTCTTGATCACCGTCGACTGCGGGATCACCTGCCCGGACGAGGTCGCCGCCGCCGGGTCGGCCGGAATGGACGTGATCGTCACCGACCATCACGAGCCGGGGCCAACCCTTCCCGACTGCCCGATCCTTCACCCGCGCCTCAGCGGCTATCCGTTCGGCGAGCTCTGCGCGGCCGGCGTCGCCTACAAGCTCGCCGCCGCCCTGCTCGGGGTCGAGGAGGCCGAGCGCGACCTCGACCTGGTCGCCCTTGCGACCGTCGCCGACCTTGTCCCGCTGCGGGCCGAGAACCGGGGCCTGGTCCGCAAGGGGCTCGCCGTCGCGCGACGGGCCTCACGGCCGGGGTTGCGCGCGCTGTGCGCCGCAGCATCGGTCGCACCCGAGCGGCTGGACGAGGGCGATCTGGCCTTCCGCCTGGGCCCGCGCATCAACGCCGCCGGGCGCCTCTATCGCGCGGACGCCGGCGTGGAGCTCATGTTGACCTCCGACGAGGCGAGGGCCACGGCGATCGCGACCGAGCTGAACCGGGCCAACGGCGAGCGGCGCACGGCCGAGCGCGAGGTCGTCAACGCAGCAGAGTCGGCACGAACCGAGCTGCCCGAGCATCTCTCCACGGCGCCCGCGCTGGTGCTGGCCGGAACGGGTTGGCATCCCGGCGTGGTTGGGATCGCCGCCTCCAGGCTCGCGGAGCGCCACTTCGTCCCGACCGTGCTGATCGGGATCGACTCCGAGGGGCGCGGGCGCGGATCGGGCCGCAGCATCCCGGGCTTCGACCTGCTGGCGGCCCTTGATGCGTGTGGAGAGCACCTCACGCGCTACGGCGGCCATCGGGCGGCGGCCGGGCTGGAGATCGAGGCTCAGCGGATCGATGCCTTCCGGGAGGCCTTCGTCGCCCACGCCGCAACGGTCGTGGAGCGGGGCGACCTCGTCCGCACCGAGTCGATCGACGCCGTGGTCGGCGGCGAGAGCCTTGGGCACGAGGTCGCCGAGCACCTCGAGCGCCTGGCGCCCTTCGGCATGGGGAACCCGGGCGTGCGACTGCTCGTGCCGTCCGTTCGCGTCTGCGACGTGCGACCCATGGGCGACGGCGACAAGCACGCCCGGTTCCAGCTCGAGAGCGGCGCGCGAACCGCCATGGGCGTCGCGTTCAGCGTCAACGGCAAGCTGGCGGAGGCCGGGCTGGTCGACCCGGTCGACGTCTCGGTGAAGCTCGAGCTGAATGAGTGGAACGGAGCGGTCGAACCGCGTGTGATCCTGGGCGAGCTCTACCGGGACGACCCCCCCGCGCTAGCGGATGACGCTCCCGCCTACCCGGACGCTGCGGAGTGGACTCGGAGGTTCGACGCCGAGCGCGAGGCCCCGCTCGCGCAGTGGCCGCCGGAATGGTCGACCGATCAAGTGGTCGAGCGGGAGGTGGTCGATCGCCGCGGTGACTCCGGAGTCGCGGCCGTGGCGTCGCTGGCGTCGTGCCGAGAGCCGGTGCTCGTGCTGTGCGCGGACGCGCTGCGCCGGCGTGAGCTCGTTGAGCGCGCCGCGGACCCGGCGCGGTTTTGCGGGGGCCCGCTCGCCATCGCATCCGGGCGATTGGCCGACGACGCCGTGGGGGAGGGGATCGGCAGCATCCTCCGGGCGGGATGCGGCGTCGCCCTCGCCGACTGGGGGGCTCTCGAGCGCATGCCCGAGATGGCGGCCGGATTCGCTCACGTGCTGATCGTGGATCCGCCGCCCTTTCCTCATCTCGAACGTGCGGCGTCGGCGGGCACCGGGTTCGTCCACCTCGCATGGGGTGAGGCCGAGGCGGCGCTCGCGCTTCGGGTGCACGAGGAGGAATGGCCTCGCCGCGAGGCCCTGGCCGCCCTCTATCGCGTCATGCGAGACCGCCACCCGGGCGGCACCGGCCTGCGCGAGGACGACCTTCGCAAGGCTCTCGACGGCCCGGGACGTCACCCTCGCGCGCCTGAGGCCGGGGCACGGCGTATCCGGGTCCTCGAGGAGGTGGGTGCCGTCGAGTGGGACCCAGCCGCCACCGCTCGTGCCCTTCGCGTCGTATCCTCGGTGACGAAGGATCTGGAGCTGACGAAGTCCTTCGTCGCCTACCGCGAACGGTACGAGGAGGGCAGGCGATTCCTAAGCAGGCGAAGACAACCGAACTAGACGAGGCGAAGCGGGCCAAGCCCGCCGCGTCGAGGCGTCCCGCCCGTCGCCGGTCCAAGGGCGAGCGGGCGCCCGCCGACCGCGAGGGCCACACCCGGGTGGGCGCCGGGCACGCAGCGACCGCGTCTCTCGCACCGCAGAGCCAGCTGACGGCGGAACTGACCGACGACGAGCGCGCGCTCCTCGGCGATCTGCTCGCCGTCATCGCCGAGCACACCGACGACGGCATGCGTCCGGTGGACACCGAGGCGGTCGAGCGCGCCTTCGCGTTCGCGTGCGAGCGTCACGCCGACCAGCGGCGCCGGTCCGGGGAGGACTTCATCACCCACCCGGTCGAGGCGGCCAAAATCTGCGCGGGCCTGCGACTCGACACCGAGACGCTGTGCGCCGCGCTCCTTCACGACACGGTCGAGGACACGAGCGCCAGCGTTCAAGAGGTGGGCGAGCTCTTCGGCGAGACGATCTCGCAGCTCGTCGACGGCGTTACCAAGCTCACCGGCATCACCTTCCAGAGCCGCGACGAGAGCCAGGCCGAGAACTACCGGAAGATGATGGTCGCGATGGCCACGGATCTCCGGGTCATCCTGATCAAGCTCGCCGATCGCCTCCACAACATGCGCACGATCTCGGCGCTGTCGAAGCAAAAGCAGATCGAGAAGGCGCGCGAGACGCTCGAGATCTACGCGCCGCTGGCCCACCGGCTCGGTATTCACGCGATCAAGTGGGAGCTCGAGGACCTCTCGTTCCAGCGCCTTCATCCTCGCAAGTACGACGAGATCAAGAAGCTCGTGTCGCAGCAGCGCGCGGAGCGGGAGCGCTACGTAACGGACGCCGGCGAGTTCCTGCAGAGCGAGCTGGAGAAGGTTGGCATCGAGTCCGAGATCTCAGGCCGCGCCAAGCACTTCTACTCGATCTACTCGAAGATGACGAAGAAGGGCCGGGAGTTCAACGAGATCTACGACCTGACCGCAATGCGGGTTCTCGTTGGCTCGGTGAAGGATTGCTACGGTGCGATCGGGATCATCCACTCGCTGTGGAAGCCGCTGCCGGGGCGCTTCAAGGACTTCATCGCCACGCCGAAGCTGAACCTCTATCAGGCCCTTCACACCACAGTGATCGGCCCGGAGGGCCGCCCGCTGGAGATCCAGATCCGCACCCCCGAGATGCACGAGACGGCCGAGTACGGGATCGCGGCACACGTCATCTACAAGGAGGGTGCGAGCCGCACGGGCGACCCCGAGCGCGACAAGATGACCTGGCTGCGCCAACTGCTCGAGGTGGAGAGCGAGCAGGATCCCGCCGAGTTCCTGGAGTCGCTGAAGGTGGACCTGTTCGAGGACGAGGTCTTCGTCTTCACGCCGCGGGGGGAGGTCAAGAACCTCTCCGCCGGCTCGACGCCGCTCGACTTCGCGTACGCGGTCCACACGGACGTCGGGCACCGGTGCGTCGGCGCCAAGGTCAACGGCAAGATCGTGCCGCTTCACTACCAGCTGAAGTCCGGCGACATCGTCGAGATCCTCACGGCCAAGCAGGAGCGCGGCCCCTCTCGCGACTGGCTCTCGGTCGTCCGAACAAGCCGCGCGCGCAACAAGATCCGCGCGTTCCTCAAGCGCGAGCGCCGCGACGACGCCGAGCGGCGCGGCCGCGAGCAGCTCCAAGAGGCGATCCGCAAGCGTGGGCTCCCGCCCCAGCGAATAGCGGGGTCGCCGCTCTTGGCCGACGTCACCCGCGAGATGGGCTTCCGCAAGGCCGACGACTTCTACATCGCGGTCGGCCAGGGCAAGATCTCGCCGAAGACGGTCACCAACAAGGTCTTCCAGCGCCTCAAGCAGGGCGAGGCGGTGGCGGGCGACGAGACCGAGGCGCGCCTGGCGGGCGTGCTGGAGGGTCGCGACGAGCGCCAGCGCCGCACCCAGGAGGCCTCGGACTACGGCATCAAGGTCAAGGGCGTCGACGACGTGATGATCCGCCTGGCCAAGTGCTGCCGGCCGGTGCCCGGCGACCCGATCGTCGGCTACGTGTCGCTGGGGCGCGGCATCACCATCCACCGCGACGACTGCAACAACATGAGCGCGCTGAAGCGCTCACCCGAGCGGTTCACGGAGGTCGTGTGGGAAGGCGACAACGCCACGTCCTACCGGGTCGAGCTCCAGGTTGACGCCTGGGATCGCACGCGCCTGCTCGAGGATCTCTCGCGAACCTTCGCCGAGACCGGGGTCAACATCATCGAGGCCTTCTGCTCGACGAAGCACCCGATGGTCAAGAACCGGTTCGTGGTCGAAGTCGGCGACGGCGAGCAGCTCCGCCAGTGCGTCGGACGCCTGCGAAACGTCGACTCGGTCTTCGACGCGTACCGCGTAACGCCGACGGCGTGAGCGGCGCCGAGCGACCCACCGGAAACGCCGACACCATGCGTCGGTCGATCGACGCATACAACGCTGGGAATGTCGATGGGCTGCTCGAGATGGCGCACCCGGACATCGAGTGGGAGGTCGCACCGGAGCATCCGGCCTCGACCACGCATCGCGGTCTCGAGGAGGTCAGGGCCTACCACGAGGACTGGCGGAACACCCTCGACGACATGCGTCTCGATGTCCTGTCGATCACCGAGGTCGGCGACAGCGTCGTCGCGGTCTGTCGCATCCACGGCAAGGGATCGGAGAGCGGGGCCGACGTCGAGGTCGAGATCGCCTTCCTGGCCACCTACCGGGATGGGAAGGCGATTCGGGTCGAGGAGTTCCTGGACCCCGAGGAAGCGTTACGCGCCCTCGAGGCCCCGAGCGGTTGAGTCACCGCCAATTTGGGGATTTAGCGTTGCTATCACAACGATGAATCCCCATTCGAGTGCTGTACGGCCTTCGGTCGGCGTCGTCGTCCCATTTCGCGGCGATCGCACGGCCGCGAATCGAATGCTCGCCGCTCTTGGTTGCCTCGACCTGCGCGACGGCGACGAGGTGATCGTGGCGGACAACACGGCCGACGGCGCTGCGCGCGGGGTCGCCGACGCGCGGATCCGGGTCGTCGCCGCCGCCCGCGAGCGCTCGTCCTACCACGCCCGCAATGCCGGAGCCCGCGCGGCGACCAACGAGTGGATCCTCTTCTTGGATGCCGACTGCAGCCCGCAGCTCGGTCTCCTCGCCGCCTATTTCGGGGAGCCCATAGCCGAGGGCTGCGGGGCGGTGGCGGGTCAGATCCTCGGCGATCCCGACCAGACGTCATTCGCCACTCGCTACGCCCGTTCGCGAAAGCTCTTCGACCACGCTGACGGACTGATCCGTGCCGATGGGGGAGGGGCGGCCGCCGGCAACCTCCTCGTTCGCCGCGCGGCGTTCGAGCGGATCGGCGGCTTCACGGAGGGCATTCGCTCCGGCGGGGACCTCGACCTATGCCGCCGGCTTCGTGACGCTGGCTGGCAGCTGGGCTTTCGACCGCGCGCCCTGGTCCATCACCGCCATCGCGCAAGCCTCCCGTCGCTCCTCGGCGCGGTCGCCCGCTACGGGGCCGGGGCGCACTGGCTCAACGAGCGCTATCCGGGATCGTCGCCGCCCTGGCCGCTCCGGCTCGGCCTCGCGAGCGTCGCGCGCGATGTCGTCGGGCACGTCCGGGCGGGTCGCATCGAGGACGCTGCGTTTCGGGGCATTGACGGCGTGGGCCTCGTGGCACACCGGATCGGCTACGCGACGGGCAACACCGCCGAATCGCTCAATTAGCACGAGCGGCCTCTTTTCCACCGCATAGGTGGATTATCCGCCGGTCGCGAGGGTTGGATCGCGTCGCGGCTAGCGGCCGGACGCCTCGACCGCGGCGCGGATCGCGGTGGCGGTCTCACGCATGTGCTCCTCGCTGTCGTACTTCCCTCGGGGCCAGAAAAACCCCCGAAGCCCGTCCTTGCGATTTCGCGGCACCAGGTGGATGTGGAGATGGGGAACGCTCTGGCTCACGACGTTGTTCAAAGCGACGAACGCGCCCTGGGCACTCATCGCCGAGCGGATGGCGCCGGACAGGAACCTCGCGTTCCTGAACAGCGGTCCGATCAGGTCATCGGGCAGGTCCCAGATCGTCTCGTAGTGCTCCCGGGGGGCGAGCAGCGAATGTCCCGGGAACAGCGGACGGTGATCCAGGAAGGCGAGGGACACCTCGTCCTCGAAGACGACATGAGCGTTCTCCTCCCCGGCGACGATCGCGCAGAACCTGCAGCCGGCGACCCCCGCCATCCCTAGCCGGCTCCGATCTCAGGCAACGACCGTGAGCGCCGCGGGCTCGATGCCGATGTCGAGCTCGCCGTGATCGCCGATGTAGTCACCGTCCACCTGGACCGGGAAGAGTCGGATCCGACCATCGGAATCGTGCGAAACCGATTCGACCCTGCATTCGGTGACACCGTCGAAGCTGTCGATCTGGCGGTGGCTGGGGGTGTGGACGCTCTTCATCAGCACGCGAGCGGCGATCGTGGGGACGTCGCGTTGCGCGGCTCGACGAAGCATCGCCACCGAAAGGGTGCCGTTGTCGAACGCGGCGTTCTCACAGATCCGCAGGGGCTGACTGCCGAAGTAGGTGAAGGGATCGGAGTTCTGCGCGATGGCGGTCACACCCTCGAGCGAGGTGCCGTTCCCCTGCATGCGCATCCGTACCGGGTTGCGAACGTAGGAGCGGTAGAAGCCCGAGACGGCCGCCCAGGTGTAATACCAGCGGCCGGCGCGGGCCTTCATCCGGGGGTGCGAGTCGACCGTCCGGGCGGCGGTCGCGTCGAGGCCGGCGCCACAGGCGAACACGAACCGCCTGCCGTTGGCGACCCCGAGATCGATGCGACGAGGACGGAAGTCGTCGGCGAGCCCGAGCAGGTGCTCGGTGGCGTCGACCACGTCGTTGGGAATCCCGAGCGTCCGGGCGACGACGTTGGTCGATCCCCCCGGGAGGACCGAGACGGGGACGTCCGTCCCGGCTAGCCCGTTGGCGACCTCGTTGAGCGTGCCGTCCCCGCCGAACGCGACCACGATGTCGTAATCCCCCTCACAGGCCTCGCGCCCGATCTCGGTCGCGTGATGCTGTGCCTCGGTCAGCACGGCCTCGACGTCGTAGCGCCCCTGCAGCGCGTACACCACCAGGTTCTTCAGCCGGTCGGACACCGTCGTCGCGTACGGGTTGACGATGATGAGCATCCGCTTCTTGGACGCGCGCACGGGAGCGGGGGCGCCATCCGTTTGCGCCTCGGGCCGAGGCGGTGCCTCGATCGTTGCGGGGCCGGCCATCACTGGTGAGCGCTCCTCCGCCGGCACGTTACTCGACGGCCTCGAACCTGATCAGCTCCCCGTCGGTCGCTTCGCGGACGCGGCCCTCGGCCGCGAGCAGGTCGACATGACCCAGCACCTCGGACAGCGTCAGAAACGCCTGGGTGACGGCCACGTTGCCCCAAATCTCCTGCGCGATCTCATAGGCGCTGCGGGGGCGCTCGGCGATCAGGCCGTGGATCTTCTCGGCGCGGCGACGGTGCAACGCGAATCGCTCGTCGATCAGCGCCTGGTGGTCGGTGATGGGTTCGCCGTGGCCCGGCAGCAGGATCCTGGCCGGCAGCTCCCGCGTGCGGCGCAGCGACTCGATGTAGATCATGAGCGCATGCGGGCGCTCCTCGGAGCCGTCGAGGGGCCTGGAGATCAACGGGTTCGACGAGATGTGGGCGATGAGGTGATCCGCGCAGATGAGGATCTCCCGTTGGGCGTCCCAGAACACCGTGTCCGAGGGACTGTGGCCGGGGCGATGCTGTACCTCGAGCACGCGGTCGCGAAGGCGCAGCTCCTCGCCGTCGTGAAGCGGCCGCGTCACCTTCGCCTTGGCGCCCCAGGCGCGGAAGCTCCGCGCCACCGAGCGCAGGGCTACAACCACGTCCTCCGGGATCCCGTGGCGCATCATCAGCGAAGCCGCGAAGCGGTCGTCGAGCTCGATGTCGTCGCCGAAGTTCTCGACGAACGGCACGACCACGTCGATGGCGGCCACATCGGCGCCGGACCGGTCGGCGATGATCTCGACCAGCCCGAGATGGTCGATGTGCTGGTGGGTGAGGATCACGAGCTCGATGTCGGAGATCGACCGGCCGAGCTCGGAGAGCTGATGCTCGAGCTCGTCGAGCGACTTGCCCGAGTTCGGCCCGGTGTCGACCAGCGTCAGCGGGTCGTCCTCGATCAGATAGCAGTTGACGCGGCCGACCGCGAACGGCGTGGGGATCTGCAGGCGATGGATCCCGGCCTCACGGGCCTTTTCGAGCGCTTCGTCCGGGTTCACGCGCGGATCAGGGCCAAAACCAAGGCCCGCCAGGAGCAAGCTCCTGTCGGGGTGAGGAATGAGCTCATGCTCGGATCAGCTCCAACACCTGGTCTCTCTTTTGCTCCATGTCCTCCCTCGAGATGAGGGATTCCAGGTTCAGTCGCAGGAGGGGTTCCGTGTTCGACGGGCGGACGTTGAAGTGCCAGTCGGGGTAGTCGACGGAGACGCCGTCGAGCCACGAGACCTCGCCGTCGGAGTAGTCCTCGGCAAGCTCCTTCATCTTGGCGTCCTGGTCCGCGACCTCGGAGTTGATCTCCCCGGAGATGAAATAGCGCTCGCGAAGGGCCCCGACGAGCTCGGAGAGCGGCCGGTCCTGCGTGGACAGCAGCTCGAGGACCAGGAGTGCCGGGATCGTTCCCGAGTCCGCGCACCAGAAGTCGCGGAAGTAGTAGTGGCCCGAGACCTCACCGCCCAACGCCGCCGAGTGCTCGCGAAGGGCCTGCTTGAAGAACGCGTGGCCGACCCGATTGATGTACGGCGTGCCGCCGAGCTCGAGCACGGTGTCGGGCACAGCGCGGCTGGCACGGACGTCGTACACGATCCGCGCCCCCGCCTCCTTCTGCAACAGCTGCTTTGCGAGCAGCGCCGTGAGGAAGTCGCCCTCGACGAACTCGCCGCGGTTGTCGATGAAGAAGCAGCGATCGGCATCGCCATCCCAGGCGATGCCGATGTCCGCGCCCTCCTCGAGGACCTTTCCGATGATGAACCGGCGGTTTTCCTCGACCAGCGGGTTGGGATCGTGGTCGGGGAAATTCCCGTCGGGCACCCAGTACGCGGTCTCGAGGTCCAGGCCGAGGCGCTCCAGAAGCGGTCCGACCATCGGCCCGGCCATGCCGTTCGCGCCGTCGGCCACGACGCGCAGTGGCTTGACGCGCTCCGGGTCGATGAAGCCGAGGACGCGTTGGTGGTAGTCGTCGTAGATATCGACTGCCTCGACCGTCCCGCCGCCGGGCGGTTCGGGCATTCCCGCATCGATGGTCGCGCGGACGTCGTCGATGCCGGCGTCGCCCGACAGCGCGAGTGCGCCCTCGCGCACCAGCTTCACGCCGGTGTAGGCCTTCGGGTTGTGCGAGGCGGTGACCATGGCGCCGCCGTCGAGCTCGCGCGAGCCCACCAGGTGGTAGAGCATCTCCGTCCCCACCATCCCGGCGTCGAGCACGGAGCAGCCCTCGGCGACGAGCCCGTCGCGGACGCGGCCGCTCATCTCGGGCGCCTCGTTTCGCATATCGCGGCCGAGGCCGACCCGGAGGGCGGGCGGCTCCTTGCCGCGGAGCCCGCCGAGCACGCGGGCGAATGCGCGGCCGACGAGGTAGGCGGTCTCACCGTCCATCTCCGTGCCGTAGAGGCCGCGGACGTCGTAGGCCTTGAAGATGCCGGGTGCGACGGCGCTCAGAACTTGTCCTCCAACGCGTCGTAGCTGTCCTCCAGCGACTGGGGCATCACCCGGGTGTCGGCCAGCACCGGCATGTAATTCGTGTCGCCGGCCCATCTGGGCACGACGTGCAGATGGATGTGGCCCTCGAAGCCCGCGCCGGCAATGCGGCCCTGGTTGAGGCCTGCGTTGTAGCCCTGCGGACCATACGTTTCGTCGAGCACCACGATCGCCCGCTGGGCCAGGGCCATCATCTCTGCCACCGTCTCGGCATCGAGCGCTGGCAGCGTCGCCAGGTGCTCGTATGGAGCGACCATCAGGTGACCGTTCGTGTACGGGAACTTGTTGAGGATCACGAAGCACCGCTTGCCCCGATGGACGATCAGGGTGGCCCGATCATCATTTTGGGCGGGCGCCGTGCAGAAGATGCAGCCCTCGTCGAAATCCTTGGAGGCGTCCTTCACGTAAGCGAGCCGCCAGGGCGCCCAGATGCGGTAGTTGGCCACACCTCCCATCGTATGCGTCAGGCACGGCACGAGGAACGCGCTCAGGCGTCACTCAGGGTCAGCCGAGGTCACTCCCGTACCCATCCCGGTCCCACGCCGGTCCCACGGTGCATCGAACCAAACCCATGGGGAAACAGTCGGAAGGAGGGGTTCGAGGCGCTTCCCAGGCGTCAATGAGGGTCAGTCGGGGTCAGTCGCGTAGCCATCCCGTAGCCACGGCGTAGCCACCGGGCCGGGGGGGATCAGTCGCGCCAGTTGGTCAGGTGGTCCCGCCAGTCCGGGTGGATGCGATCCAAGTCCTCATCGAGGGCATCGACGTTAGCCTCGTCCTCGAGGTGATAGCGACGCGTTCCGTCGCTCGCGACCCCGGAAATCGGCTCCAATTCGATTCGTTTCTGGAGCCTGTCAAGGATCTCCCGACCGCGATCATCGTCGGGACGTAGTGCGATCACCACCGCCATGGGCCAACCCTATAGCCGGGGGGCCCGTGACGGCAAGCTGCTGCGCCGCTCACTTACCGCCGGATGGCAGACCCCCCGGTGGGGATTTTCGCGACATCCGGCTGTACTACACTTTCTAAAGTTCAACTGAAATACCGCCGACTGCCAAAAAGGCAGCTCGAAGCGGGCCGCGGCAGAGGAAAACAAGCGACCTACCCCGCCCCCGCAGGACCCAGGCGGCAACCCCGAGGAGCCCACAGGGCCAAGGCTAGGCCGCAGACCTGATTCCAGGGTCGGCATCAAGAATCACCGAAGAAAGGTGGTGTCCGATCATGGCATCCAGTGCACGTTTGATCGAACGCTCGGTGGCGATCCAGCGCCAGGCCGAAGAAGAGGGTCGCGAGCTTACGCCCGAGGAGCGCGCCGAGGCCAAGGGGCTGCTCGATCAGGCCGCAGACCAACAGGAAATCGAAGACCGCATCGCCGAGCTGAACCGCGGTGGCAGCGTCCGCAACGCGGAGGGATCATCCGAAGGCGGTCCAGGCGACCAGTTCGTCAAGTCGGCCGGCTACAAGTCGATCCTGGCCAAGGGGCTTGGATCGGGCAATTGGTCTACCGGCCAGGTCGAGCTCGAGACGAAAACAGTACTCACCAGCACACCGGGCACAGCAGTGGTTCAGAGCGGCTACGAGAGCGGGATCGTCTCGATTTTGAGCGAGCCGCCGACGGTCGCCGACCTGTTTCCAAACCGCCCGGCGCCCGGAAATCCGGTGAAGTTTGTTGCCGAGTCGACGGCCACCAACGCGGCCGCGGCGACCGCCGAGGCTGCGGCAAAGCCGGAGAGCGCCTTGGTCTTTTCCGAGACCACGGAGCCGGTCCGCAAGGTCGCGACGATTCTCCCGATCTCCGACGAGATGCTGGAGGATGCCCCGCAGATCGCGGCCTATCTGAATGAGCGGCTCAGCCTATTCGTGAGGACGACGGAGGAGGCGCAAATCCTCCTCGGAAGCGGCACCGCGCCAAACCTCCAGGGAATCGTCGCCACTGGCCGCTCGATCGGCACGTATGCGAGAGGCACGGTCGACGACAACGCCTTGGCGATTTTCAAGGCGGCGAACGGCACTCGGGGATCGAGTTTCTTGAACCCCGACGTCGTTGTCATTAACCCCTCAAATTGGCAGGCCATCCGTACGGCCAAGGACTCCCAGGGCCAGTACTACGGTGGCGGGCCGTTCTACGGGCCATACGGTGGCCCCCAGGGTCCGGCGGGCTCGAATCGGTTCGAGGTCAACGAATCCCTGTGGGGGATGAAGGTCATCGTGACCAGCTCGATCACCGTCGGCACCGCACTCGTCGGGGCGTTCAGCCAAGGCGGCGCGGTGTGGCGTAAGGGTGGCGTTACGGTCGAAGCGACCAACTCGCACAGTACATATTTCGCATCCGATATCACGACGCTGAGGGCCGAGTCGAGGTTCGCCCTGGGTCTGTTCAGGCCCAGCGCATTCGTCGCCGTGACCGGTCTCTCGTGATCGAAGAGCGTGTGCTCCCAAAAATATCCTCTTAGGAGCACGGGATGGAGGCGTCGGGCTTCGGATCGGCGCCCTCCCTCCCACGGCAAGCGTCGCCGGTTTTTCCAATCGGGCCCGGCGGCGTCGGCCGTTCTCGTCAAACTGCGAACGTCACCTACCGGAAGGCGGCCATCCATGAAGAACCTCACCCGGAAGCAAACCGAGATGCTCGGGTTCTTGGGGAGGCACTACCCGCAGGGCATCAGTACCGACGACCCAGGGGTCCGCGGAGTCTGCGACTCACTGATCGAGCGCGGCGATGAAAGCGGTGTGCACACCGTCGAGCTTCGCGATAACGACGAGATGCCGACCGGTGATTGCTACCGGCTGACCGACCCTTACGCCGAGGCATGGCGTGAGGAGTCCGAGGAGCAAGCGCGAGGGGCGGAGAACAACTGATGCAGCGCATCGATTGGGACAGCATCGGCCCGGGGGAAATGAAGGCGATTGCGCGCTACGTCGGCGAGCGAATCACTCTCCTTATCCATGCCGAGTACCAGGCGCAGACAACGGCTGAGCAGATGATCTGGGACATCGAGGACTACCTGCGGGAAACGGACTAGAGGATGCCACAGCGCATGTGCAGCACGGCCGGTTGCCCCAACTTCGCCACGGCAAAGGGACTGTGTGACTTCCACCGTCGCGAAAAGGAACGTAAGCGTTCGGCCGAACGACGTGGTGGTTACGTACAAGGCCCGTATGAGGACGTTGTAGCGGCCCGCGACGCGAACCCCGACTACACCCCCACCAAACACCGGGAAGGCCGCCAGACGGGCGCTAGGACGGTTAGGGAGGGTCGGGGAACGTAACCGTGACGTGTGGATACCGCCGGATGGCTTCCTCTAAGGAAAAGCCTTTTTAACCCAAATGGGGTAGTTCCGTCGTCGCGCGCCGCTAGCGTGCGCACGTCATTCGGGAATCCGACATCCGAGAGGTGCGCGCACGCTCCGAGAGGTTCCGCCAAGCCATGATCGAGCTGGCGCGGGCGAACCGTCCCGTCGCTGTCCACCTCGAGCGCATCGACCGCGTGATCGTCAAGATGGAGCGGGAAGCGCGCCAGTGAGCTATCCGTACCGCAGCCGGTATGCGCTGACCCCCTCCGATCCCGGCTATGGCCGTACGAAGCCGTCGACGGCACAGTCTTGCCGTTGTGCCGCGCCGCTCGGCTTGGTGGACGACCTGGGCGAGGTCCGCTGCTTTCGGTGTGGCAAGCCGTTGGCGCCGAGCGCGCCCGCCGTGCGCCACGAGCTGCCGCCGGCAGCGTGAAGTGGACACAGATGGTCACGAACGTAGCCGGAACAACCGGAACCACCAACACCGCGGATTGGCCGAACCCGGCGATTAGCAGCGGTTTTCCGCAACCGGCGGGATTGCCGATACAGGGCGAAACGGCGTCAATAGATCCGGCACAACCGTGTACCCCCGCATAGCCATGCGGTTTTCGGGCCCAAGTGGGCACGAGGTGGACACGCGCGCCGCCCGGCAGCCACCGAGCGGCGGACGCGGCTCGTGACGCCTGGACTCAGTCGGCGAGGAATCGTTTGACACGCGTCTAGGACCTAGGTCGAATCGCTGGGTTGACACGGCACGAACAGAGTGGGACAGTTCGCCCACAGCTACAAAGGAGTGACGGCCGATGAAGCTATCTGTATTCGTCGTCTCCCTTGTTGCCGCGTGTGCGCTGATGG
>DATFON010000226.1:0-4788 GCA_035265465.1 Solirubrobacterales bacterium | reverse complement strand
GCCGAGAGCCTTACACGCTCGCCGAGGCACGACGGGGACTCGTGCAATTGGCCTCCGCCCGGTACGTCGCTATTCAGATCGAACAGGGGTTGCGCGGAGGGAGGGTCGCGCAGCGTGACCGTGGATCTCGCTAACCGCCGGGTGGGTCGCTGTGAAAAGAACTCAGATATTTCAAAAAGACCGCGGATGAGCAAGCGCGTCCCAGCATCGAGATCGAGGGGCACGGCCCGGTCGAGCTGAATCGCTCAGCTTGAGCCGCGGACCTGATCAGCTACAGACGATGTTCGTGCACTGGCGAAGGTCGCCGTTGCCGCTCGCCTTGTTCCCGCCACCGTCGATCACGCCGCGCACCGCTTCGATGCCGAGGTCGCCGTTGCCCACCGCCCGATTCCGGGTGAACTTCGCTGTGCGGCTCGCGACGTCGAAGCCGTCGTCTCGTGACTGGCGCACACGGTTGCCCCGAAGGAGTGTGCGCTCGGCCTGCCCGCCGACCTTCACCCCGTCCTTGCCAGCGCCGCGGACGTGATTGCGACGGACCACGTTGCCCACCCCGCGAACTCCCTCACCGCCCACGGCGATCGCATTCCGACTGGGGTCACGGATCGAGTTGCGCGCGATCACGTTGTGGGCCCCGCGGGGGACTACGATACCTTGCCCATCGCCCCCTCTGGCTTGAGTAGGGTGGACGATGCGGTTTCGGGCGATCACATTTCGCTGGGCACCATGGAGCGCGACGAGAACGCCAGTGCCGTCTCGAAGGCTGCGATTGCGCCTCACCCGATTGCGGTCTGAGCTCTCCAAGACGAGTGCGTTGCTGTTGCGCGAGAGCACGTTCCCCTTGATCAGGTTGTGGGTGGATTCGCCGCCCTTGACGCCGACGAAGATGCCATCGCCGTTGTTTCGGAATGAGCTGTGGAGGACCCGGACGTGATGAGAGGCGATCAGGAACATCCCGTTACCCTCGTCGGGCGCGCCGTTGCCCCTTCCGGAGCTGTTTCGGATCACGCTTCGAGTGCCGCGAAAGAACCCGAGGCCGCAGCACTCGTTCTCCGATGAGGAGATACCCAGGAGGCGGTTGTGGCTGACCCTCAAGCCCCACACGCCGACCAAGAACTCGCGCACCGAGCCGTGCACCACGGTGACGTCGTCGTGGCCGTTGTTGAGCACCCCGACGTCGCAGAATTCCGTGTCGGGGTCGCAGCCGGCGGCGGGGGTCTCGTCGCCATCGATCCGGTGGTAGTTCAGGTCGAGCGTGACGTCGTCGGCGCCGATCACGATCCCGTTGTTCGGGCAGTTGACGAGGTCGTGGTGGAGGGTCGCGTCGGTAGTGATCGTGTCGCCGCACCGCGGCTGTCCCTGGTGCCATTGACCGAAGTAGCTCCCGCTGCCGGAGCCGTCAGGGTTGCTGATGCCGATCCAGCGGGCGTGTCCCTGCGAGTGGGCGAGTCCACCGGAGCTGTCGACGATGCTCCCGCGAATGTCGGTGTTGCCAGCAGGGTCGATGGTGATGTGCTCGACGAAGGTCAGCGTGCCCGTAGTGCCGTCGGCTACGTGGCCTTTGAATACCTCGTCGATCCGGCCGGACACAGCGCCCGTGGTCGGGCTCTGGTTGCCGGTGAGCGTCCACGTCGTCGATCCGGTCCACGTTCCCGTCCAGTGGCTCGTGCCGGTGCAGACGAAGTCGCCGGTGCTGGGATCGAAGCTGATGATGTGTGCAACGCACGCCCCCGCGGGATCGCTCCACGTGCCCGTTACCTTCGAAGTTTGTGAAGGGCCAGCCGAAGCTGCCGGCGCGCGGCTCAAAGCCACGAGGGCAACGACCGCGAGGGCCAGGATCACGGCAAGCGAGACGAACGTCGCGCGGGCGGCGTGGAGGCGAAGCTTGGCTGACATCCTGTCCTCCCGTGTCCGGCGCGCTAGGGGGTCGCGCGCCTCCAGGCGACCCTACACCCGGCCTCCGCCGGGCGCAACGCTTCGACCGGATCGCTCGTTTCGACAGTCTGCTGAGCTCTGAAAGGCGCTGGCGGACCTCGTGTGCCGGTTGCTTCTAAAGCGCGCTCCGGCGTTCTAGCGCGGGTGCGCGGCTGATGGGCGCCGGACGAGAGACCCTCGCAGGCACGGGACGCCACGACCCGCTCCGGGACCGGCCCGAGCACCGGAGGCGCAGCGGCCCGCGATACGCCCGCGAGCCGACGCGGATGGCGCCGGGGACGCTGATCCGCTTCAACCGCGTGAGCAAGTGGACCGAGATCCCATCGGCTCGGCTGCGTCCGCGACAGGGTCGAATCGACGTCGAGGGAGAACCCGATCTCCGCGAAATCGAGCAGGTCACGCGGACACGCAGCGGCTCCATCGTCGTCAATGAGCGCCGGGTGCTCGCGGTTGCCGCGCCGAAATAGGGCCTGCGGATCGGCCCTAAGCCCACATAACCCCGGCGGCGAGAGTGCGAAACGGGCGGCCGCGTTTCGCAGCCGCCCGATCCGTTCGAATAACTGGGGCGTTTACCCGCCGAAGCAGGCGTCGCTTATGAGCCCGGTCACGATTGCTCCTGCGGTCGGCGACAGATTGGCACCGGCTACGCCACTGCTGCCACTACCGGGGTTCGTCAATACCGCCGTGCAGCCCTGGACGTCTGGCTGCTCGGGGAATGTCGTCCCCGGCGTCCCGGCGTCGCCGAACGCGGGTGCGGCGCCAACCGCCATGAGTGCCCCAGCTACGAGGATTGCCAAGATGCGACGCTTCACAATCTCACCTCCCTTTTCGGGTCGCATATGACCTTTGAACACCGTGACCCAGGGAAAGTTGTGCTGTAGATGGCGACCTGTATAGCTCACGCGTCGCCTGCTGCCCGCAGGTCGCGATGAGGCGCGCCGCACGACCTCTACGTCCTCCTGCGACATCGCCTACTCCCGCAGCCCGGCGGCTTCGAGGGCCTGCCCGCGGTCAAGAAATGCCCGCATCCGGACCAGTTGACGATCCGCCACGTCATAGACGATGAAATACTCCTGCTCGACCGCCGCGCCGCTTTCCTTACCGATCCCGAACTGGCGGAAAGATCCGACAACGCGGTCATCGCCAGCGTCGATCAACCCCTCGAAGTCCTCGGTCCATCTGCTCACGAACGTGGCGAACCCGTCGGGGCCGATGAAGCTTCGCCCCTCCATGAACCCGGGAGCCGCGACAAATTCAGCATCCGCCGCCACCTCTGCCAAGTTGAAGGCGGCGCGAAAGTCCCCTCGCTCGATTCCGGCCAGGAACGCTCGACTGCACGGCGCACGATCTCCAGGTTCTCCTGCGGCATCGCCTACTCCCGCAGCCCGGCGGCTTGAAGCGTTCTGAATCTCCTCGGCTAGCGCTTGACGATGTTGTGGATGTCGAACACCTCTGGCTCGCCTGGCTCGATCCCGATATCGGCCAGCACTGGCATCAGACGCTCGCCAAACGCTTCGAACTGGTCGCGCGAGTCATAGATCTCGCTAACGCGAAGGTTACCCTCCGTGCCGAAGCAGACGTGGTAATCCATCCCGTCGGGGGGAAAGTCACCGGAGTCCGTCAGGCGACGGACACTCTCGTCGTATTGCTCCGCCGTCAACGACGACGGGGTGAAGCGGACAACGATGCTCATTGTCGGTCCTCCTCAGCTTGGGGTCGGGCCGACCCTATCCGACTAGACGTTCAGGTTCCGGGAAGCGGCGATGCTCTCCTCCGACATCGCCTACTCCCGCAGCCCGGCTTCGAGGGCTTTGGCGTGGTCGAAGTACACCCGCGCTCGCACTCGCACCGTGATACCGCCGTCCATGTCAGAGACGGTTCCGAATTTGCCCGCGAACGGGACGCCGCTCATGAGAGTGGTCGCGGGCAGGTTCCGAGCAGCACGATACGGCCGCCCGGCCTACGTCACTCAATCACTGCGCGGTTTTCGTCGAGGGCTGCGAACCGGTCAAGCAGCCGCCGAGGGCACGCCGTTACCTCGATCCTGCCCGCCCCGTCCTCCGACGGCCCCACCCTGACTGAGTGTCGCCGCATCCCGTCGTCGAGGTGCCAAACAAACTCCAGGAGTTGAACCATCGCGGAGATCACCGTGAAACCGCCCGCTATCGCGTCGTCCTTGGCCATACCCGCCGCAATCGCCAGTGCGAAGGAACCGACTGCCCAGGCGTAGATCGGGAAGCTCACATCAGCCGAGACCTGTTCCCCCCAGGAGACGAGCCGCCCTTGGTTGACTCCCAACCCGAAGCTGCAGTTGATTCGGATGGTCGGGTCTGGGAAGTTGTCGATGTCCTTCCCGAAGTTCAGCCGACATGTGATCCGGTTCTCCTGAAACTCCACAACCTGTCGACCCCGGGTGTACAGACCCTCCATCGCGTTGATGTTGGCGGTGAGTGCCCCCTCCAACAGCACCCGTGGGTTGAAAAGCTCATCTGTCGAGCACGCCGACATATCGACGGTGAGGTCAATATGCCCGAGTTCTCTACTCCGCGATCCCGAGAGAGCGAGGACCCGATAAGTGCTGGAATACGCCGGCTGAACGACCATTGATCCGGCCTGCTCAACGAACTCAGAATTGATCTTGACCCGCACTTGCGGTGGAGCTTCCACCTCCCAGGACAGGACGGCAGCACCGAACGGTCCGATGGTGTCCGGTTCTACGGACAGACGACGTAGAAAGATGTCCTTAACGCCGATTCCAGGGTCAATCGGAGGCACAATGTCTTCCAGGTCCTCCAGGCTCAGCGGCGAGAAGATGTTCCGAAGCGATTGTCGCGAGCGGGGTAGGCGTCTCATGTC
>DATFON010000225.1:0-2035 GCA_035265465.1 Solirubrobacterales bacterium | reverse complement strand
GGCGCGGCGCCGGCCGATCGCAGTCTCGAAGTCCCGACATGAGGCGCACTCGCCGAGATGTGCCCGCAGGCGGCGCCCGCGGAGCACCCTTCCATCGCGCTCCGAGATGACTCGCCGTGCCGACTGACAATCCAGCTCGCGACCGAGCTCCAGCGCCCGCAATGACTCCCGGGCCTCGTAGACCAGCTGCCGGGCGCCCGCCTCCGAGGTCTCCATGGCGGCCGCGATCTGGGAGTAGCCCAGGTCGCTCAGCTCCCGCATCACGAGCGCGCCGCGCTGCCGGGTGGGAAGCGCGCGCAGGTCGATGACGAGCTGGCGCAGTCGCTCGCGCTCCTCAAAGCGAACGTCCGCGCCAGGCCCCATCCCTTCCGGCAGGTCGACGGGGTCAACGGGCGCCGGACGGCGGCGCAGGATCGACACGGCCTCGTTGTGGGCGACGCGATAGAGCCAACCGCGCAATGACGTGCGCCGCTCGACCTTCGGCAGGTGGCCCAGCGCGACCGCCATCGTGTTCTGCAGCGCATCGTGGGCCTCTTCGGGCTCGCCGACGATTGCCCGGCAGTAGTGGTACAGCTCGCGGTGATACCGGGTGAACAGCGCCTCGAAGGCGTGCCGCTCGCCCCGGGCCGCCATCCGAGCGAGCCGCTGCTCGCCCAGCGCCCACGCCGGGAGCCGGAGGGTGGCCCGCCCGCGTTCCGTGAGTGTCTCGCCCGAATACATCACGCAGTGCCTCGGCATCGGTCCCCTGGCGACCGCTGCCGCCGGCAGCCTAGGGGAACAGGGCGTTCAGCGCGTCACCAAATGCCCGCGTGTGGTCGTCCACGTCGGCCTCGGTCGTGGCCGGGCACATCAGCGCCATGTTGTGAAACGGCGTCATCAGAATGCCGCGATTCAGCGCGTGCAGGTGGAGGAAGCGCTCAAGCTCGCGGTCGGTGGTGGCCGCCGCCTCTGATCCGTTGCGGGGTGGCGTCTCCCGGAAGCCGTACTCCACGCGACACCCCAGGCGCGTCGCATGCCACGGGGCTTCGTGCGCCGCGATGACCTCGTTGACCCCGGCCTCGAACCGCTCGCCCAACGCGATCATCCGCTCGAAGGCCTCGTCGGTGAGCACCTGCCCCAGGGTTGCCCGGGTCGCCGCCAGCGACAGCGCGTTGCCGGAAAGCGTCCCGCCGATCCCTCCCACGTCGCTCGTCTCGAGCGTGTCGAGGTAGGCGGCGATGCGCCCGCCCACCTCGGCGCTCATCCCGTAGGCCGCGGCCGGAACGCCGCCGGCGATCGGCTTGCCGAGCGTCACGAAGTCCGGCTCGAGCCCGTGGGCGCGGGTATAGCCGCCGGGCCCGGCGCAGATCGTGTGCGTCTCGTCGATCGCGAGCAGTGTTCCGTGCTCGCGGGTGAGCGCCCTGAGCGCGTCGTGGTAGCCGGGCTCCGGCGGGATGATCCCGATGTTCGTCATCGCGGGCTCGGCGAGGACGCAGGCGACGTCGCCCTCCGCGAGAGCGGCGTCCAGCGCGTTGACGTCATTCCACTCGATCGCCTTGGTCGTCTCGGCGAGGTCGACGGGCGGGCCCACGTTGTCGGGGCGCGAGCGGGTCTCGCCTTCGACGGCGATCGCGAACGTCTCGTCGACGGTGCCGTGGTAGCACCAGGCGTAGACCAGGACCTTGGGCCGGCCGGTGATCGCCCGCGCGAGGCGAATGGTGAATCGGTTCGCGTCGGTGGCCGTGAGCGCGAACTGCCAGTAGGGGAGACCGAAGCGCCGCCCGAGCTCCTCGCCAACCCAGGCCGAGTCCTCGGTGGGCAGCATCAGCGTCACGCCGCGTCGCGCCTGCTCGGCGATCGCCTCGGCCGTGGCAGGCGGAGAGTGGCCGGTCATCGCCCCGGTGTCGCCCAGGCAGAAGTCCACGTAGGAGTGGCCGTCGACATCCGTGAAGCGCGCCCCCGACGCCTCGGCGACGAAGACGGGAAACGCGCCCGCCCACTCCGTCATCCACGGCATCGGCACCCCGGCCAGAAGCGACTGCCGCCCCTGCTCGAA
>DATFON010000224.1:0-4361 GCA_035265465.1 Solirubrobacterales bacterium | reverse complement strand
GTGGGCTCGCGGCGAGATACTGTGAACGATGTCGCCGGACAACGTTGCCGTCGCCAAGCGAATGTACGACGCGCGAAACCGCGGTGACATTGAAGGGGTGCTCGCGGAGTGCGACCCAGATGTCGAGTGGCACCCACATCTCGCCACTCTCGGCGGCAAACCGATATTCGGTCACGCGGGTATCCGCGAGTACATGGCTTCGCTGAAGCAGGCCTGGGGGTCCTTCCACCACGAGCCCGAGGAGTTCTTCGACCTCGGCGACAAGGTAGTCGCATTCCTCCACACCTTCGCCCGGGGTAAGTCGAGCGGCATCGACGTCGACGTACGGGTGGGCCACGTCCTTACCTTCAGGAACGGGAAGGTCCTCCGCTTTGTCACCTATCTCGACCGCAGCGAGGCGCTGAAGGCGGCGCGAGAGGACCAGTGGCAGGCACGGTGACGAGACCCCCGCGGGCCGCAGGTCTCCGGACGCCGACCCAGCGGGCTTAGGCGCGCATGGACCTTGGCATTCACCTGCCGCTGATGGAGTTCGGCAACGAGGGGCTCTCACGCGCCCGACTAGAAAACTCGGTCGACGCCGCCCGGGAATGCGGCTTTGCCGCGGTCTCCGCGAACGACCACTTCATCTTCTCGACGCCCTGGCTCGACGGGCCCACGGCCCTGGCCGCGATCGCTGAGCGCTCCGGCGAGATGGCCCTGGCGACGACGCTCTCGCTCGCCGTCCTGCGGGGGCCGGTGCCGCTCGCCAAGACGCTCGCAACGCTCGACATCCTCTCCGACGGGCGCCTGATCGCAGGCCTCGGGCCTGGCTCATCGAAGCGCGATTATGACTCGGTCGCTGTGCCGTTCGGGGAGCGGTGGAAACGCTTCGACGAGGCGATCGCGATGCTGAGGGCGCTGCTCAGAAGCGAGGTGCCCGAGAACGGCTCGTACTACGCCGCGCCGGACGCCGAGCTCGCGCCGCGGCCGCGACAAGCCGGTGGCATCCCCCTCTGGATCGGGAGCTGGGGCTCCGAGCCCGGCCTGCGCCGGGTCGCACGTTCGGGTGACGGCTGGCTGTCGTCCGCGTACAACACGACGCCCGAGCGCTTTGCCACGGCCATGGAGTTCCTCACGCGCGAGCTTGAGACACGGGGTCGGCCGTCGGGTGATTTCCCGAACGCGCTAGTGACCATGTGGACCTGGGTCACGGGCAGCAGCGCGGAGGCCGACCGCATCCTCGCCGATGTCCTCGGGCCGCTTCTGAGCCGAGACCCGGACGAGCTCCGCGGGCAGGTTTGTGTCGGATCGGCCGAGATGTGCGCCGAGTTGCTCTGTCGATACGCCGAGGCAGGCTGCCGTCGCGTGCACTTCTGGCCCCTGGGCGATGAGCGGCGTCAGATCGAGCTCCTGGCAGCCGAGGTCGGGCCTCGGATCAGCCCCTGATACACGCGGGGGAGCCGATGGACGCGACCCGAGCCAGCCTCACCGCCCTCGCCACCTCGCTAATGCGGGCGATTCACACTCGCCTCGACCGGCCCGCGCTGATCGACGACCCCTGGGGCAACCGGCTGGTTTCGGAGGAGGAGCGCGAGTCGCTTTCGTTGGCGGCTGAGGCGGGTCTTGATCCGGCTGACGCCGAGCGCGTGGCGGCACTTGCGACGCTCTCCGAGAGGGTCGATGCGGCGCTCAGGCTACATCCCGCGTACCCGACGATCATCGCGCGGACGCGCTACGCCGAGGATGCGCTCGCGGAGGCGGTCGCGCTGGGCGCGCGCCAGTACGTCATCGTCGGCGCCGGGATGGACAGCTTCGCCCTACGGCAACCAGATTTCGCCCGCGAGCTTGAGATCTTCGAGGTCGACCATCCGGCGACACAGGAGTTCAAGCGCCGGCGCCTTCACGACCTTGGCGTCGCGCTCCCCGACCGCCTGCACTTCGTCGCCGCCGACCTGAGTGCCGAGGCGCTCGGGTCTGCGCTCGAGCGCTCGTCCTTCAGCGGCGACGAGCTCTCGTTCTTCGCCTGGCTAGGGGTTACCTCGTACCTCACGCGGGAGGCGAACCTGGCGACGCTCCGCGAGATCGCCTCCTGCTCGCTCCCCGCCAGCGAGCTCGTATTCACCTACATCGACCAGCGCGAGTTCGAGCCCGAGAGCGCGTCCCCTGAGACCCGGCGGATCAGGGCCGGCCTGGAGGCGGCCGGCGAGCCGTGGGTCTCGGGCTTCATCCCGGCGCTGCTCGCAGACGAGCTGAGGGCCGTGGGAATGACCCTGATCGAAGACCTCGGCGGCGATGACCTGCGCTCTCGGTACTGCGCGGACCGCAGCGACAACCTGCACCCAGCGCGGTATCTGCATGTTGCCCGCGCGCGGGTCGTCGTGAAGTGAGGAGTGGTTGGCTGAATGCCCCCCGGCGTCGTCAGGCTGAGGGACCGGGGTCCAACTGGCGATTGTCCGAGAAGACGCCCGGCCCGTGGGCGATCGCTTCGGCTACAAAGCAGTCGTGCTGTAGCTAGGGGGGTGGCGTCCCCCAAGGAGGAGGAGCAGTCCGCATAGCCTCGCCACTCGCTCCCGCAACCGCGTGAGGCGGAAGCGCGTCGCTGAAGTTAGCCGTTGCCGCCTACCGGAATCGCGCCAAACAAATAATGCGTCGGCAAGCCGAGCCAATGCTCGTAATTCCGCGTACAGGAAGGGCCCCCGTGTTGCCGTTACCGCCCGTGCGGCGGGTACTGCCAACTCAATCGGAATCGGGCCTGATACACAAGGCGGCGAGATCGAGGCCGTAGACCGGGTGTGGCACCTCGCAGCCCATCCGCGCGGAGAGGAAGTGCGTGGTCGTCCCGGTGGCGAACGGCACCGCGGGCAGAACGTCTGCCGCGAGATAACGATCCAGCCGCGCGTAGGCGCTCAGGCGGGCCTCACCCCTCAGGCGGGCCGCATCGGCGATTGCCTCGTTGATGGCGGGATCGCGGACGGCGGCGGGCATCCC
Source organism: Solirubrobacterales bacterium (assembly GCA_035265465.1). GTDB lineage: Bacteria > Actinomycetota > Thermoleophilia > Solirubrobacterales > 70-9 > AC-56. The sequence continues at coordinate 1,394 of DATFON010000224.1, read as the reverse complement.
GCCCCCAGGCCCAAGCGCGATGTCGATGAAGTCACAGGGGTCGGCGTACTCCGGGAGCCAGTTCCAATACGCAAGGTCCCAGGGCTCGCCCGGCTTCCGGACCCTCCTGAAGAGCTCGTCGCTGCCAATCGGGAACTGACGCACATCGAGGTCGATCCCGATCCTGCGGAGATCCGCCCGGAGAATCCCGGCCTGGCTGGTGCAATCTGGGAGGTCGCACGTATAGAGGACGGCACGGCGTCGCTTCGCCCCCGCCAGCGCCCGCGCCTTCGCCAGGTCGGGACCGCCGAGCGGATAGATCGCGGCGTCCTCGAATCCGGGCGCCCCGGGGGGGATGAACTGGTCGGTCGGTCTTCCCCGCTCGAGAACTGCGTAGGGAGCTAGAGCTCGGCGATCGATCGCGTAGGCGACCGCCCGCCGTAGCTTCACGTCCGCGAACGGGCCGCGCCGGCGGTTGAAGAGGAAGTAGTACAGGTTCAGGTTGGGCTCCGTGAAGAGCTGCTGTCGCCCGGCCCGCGCGGCCTCGCTCCCCGGCCCGTAGCGAGCGGTAAGCCGCCGGAACGCCTCGGGCTTTAGGAGCGGATCGTCGCTGAAGAGCGGATCGACGATGACGTAGTCCGCCCGTCCGGCCGCGACCTCCTCGACACCGCGCCGCGGCGAAACGCCGAACGCGTAGCGGATCTCCGCCAGCTCATGGGGCCGCTCGCCCCCGTAGTTGGGATTGCGGCGGAGGAGGAGGCTTTGGTCTGGTACATGAGAGGCGATGTAGTAGGGGCCCGCCGAGGGGAGGTCGCCGACCTCGTGATCCACCGGCGTATCGGGGGGTACGGCGCAAAACCACCGCGTCGAGAGTCGCTCGACCAGGTTTGAGCTTGCTTCCGTCAGCTCGACGGTGAGGGTCTTGCCCTGGGCGCTCACGCCGGCGAGGCGTCGGGTCTCGCCCGCCCGGTATTCCCTGGCCCCGACGATGTCGCGCACGAGGAATCCCGCGGGGCCGGACCCCCCCAAGCGAGGATTGAGGGCCCGCTTGATCGCGCGCTCGAACGCCGCCGCGGTCACCGGTTCGTTCGACGGCGGCGAGAAGCGAAAGCCCGAGCGGATCGTGAACGTGTACGTCCTGCCGCCGTCCGCGACCGAAGGCGGTCCCCTCGCGACCTCGGGCAGAAGGCGCGCGCCCTCGGGGAACGGACGGTCGGGGTAGTTGAAGAGAAGGGCGCAGGTGGCTCCGAAGAGCTCGAGGTCGCCTTGCTCTGCGAGCGCCGGATCGGTTGTCGAGTCGCCGGAAACGACGACCCGAGCGGCATCTCCCGCGGATGCGGCCGCCGGCGTCTCGGGCGGGGTCGCCCCCGCTCGGACGGTGACCCACACGAGGCCGCCCGCGACCGTGACGCCCT
>DATFON010000223.1:0-6845 GCA_035265465.1 Solirubrobacterales bacterium | reverse complement strand
GTCAGGCCCGCCGAGACGGCGGCCAAGCGCCAGCGGACCGGCCAGCGCTTCGGCGTCAGTGCCGCGAGGAGTTGCTCAAGCCTCTTCATCGCGGGGCGCCCTCATGACGTATCCGGCGCCGCGCTTGGTGTGGAGGATTCTCGGCTCGTGTCCTGCCTCGAGCTTTCGCCGCACATTGGAGATGAAGACATCGATGGTGTTGGTCATCGCCATGGGGTCGTAGCCCCAGACCTCCTCCAGCAGGCGCTCACGGGAGATGACGAGGCGCTCGTTGCGCATCAGGTACTCGAGCAGCTCGAACTCGCGGTTCGTGAGCTCGATCGGCCGGTCGCCGCGGTAGACCTCGCGAGTGTCGGGATTCAGCCGCAGATCCGCGACCGTTAGCGACGCGGTGCCACGAGGTGGGCGGCGGCGCATCAGCGCGCGCATGCGGGCGAGCAACTCCTTGCGCTCGAACGGCTTCACCAGGTAGTCGTCGGCCCCAGAGTCGAGCCCGACGACGCGGTCGTCCGTCTGGGTGCGGGCGGTGAGGATCAGGATCGAGACGTCGCTCGAGTCGCGGAGGCGACGGCACACCTCGACTCCATCGAGCTTGGGCAGCCCCAGGTCGAGGATCACGAGGTCGGGGACGAAGTCCTCGGCGACCTCGAGTGCCGCCACGCCATCGCCCGCGGATCGGACCTCGTGGCCCTCCTGGCGCAGCGTTCGCCGAAGCACGTCCGCGATCTCGGCGTCGTCCTCGACGACCAGCACACGGCCTGTATCCAGATCCGGATCGAGCATCCAGAGACAGACTAGCCCTGGTTAAGCGAAATACAGGCATCTTTTAGCGCGCCTTTATGGCGTCGCACGCCACGCGCTTCGGAGGGGACCTTCCGCAGGCGTCGAACCTGCCCACACATGTTGTTGACGCGCAAGCGCCGCTCCAAGGGGCGCGGGGGCCAGCGGGCTCGCCCGCCGGCGCGCTCGCGCGCTCGTTCGTCGCGGCCGAGCCCACGGGAGATCGTGGCCGGCCTGGAGCAGCGGCACCTGGACCTGATCGGCTTGGGGTTGGTGGCGGTCGCCGTCTACCTGGGCGGCGTTCTCTACGTGGGCTGGGACGGCGGCCCCGTCGGCGACTCCCTCAAGTCGACGCTCTCCGATGTGACCGGGAGGGTCGCCTATCTCGTCCCGGTGGCCGTCGGGGGCTGGGGGGCCACGCTGATCATGCGACCGATCATCAAGGCGCCAGCGGCGCTGAACGCCGGGGTCATCCTGCTGCTGTGTGCCGTGCTCCTGGCGTTCGCGGCTGAGATCGCCGGACTGGGTCCTGCGCACCCGGCGAGGCACGGCTACTTCGACCAGCCCTTCTACTCCGTTCACGGCGGCGTGCTCGGCGAGGCCCTCTATTGGGCGGCGACGTCGCTCTTCCATCGCCTCGGCGCTCAGATCCTCGCGATCCTGATGTTCGCGAGCGGGGCGCTCCTCATCACCCAGACCACGGTCTCGAGCCTCCTCACCAGGGCCGGCAGGATGGCGCGCACGGCCGGTGCCGGCACCCGCGACCTGGCGAAGACGGTGCGGCTCGGCGGCGGACAGGGGATTCAGGGGTTCGAGCCCGACGGCCGCGACATCGCGATCACGCGGGCGGGGGAGACCGAGGCGCTGGCCACGGCATCGCTGTCGGATCCCGGGGTCGACGAGGCCGGCACGCGCTTCGCCGATGATGACGAGCCCGATTGGGATGCCGACGAGCCGGACTCCCCCGGCCCGGGGCAGTTCGCCTACGACGACACCGCTCCGCCGGCTCCCGACGACCCCGAGGAGGAGCCGGACGACGCCGACGCGGTGGTCGCGGACTTGACGCCGATGGGCAACCGGCGCTCGGGCGTGACCGAATCGGAGGAGATCGACTACAAGCTTCCCCCGCCGAAGTTGCTCGAGCGCGGCAAGGGCGATCCGGGCCCCGACATGCGCGACCGCGAGGCGACCGCGGGCGCGCTCCTGGAGGCGCTTCGGAGCTTCGGCATCGAGGCGCGCCTTCTGGGCGTCGTAAGCGGCCCGCATGTGAGCCGCTACGAGCTCCAGCTGGCGCCGGGCACAAAGGTCTCGAAGGTCGCCCAGCTCCGCGACGACCTGGCCTACGCCCTCGCGTCCACCGACATCCGCATCCTGGCGCCGATCCCGGGCAAGAAGGCCGTGGGCGTGGAGGTCCCGAACCAGCGCCGGCGCCTGGTGCGGCTGGGCGACATCTACGACGGCCGCCCGAAGGGCTCCTCACCGCTCGCCGTCTGGCTTGGCAAGGACGTCTCGGGTCAGTCGGTGTGGACCGACCTGGCGCTCATGCCCCACGCGCTCGTGGCGGGCACAACGGGATCCGGAAAGTCCGGCTCCATCAACGCGATGCTCTGCTCGATCCTGCTGCATGCCTCGCCGAACGAGGCACGCCTGGTGCTGGTCGATCCCAAGCGCGTGGAGCTGAACCACTACGAGCGCCTGCCTCACCTGCTGACACCCGTGGTCACAAACCCCCGTCTCGCGGCGAATGTGCTGGCCAACCTGATCGGCGAGATGGAGAGCCGGTACTCGGTGATGGGCGAGGCCCGCACGCGAAACCTCGCGGAGCTCAATCGCTCGCGGGTGAAGGCCGGCGAGCCCCCGCTGCCGCACATCCTCTGCGTCATCGACGAGCTCGCCGATCTGATGATGGTCGCGCCCGCGGAGGTCGAGGATTCGATCATCCGCCTGGCGCAGAAGTCACGCGCGGTGGGCATCCACCTGGTGCTCGCCACCCAGCGTCCGTCCACCGACGTGATCACCGGGACGATCAAGGTCAACATCCCGGCGCGGATCGCATTCGGGGTCGCCTCGCAGGTGGACTCCCGCGTGATCCTCGACCAGGGCGGTGCGGAGACTCTGCTCGGGCAGGGCGACATGCTGTTCAGGCCGGTCGGCACCTCGCGCCTTCAGCGGCTGCAGGGCGCCTTCGTGACCGAGGACGAGATCGCCCGCATCAGCGCCCACTGGGCGCGGCAGGGGGAGCCGGAGTTCGACCCGGCCCTGCTGGAGGTGCATGAGGAGAGCAGCGACGAGCGCGAGGGTGATCTCTCACCCGATAACGACGACCTGCTGGACGAGGCGGCGCGAATCGTCGTTCAGAGCCAGACCGCGTCCGTCTCGATGATCCAGCGGCGGCTACGCGTCGGATACACGCGGGCCGGACGCCTGATCGACATGCTCGAGCGGCGCGGCATCATCTCGGGGTACGAGGGTTCGAAGCCGCGCCAGGTCCTGGTGACCGAGGGCGAGCTGTCGCGGGCGCTGGCTCGCCACGGTGGCACTGCCCACAACGACGCGGATGAAGGTGACGTGGCCTCGGAGAAGTCGGCCACCGAGCCCGAGCAGGAATCCGTAAGCGCCCCTCTCGACTGAGCATTCCGGCGGGCGTGGGCGCATCGGACCGGCGGCGGCGAGAATATGCGCCGCCATGGTCATGAGGGACGAAGGAGAACTCCACATCGGCGAGGTGCTGAAGAGCACCCGCACGCGGCTGCGGCTCGACATCGCGACCGTCGAGCAGCAGACCAAGATCAGGACGAAGTACCTGCGCGCGCTCGAGAACGAGGAGTGGGAGACGCTGCCGGGACCGACCTACGTCAAGGGATTTCTCCGAACGTACGCCGGCTATCTGGGACTCGATGCGGACGCCCTCGTCGACGAGTTCAGGCGGACGATCGAACGCTCGCCGGCGAGCGAGCAGCCGTACCTCTTTTCGGAGCCCCTGTTGGAGCGACGCCGCCGTCCGGTGGAGCCGCGGCGTCGTTCCAGGGGATATGCGCTTCTGGTGGCCGGGATCGTCGGCGTACTCGCGGTGATCGTCCTCGTCGCGATCGGCCTATTCGGGGGCTCGAGCGATAACGAGGGCAAGGGCCACCACAAGGGCAAGCACGACCGGCATCAAGGATCCCAGGGTTCGAAGCGCGGTGGCCAGGGGAACGGGAACTCCTCCGGGAAACCGGTATCGCTGGCCCTGACCACGCGTGACGAGATGGTCGTCTGCCTGCTGCCGGGTCACGGCCGCCCGCTCATCGACTCCCAGACGCTCGTGGCCGGGTCCAAGCAGGGGCCGTTCGAGCCACCGGCCGAGAACTATCGCCTCGACCTCATCTCGGGCGGTGCTGTGACCGTCGTCCTGGGCGGCAAGCCGCAGCGCGTGCAGTCCAAACGGCCCGCGAGCTTTGCCATCGATTCCGGCGGCATCAAGCCGATCTCCTACCAAGGGCCCAAGTGCCCGTGAGCGGCGAGAGCGTGCGCGCCGGCGTCGTCGTCACCGGTACCGAGGTCCTGACCGGCCGAATCTCGGATCGCAACGGCCCATGGATCGCGGAGCGACTGGGCGAGCTCGGCGTGGAGGTGTCCCACATCGTGTGCGTGGGCGACCGGGGCCCGGACCTTCGGGGGGCACTGCGGTTCCTGGCCGACCTGGGCGTGCAATTGATCGTCACGAGCGGCGGGCTCGGCCCCACGGCGGATGACCTGACCGCGGAAGTGGTCGCCGAGTTCGCCGGGCGGGACCTCGTCCTGGACGAGGAGATGGAGGAGAGAATCGCTGAGATCCTCGCCGGGTTCGCGCGGCGGATGCGATTCGATGCCGAGGCGCTCCGCGAGGCGAATCGCAAGCAGGCGCTGATCCCCGACGGAGCGACGCCCATCGATCCCGCGGGGACGGCCCCGGGCCTCGTCGTGCCAACCGATGGACCCACTGTCATCGTGCTTCCCGGCCCCCCGCGCGAGCTGCAGGCGATGTGGCCTAAGGCACTGGCTACCGACGACGCGCGGAAGGCGCTCGCGGACGCCACGCCGATTCACACGGAGACCCTGCGCATCTTCGGGATCCCCGAGTCGGAGCTCGCGAAGGCCCTGCGGGACATCGAGGGGGAGGTGGACCTCGCGCCCCTGGAGATCACGACCTGCCTGCGGCGCGCGGAGCTCGAGATCGACGTTCGCTATCGCGATGGGGCGGAGGTGGTGGCGCGGCAGCTCATGGACCGTCTGGCCGAGCGGTTTTCGCGATTCGTCTTCAGCCGTGACGGGTCCTCGATCGACGAGCAGGTGGCCGGGCTTCTCGCCGGTAAGCGGATCGGGCTGGGCGAGTCGTGCACCGCGGGGCTCATGGCGGCCCGCCTGACCGAGCGCCCCGGATCGTCCGCGTATGTGGCCGGCGGGGTCGTCGCGTACTCCAACGAGGCCAAGCAAGAGCTCCTCGACGTCCCCGCGGAGCTCATCGAGGGCCATGGCGCCGTGTCGCCGGAGGTTGCCGAGGCGATGGCGGACGGCGCCCTGGCCCGATTCCATGCGGACCTCGGCGTGGGTATCACCGGAATCGCCGGTCCGGACGGCGGCTCCGAGGAGAAGCCGGTCGGGTACGTTTGCATCTGCGTGAAGCGCTCCGACGGCGAGATCCTCGCGCGAGACCCCGTTCTGCCCGGAGACCGCGCCGAGATCCGCGATCGGTCCACGACCGTGGCGATGCACCTGCTGCGCCGGCTGCTGCGGGGCGAGGAGTTCCCGCTTTGAGATCGGGCGCGTCCTCCGGGAGCTCGAGTCGGTCCACGCTTTTCTTGATCGGCGTCCTGGTGGTTGGCCTCACCGGGTGCGGTGGATCGGATGAGCCGTCGACCACCTCAGCGGCCACCGAGCAAGACCTCCAGGCCCAGGACGCGCAGGCCGAATCAACGGCCCTGGCCGCGCAGACTGCCATGGAGGTGTACGCGACCGAGAACAACGGCACATACGCCGGCGCGGATGTGCCCGCGCTGGAGCAAATCGAGCCCACGCTGCGCGGCACCTCGATCGATCTGAGCTCGGGCTCATCCACGTACGGCATCGCGGTCGAATCCGAATCGGGGACCGTCTTCACCGTAGCTCGACAGGCAAACGGCGCATTTCAGTTCGAATGCAGTGACCCGGGCACGGGCGGGTGCCCGCCCGCCGGCGATTGGAACGAGTGATCGACTCGCCTAATCGACCCTGGCCGCGAGCCACTCGCGCGTGCGCTCGATCACGAGGTCCGGCTTCTCCTCGACGATGAAGTGGCCGGAGTCCGGCACGAGCTCGACCCGCATGTCGTCGGCGTAGGGCTCGTATCCGGGCAGGAGCCTCGGGGTGAGGTAGCGATCGCGTTCACCGAAGAGCAGGAGCGTGGGGGCGGCCAGGCGCTCCCGGCGCCATCTGCCGCTGATTCCCTCGCGCAGGGCGCGCTGGTAGTAGCGGTAGAGCTTCGCGATCGCCTGTGCTCGAGCCGGTTCCTGAAAGCTCTCGGCGTAGAGCTCGACCTCCTCGTCGGTGAACGGTGTTCCCACGTTGCCACTTCTAAGGAAGTGACGAGCGATCCAGAGCCGTTCCAGCAGCCGACGGCCGAGGCCGGGAGTCGCGATCGCCCACGTGTACCAGCTGCGCCATGACTCGGCGGCGAGGCGTGCCGACAGCCGCGGCCAGGGATGGGGTGCGTTGCACACCACCATTCGATCCGCTCGATCGGCGTGCAGGATCCCCAGGAGGATCGCGGTCCACCCGCCCCAGTCGTGCCCGACGATATGGGAGCGCTCGAGACCGAGGGCGTCGAGCAGGGCGACCTGGTCGGCCGCGAACGTCTCACCGTCGTAGTCGTGCCCCGGGGCCTCCGTCCAGCCGAAGCCCCTCAGGTCGGGCGCGAGCAGCCGGTACTCGCCGGCGAGGGCCGCCATCACCCGGCGCCACATGTACCAGTGCTGAGGCCACCCGTGGAGCAGCAGCACCGCCGGCGCTTCCGGGGATCCCGCCTCGGCGACGTGAATTCGAATCCCGTTCGCCTCGACGAACCGGTG
>DATFON010000222.1:0-4118 GCA_035265465.1 Solirubrobacterales bacterium | reverse complement strand
GAGCGGGCGGGCTAGCTGCGGACCAGTTCCCCGGGTGGGGCCCTCAGCGCCCTGCTCCCGGTGCGCCCGGGTCGCTCGGCTGAGGCGGGCAGGCACTCCTCGGCCGGCGGCACCGTCACCGCGAGGTGGACCCTACGAGCGAAGTCGGACGTGAGAAGCCGCGACTCTCGTAGCGGCAGCGGCATGTCAGGCGGCGAAGCCGCCGCAATAGAGGTCAGTCCAAGCCGGCGAGGACGCCCCGTCCCTCGCTTTCCGTGACCGGCTCGACGTGGTGCTGTCGCCGCTGCCGATGATCCCGATTCGCATGTCAACCTCCTTCGCCGGGCTTGGGTGATGGTTGCGCGTTCAGCTCGGGAGAGCGGTGGTTGCCGTGTCGCTCCGAGAGCTGATGGATGTACCCGGCGACGACGCCGCGCTGCGCGCGCCGGATCTGGCTGTCGTTTGCCGGCTCGCTTACCGGCGTCCTACGGGGTTCGCTCATGCTTGCTCCTCGTCGCTTGGGGTCTTGTATGACGGTCGTCGTACATTAGCAAGGTTCGACGCCCGTCCAACAAGCGCGGGATGTGGTGGAAGGGGTTCCCTATCCGCGCCGGCTGGTCATGTCGTCCACGGCGGCGAGGTCGAAGTCGCCGTAGTCGGTCCCGAGCCCCTGGGCCACCATCGCAGCGGCGGCGCACCCGAGCACCGCCGCGTCGCCACGAGACCGCCCGAGGGAGAGGCCGCGGAGGAACCCCGCGGAGAAGGCATCCCCGCAACCGGTGGTGTCGACCACATCCACCTCAAACGCCGGGACGGGCTCGCTCCCCTCCTCGTCGACGATCACGACGCCGTCTGCTCCGCGCGTGGCCACCACACACCCCACGCCGCGGCGGATCAGGGCCCGGCATCCGGCGACCAGGTCCTCTTCACCGGTGAGGCCCAACACCTGCTCGTCGTTCGGGAGCAGGTAATCGAGACCACCAAATGCGGGGGCGATCCACTCGATCAGGTCGGCCGCCTGACTGCCCGGGGCAAGGATGTCCGCCGACGTTGTGACGCCATGCTCGCGAGCGTGGGCGAGGATACGGGCGGCCGCCTCGCCGCCCATGAACTCAGGGCCCCCGAGGTGCAGATGAGTTGATCCGGCGATCGCGTCCCAGGGGGCATCGTCGGGCCCGTACGTCGCGTTCGCACCGATGACGTGCAGGGCGGGCCGCTCGCCGTTGGGACGGATCGGGAGGACGCTGGCCGACGTCTGGACGTCGTCGCGCCGGACGAGGTGGGCTGTGTCGATGCCGCCACGGTCCAGCAGCCCGGTGAGCATCTCGCCGACGGCGTCCGAGCCGATCGCGCCGGCGCTCGACACCTTCGCGCCGAGCTTCGCGAGTGTCACGGCCGTCCCGCCCGCCGATCCCGCGGCGGTGATGCGGATCTCCTCGACCAGCGCTCCGCCCTGGCCCTCCGGGATCTCCTCGACCGGACGCACGAGAACGTCCAGTACGTGGACGCCCATCGCCATCGCGATCATCTCGTCGTTCACTCGCCCTCCTCCGAGTCGCGCTCGACGCGACGGGTTGATCCGTAGCCGCGCTCGACCGCCGCCGCCACGACCGCTTGGCGCTGCGCATCGTCAAGCACATTGGGAGAGCCGATCGCTGCCGCACGCCAGTACACGGTGCACGCCCACTCCAGAAGCAGCGCGTTCTCGATCGCAGCGGCCATGTCCGGAGCGTGGGTTATCGCGCCGTGATTCGCCATCAGCGCGGTGTTCCGGCCCTCCAGCGCATCCAGCACCACAGTCGCCAGCTCGGGGGTTCCGAAGGTCTCATACCGGGCCACCGGAACCGCCCCTCCGAGCAGGAGCATCTGGTAGTGAACGCAGGGAAGCTCGTCGAGGACACACGAGAGCGCGGTCGCCATCGGTGCGTGGGTGTGCACGACCGCCCCCGCGCCGTAGCGCTCGTAGACGCCGAGGTGGAGATCGATCTCCGAGGTCGGCTCCAGGTCGCCCGCGACCACGGTTCCCTTCATGTCGACGACTGTGACCTGCTCGGGCGTGAGCTCTCCGAGCACGGCGCCGGTGGGGCTGATGGCCACCTCGTTGTCGCCGGCCCGGGCGCTGACGTTCCCGGCGGTCCCGATCACGAGCCCCTCCTCCGCCAGCTGGCGGCAGGCGTCGGCGACGTCCGTGCGCTCGCGATCGAACATGGGCGCGCATTTTGCAGGGCGGAGCCCCACGGTGCGCCGTCCTCACGTCGGGCGTCGGCGGCGGGCGGTTAGCCTGCGCGCGATGCCGGAGCTGCTTCTCGCCCGCCACGGAGAGACGGAGTGGAGCCTGAACGGGCGCCATACCGGGACCACTGACCTGCCACTCACCGAGAACGGGCGTGAGCGGGCCCGCAACCTCGCCCCGCGCCTACAGGGGAGAGCCTTCGCGCTCATCCTGACCAGTCCGTTGAAGCGCGCGATCGACACCTGCGCCCTGGCCGGCCTCGGTGAGGTGGCGCAGGTGCGCGACGACCTCCGCGAGTGGGACTACGGGGATTACGAGGGAATTACCACCGCGCAGATCCACGAACGGGATCCGAGCTGGAGCCTGTGGCGCGACGGGTGCCCGAACGGCGAGACCGCGGCGGACACCGGAGCCCGCGCCGATCGGCTGATCGCCGAGGCTCGCGCGGCCGACGGGGACGTCATCTTCTTCGGGCACGGCCACATGCTCCGCGTGGTGGGCGCGCGGTGGGTGGGCCTGCCGCCCGAGGACGGCGGCCTGCTCGCGCTGGCAACGGGTTCCCTGTGCACGCTCGGCTACGAGCACGAGCTGCCGGTTCTGTTGCGCTGGAACGAGCCGGTGGGTTGAGGCGACGGGCGGAGAAGTGACCATTCCGAGCATCCAGAGCGTCCTCGCGGAGTGCCAATGCGCTCCGGAGGCGGTGCTTGATCACATCGAGCTGGGCGCCGATCTCGTGATCGGCGTGGGAAACGCCGAGCCCGTGACCGTGCTCGACGCGATCGAGGCGGGTTCGGAGCGCCTGGACGGCGTGCGGGTGCACCAGATGCTCCCGCTGCGCGATCGCCGCTACATCGATGGCGAGGTCCCGAACCTGCGCCACGTCTCGTGGTTCCTCTCGCCTCACGACAAAGACGCCTTCCACGGCTCCCGCTGCGACCTGATCCCGAACAGCTTCAGCGACGTGCCCGGGTTGATGCGGCACCTGAGCGGGCCGAAGCTCGTCCTCGCATCGGTGTCGGCTCCGGACCGCCACGGCTACTTCTCGCTCGGCTGCCACGCGGAGTACGTCGCCGCCATGATCGGCGAGGTGCCCTTCTTCGTCGAGGTCAACCGCCAGATGCCGCGAACGTTCGGCGAGAACCAGCTTCACGTGAGTGAGGTGGTGGGATGGTGCGAGGCCGACTACCCACTCGTCGAGCTCCCCGAGCACGAGACACGCGACGCCGACCGCAGGATCGCCGAGCTGGTCGCGGAGCGGATTCCGGATGGCGCCACGCTCCAGGTGGGGATCGGGGCCATACCCGACCACGTGCTGGGGCTCCTCGCCGATCACCGTCACCTCGGCGTGCATACGGAGCTGCTCTCGGACGGGTTCGCGGACCTGGTGGAGAGAGGCGCCGTCACCGGGACTCGGAAGCGCACGCATCGCAACAAGATCATCACCACCAGCGCGCTCGGGACCCGGCGGATCTACGACTTCGTCTCCGACAACCCGGGGGTGGAGTTCTGGCCCGTCGACTACACCAACGATCCGCGGAACATCGCGCGCGAGGATCACTTCACCGCGATCAACGCGACGATCGAGGTCGACTTCCTCGGCCAGTGCGCGTCGGAGTCGCTGGGCAGCGAGTACTGGTCGTCGTCCGGGGGCCAGCCCGACTTCGCCCGCGGTGCGGTGCTCGCAGAGCATGGGCAGGCCTTTATCGTCCTGCACTCCACGGCCAGGGACGACTCCGTCTCCAGGATCGTGCCTCAGCTCCATCCCGGCGCGGCGGTCACGACCTTCAAGAACATCGTCGACCGTGTCGTCACGGAGTACGGCGTCGCGGAGCTCCGTGGCAGCTCGATCCGCGAGCGCGCCGAGCGCCTGATCGCGATCGCTCATCCGAAGTTCCGCGATGAGCTG
>DATFON010000221.1:0-2488 GCA_035265465.1 Solirubrobacterales bacterium | reverse complement strand
CGTGATGGCCGAGGAGGACTTCATCAACCCCTGCCGCAACGGCGGCACGTGCAATCTGCCCAAGCCGATCACGATCCCTCCCAACGAGTACTTCATGATGGGCGACAACCGGGGGTCCAGCGACGACAGCCGCTTCTGGGGACCCGTCCCCCGCGACTGGATCATCGGGGAGGCGCGCCTGACCTACTGGCCGCCGGACCGCATCGGGTTCCTCTAGGCCACCGAAATCACGGTCTTTGCGGGGTAGGGCGACGTCACGTCCCGGCCGGCGCCTGAATCCACCCGGACAGTTGTTCATCATGCTCGCGATGGCGCGGGTGGACACAGCGGCGGCAAAGGCCGAGGCTCCGGCGTCGCCCGCCCCCGCCAAGAGGCGCATCACTGCCCGACGCCGGCGCGCGGCGAAGCTGTTTCGCTTCGATCGCTCGCTTGGGTCGCGCTTCGTCGCGGGCGCTGACGAAGCCGGACGGGGTTCGCTGGCGGGGCCGCTGGTCGCTGCTGCCGTCTTGATCGACTACGAGACCCTCAGCCTGCGCAATCGCCGGGCGCTTTCCGATCTGGACGACTCGAAGGTCCGGAGTCCGGAGGAGCGCGAGGAGCTCTATCCCCACGTGCTGCGGGCGGCGTCCCGGGTTGCCGTCACGGTGCGCTGCGTGCGCGGGATCGACTCGCGGGGCCTTCACGTGACCAACCTCGCCGCGCTGGCGCGAAGCCTCGAGCGGGTAGCTGTGCCCGGTGCGGTCTGCCTCACCGACGGATTCCGGGTCCCCGCCTGCTCGGTCGCGCATCGCGCGGTGATCGACGGGGACGCCAAGAGCGCCGCGATTGCCGCCGCGTCGGTGGTGGCGAAGGTGACGCGGGATCGCTACATGTGCAGTGTCGACGGCGCCTATCCGCAGTTCGGGTTCGCCGGCAACGTCGGCTACTCGACTCCCGAGCATCGGGCGGCGATCATCGAGCACGGACCATCTGACCTGCACCGGCGCTCCTTCCAGTCGATCGCGTACTCGCAGCTCGAGTTCCCCTGAGCCGCGCAATCGACACGGGGCGGCTGCCGACGCTCCGGGCCGCCGCCCAGCTCCTGCACCGCCCCTCCGATCTGAGGGATCCGGTGGAGGTGGCGCGGCTTAGCGCCGGCATCCAGGCCCAGGACCCTCGCGCCGGGCGGCTTGGCTTCAGGGCCCGGAGCATGCGCCTGCGCGCCGCCGACGTCGATCGGGCGCGGACCGAGGAGCGCTCGATCGTTCGAACCTGGGCGATGCGAAGCACGATGCATCTGCTCGCAGCGGAGGACGCGGGCTGGCTCCTGCCGCTGTTCGATGCCGGCCTGGTGGCGGACTCGCGGCGCCGCCTTGGCCAGCTCGGGCTCGACGCTTCCGTGCAGAACAAGGCACTCGAAGCCATCCGCACGGCGCTCGAGAGCGACGGCTTCCTCGGCCGCAGCGAGCTCGTGGCCAGGCTCGGGCGCCTTGGGATCGAGATCGATGCCCCGAAGCGGGTGCACCTGTTCCGCCTCGCGACGGGGGTGGGCATCGGGATCCTTGGCCCTGACTCCGGCTCGGAGACGCTGCTCGCGCTGGCGCGGGATTGGGTGGGCGAGCGGCCGCGGCACGACCGCGATGCCGCCGTGGGCGAGCTCACCCGGCGCTACGTCCGCGCCTTCGGCCCGGCCACCGAGGCGGACTTCGCCGGCTGGTCGGGGCTCCCGCTGCGGGATGTTCGCGCTGGGCTGACGCGGATCGGCAACGAGTTGGTGGCGGTGCGTGTGGGGGACCATCGGGCGTGGGTGGTGGTCCGGGGCGCTCGCCGCCCCCGCGGCCGGATCATCCGGCTCCTCCCGGCCTGGGACAACTACCTGATGGGCCACCGTGACCGCGACTTCATCGCGGGCCCCGAGAGGTGGCCGCGGATCGTGCCCGGCGGGGGACTCATCCGGCCGACCATCCTGGTCGACGGCGCGGCGACGGGCACGTGGAGCATGCGGCGGAAGGGGAAGACGCCAAAGGTCGAGCTGAGCCCATTCGAACCGCTCGACGAGGAGGCTACGGCGGCAATAAAGGCAGAGATCGCGGACATCGAGCGATTCGAGGGCACCTAGAACGCCGCGCGCACGTGCTCCCACTCGACCGGCCGGCCCTCGGGGTCGATCCGCACGCCGACCACGTCGAAGCGCAGCGAAGCGTGCGGGGGCACGAACCCGTCGTGGTCGCGCAGCCAGGCGATCGCGAGCGAGCGGAGCTTCTGCTGCTTGCGGCGACCCACGGCCAGCACGGGGCGCTCCGGTCCCGCAAGCGCACCGGCGCTGAGCGCCTTGACCTCCACGAAGACGAGCGCGCGGCCGTCGAGGGCGATCAGGTCGATTTCGCCTCGCACCTCGCTGGTCCGCTGGTTGCGGGCGATGATTCGCATCCCCGAGCGGGAGAGGCGCCCGGCCACCATCGTCTCGGCGCGATCCCCGAGGAGTTTGCGGTCGTTCGGCATGGGCGGG
>DATFON010000220.1:0-2649 GCA_035265465.1 Solirubrobacterales bacterium | reverse complement strand
CCCGCGGATGCCGCCCCGGTCGACCGTGACCCGGAAGCCCTGCGTCAGCGCGTCGAGGGCGGTGGCCCGGACGCAGTAGTCGGTGGCGAGCCCCACCACCGTCACGTCGTCCACATCGTGACTCCGCAGCACCGCCGCGAGATCGGTCTCCTCGAAGCCCGAGTAGCCCTCGAGCCTGGGCGTATAACCGGCGTCGACGACCGCGTCGATCTTGTCCCGGTCGAGCGAGTCGTGCAGCTCGGCGCCATGGCTCCCTTGGACGCAGTGCGGCGGCCAGGGCCCGCCCTGCTCCTGGAAGGAGGCGTGATCAGGAGGGTGCCAGTCGCGGGTAGCGACGACGAGGTCGAACTGGCCCGAGTCGATCAGCTCGCTGACGCGATCAGCGATCGCATCGCCGTCCGGAACCGCAAGCGCGCCGCCCTCAGTGAAGTCGTTCTGGAAGTCGATGATCAGAAGCGCGCGTGCCACGTTCGGATAATAGGCGCATGCGGGAGTACCTTCTGACCCCCGAGCAGGCCGCGGCCATGGACGCGCCCGGCCACAAGGACGCCGCGGTGCTCGTCCCGCTCTACCGCGAGCCGCTCACCGCCGTCTTCACGGAGCGGCGCGCCGACCTGAGCCACCACGCGGGCGAGATCTCGTTCCCCGGCGGACGCCAGGACCACCCCAACGAGGACCTCCGCTCAACCGCGCTTCGCGAGGCCCAGGAGGAGATCGGGCTCGACCCGGCCGGCGTCGAGCTCGTGGGCGCGCTCCCGCCCGTGGGCACGTTCGTGACCGGCTACCGGATCTTCCCGTTCGTTGGGCTGATCGAACCGGGCCAGACGTGGCGCCCGCAGGCCTCCGAGGTCGAAAAGGTTCTCGAGTTCAGGCTCGCTGACCTCGTGATGGGCCACGAGATGCAGCGGCTGATCCGCAAGGGCGTACCGATCAAGACTCCCACCTACAAGGTCGACGGGCATCTCGTCTGGGGCGCCACCGCACGCATCGTCCAGTCGCTGCTCGCGCGGCTGGGCCCGATCCTCTAGCTCAGACGTCCTTCTCGATCGGCACCGCCACCATGTTGCCCCACTCGGTCCACGAGCCGTCGTAGTTCTTCACGTCGTCGTGGCCGAGCAGCTCGTGCAGCACGAACCAGGTGTGCGCCGAGCGCTCGCCGATGCGGCAGTAGGCGATGATCGGATCGCCGTTCGTCACGCCCTTGCTTCCGTATAGCTCGCTGAGCTCGTCGGCCGACTTGAACGTCCCGTCCTCCTTCACGGCCTGGGCCCAGGGCACCGAGGCGGCGCCCGGGATGTGCCCGGCGCGCTGCGCGCCCTCCTGCTCGTAGCCGGCCATCGCGATCAGCTCGCCGGAGAACTCCTGGGGCGAGCGAACGTCCACGAGGCGGGTGTCCGAGTCGAGGGCAGCTTCAACCTCGTCGCGCATCGCGCGGATCGCGGCGTCGCCCTCCTGGGCGACAAACTGCTGCGTGTCGTAGCTCGGGACGTCGGTCGAGGTCGGCCGCCCTTCCGAGATCCACTTCTCACGCGGCCCGTTCATCAGCCTTACGTTGTCGTGGCCGTAGTACAGGAGGTACCAGTAGGTGTAGGCGGCGAACCAGTTGTTGCGGTCGCCGTACAGGACGATGGTGTGGTCGTTCGAGATGCCGCGGCTCCCGAGCAGCTCGCCGAACTCGGCCGGCGCGAGGAAGTCGCGCTTCACCTGGTCCTGGAGATCCTTCTTCCAGTCGAAGCCGATTGCGCCCGGAATGTGGGCCTCCGCGTAGAGCGCTGGGTTTTCGTCGACCTCGACGACCCTGATGGAGTCATCGTTGAGGTGATTCTCCACCCACTGGGTGTCCACGAGCACGTCCTTGGCGTAGTCCGCCACGGTTCCTCCAATTCTCCTGAAAGCTGGGCGGGTTTACCGTATCGAAGCTCGATCCCCGACTGGAGCTATTGTGCCGCGCCCATGGAGCGCGCGCCGCTGCGACCAGTGCCCGCACGGCCGGCCGGTCCCGTTGACCCGGCCGCAGCCGTCCGCGAGGTGGCCCGCGCCCTTCCCGCGCTCACGCCGATCGAGGCCCGCGCGTTCGCACTGGTGGCACTCGCGGACCGGCCCCGTCCGCAGGTGGCCGGGGTGCTCGGTATCGAGGAGCAGGAGCTCGGCGAGCTCCTGGCGGTCGCTCGCAAGGAGCTCCGGCGGACGATCACCCCACTCGCCGGGTGCGGCTGGTGCGAGCGAGCAGAGGGCTTGATCTCCGACCGGCTCGACGGCGCGCCGCTCGAACGCGACGCCCGCCGCCTCGACGTCCACCTTCGCAACTGCCCTCGCTGCGTGGAGCACGAGCGCCGCCTGGTGCAGGCCACCGACGCGCTGCTGGCGGGCGTGGCGCGCGCGCCCCGCCCGGGCCCGGCGGTTCCGCCGACCGAGCTCGTGCCGGTGGGGGATGCAGTTGCGCCGCAGGACGAGCGTGGCGCCGAGGACGAGGCTCTGAAGGGCGGCGCCGAGGACGCGCCAGCCGAGGACGCGCCAGCCGCGGACGCGACGGCCCCGGACCCCTCGGCCGCCGTCGCCCCGCCGTCCTCCGATCAGATCGCGGCCGCCGCCGAGGCCCTCGTTACCGCGCGCACTCGGCGCCAGGTTGCCGCGGCCGTCACTTGGAAC
>DATFON010000219.1:0-5226 GCA_035265465.1 Solirubrobacterales bacterium | reverse complement strand
CGCGAGCTGGATTGTCAGTCGGCACGGCGAGTCATCTCGGAGCGCGATGGAAGGGTGCTCCGCGGGCGCCGCCTGCGGGCACATCTCGGCGAGTGCGCCTCATGTCGGGACTTCGAGACTGCGATCGGCCGGCGCCGCGCCGACCTAGCGGCGCTGTTCCCGCCGGTCGCGCCCGCCGCGGCCTCGAGCCTGCTGGCGTCGCTCCTCGGCGGCGCGGGCCAGGGCGGTGCGAGCGCAGTGCCCGCCGGAGTCAGCGGCGCGGCCATCGGCGGTGGGGGCGGCGCCGCGCTTGGCGGCGTGGGAGTCAAAGCCGCCTCGATCGTCGCGGCCGTCGCGCTGGGCGCAGGTGTCGCCGGGATCTCAGGGGGGATCAAGCCACCATTCGCGAACCGCGGTAGCCAGGACACCGCGCGGGCGGCTCCGGCGCCACCGATGCCCGCCGCGGGAACGGCCTCGGCGGCGACCCCACCCGACGCGCCGGGCAGGAGCACGAGCTCGCACGCCGGCTCAGCCAAAACCTTGAAACCCACCGCCTCGCCGGCTGACCAAACGGGGCCCCCGGGCCACGCCAGACCGGCCGCCGGCGGGCCGCCCAGCCCGAGCCCCGGCAATCCCCCCGCCCACGCGCGGTCGGGCGGTTCACCGGCGACCCCATCTGGGTTGAGCAACTCCGGTAGCCCGCCGCAGGCGGGCAGCCCAAGCTCAGGCGAGCATCCGGCGCCACCCGCCGATGCGGGCCTTGCCCAGGCCACCGTCGCGGCCCCGCGGGAAAACTCCGAACTAGCCCCTGACAACCTTCCACCCCACCCGTCTACTCAACTGATACCTGGCAAACAAGCCAACAGGAGGTAGACGTTGAGAAGGATCGTGATCATCGCCAGCGCCGCGTTGAGCGTCGCCTTGGTCAGTGCGTCGCTCGCGAGCGCCGGAAGCCCCACGAGCGAGCAGCACGCGAAGAACCTCGCGGCAAAGCAGTGCGCTGCCGAGAAGAAGGCGGACAAGGGCGCCTTCCGCGCCACGTATGGGAAGCACGCGATGCGCAATTGCAAGAAGGGCACGACCGATGAGACGCAGAGCGAGCTCAACAACGCCGCCCAGGACTGCAAGGCGGAGCGCGCGGAGGACCCCGACGCGTTCCAGGCCACCTACGGCTCCGAACAGAGCCAGGGCAGGAACGCATTCGGCAAGTGCGTGTCGACGAAGGCGCGCGACGAAGTCGAGGAGGACGTCACCGCGTTCGACAGTGCGGCGAAGGAGTGCAAGACGGAACGTGAGGCCGACGCCGACGCGTTCCGGGAGACCTACGGCTCCGAGCAAAGCAAGGGCAAGAACGCGCTCGGGAAGTGCGTCTCCTCCAAGGTCAAGCACACCGAGGACGACGAGACCACCAGCTGAGACGCCGACCCGAGCCCCAGTACGGCAAGCGCAGCAACGCGGGGCTGTCGGCTACTGAGAGACGAGCGCCCGCGGACTGGAACAGTCCGCGGGCGCTTCGCTTTTGAAGGCTGGGACCGGATGGGCGCCGGCGTCAATCGACCACCCACGTGTCCTTGGCGCCTCCGCCCTGCGATGAGTTGACGATTCTCGATTCCGGATCGGGCGCGTAGCGCGTCAGGCCTCCGGCGACGATGCGAACGCCGTCCGCCGTCGCGTAGGCGAACGGGCGCAGGTCGATCCGCCGCGGCTCGAGCGCGTTGCCGTTCAGGCACGGGTGGGTGGAAAGCGAGATCCGCTCCTGCGCGACGAGGTCCTCGGGATTCCTGCGGATCTCCTCGCGAGCCTGCCGGGTCTCGGGCGGATCGGCCTCGCCGAGGATCAGGACGCCCTCTCCCCCGGACTCGAAGCGCGGCTTCAACACGAGCTCGTCCAGCCGCCCGAGCGCCTCGTCTCGCTGCTCGGGAACGCACGGGTCGTAGGTCGGAATCGCGCGCAGGAGCGGCTCCTCCCCGAGATAGAACCGGATCATCTCCTCCGAGTACGCGTAGCTCAGCTTGTCATCGGCGACGCCCGCGCCGAACGCGTTCACGACGGCCAGGTTGCCGGCCTTCATCGGCTCGAGCACCGCCTCGCCGAGCGCGGTCAGCGAGCGGTCATCGTCGGTAAGGCGCGGATCGTCGGTGCGGCGGTAGACCACATCCACGGGCTCGCGCGTGCGGTCGCCTCGCAGCCAGAGTCGTCCCTCGGCGGTCTCCAGCCCCTCGAGCGTGGCGGCAACACCGCCGATCGCCTTCGCCAGCACGCGATGCTCCCACCAGGCGGTGCTTGACTCCCCATCGGCGACGACCACGATCCGCGGCTCCTCCACGCCCTCGGGAGCGGCCGAGCGCAGCGTCTCCGCGAGGAAGTCGGGCGCGGAGTCGATGCGCCGCGGGGTGAGCTCCGGGCAGTCGAGGGCCTCGCCGATCGCCTCGCGGGCGGCGATCAGGTAGGCGACGCCCGACGGCGTGCGGACGTTGTCCTCGAGCACGACCATCTCGCCGTCGGCCCGGCGGGCGAGGTCGAACCCGACGATGTGCACGCCCGGCCGCTGGGCGAACTCCGCCACCAGCGGCTCGAACGTCGGCGGACCGCCGAGGACGCGCTCGGGGACAACGCCCTCGGCGAATATCCGCCGCTCGCCATACGCGTCACGGACGAACGCGTCGAGCGCACGGGCCCGCTGCTCCAGACCCGCCTCCAGCCGCTCCCATTCGGATGACTCGATCAACCTCGGCAGCGGATCGAGCTCGAACGTCTCCTGATCGAAGATGACCTCGTCGCGACGAAGGCGATCACGAATCGCATCCGTCAGCTCCCGCGGATCCCATTTGGCGAGCGCGTCCAGCACCGGCTGATATGCAGGGCGCGGCTCGCCCGCGGCGGCGAACGCCTCGTCGGGCGCGTCGGGAAGGGGCTTGTAGGCACGGGTCCAGTCGATGCCCAGCAGTTACCCCAGCGCCGCGGATGCCACGCGCCCACGCGATTTGGCGACCGCGCGCCGCGGCGTTGACAACCGCGCCAGCGAGTGAGAGGCTCGGCGCCGATGGACGCGAGCACAGTCGAGACGGAGCTCGACCCGGCCGCCGTTGACGAGTTGCGCGCGTCGCTCAGCGACGAGCTCGTCCAACCCGCAGACCCCGGCTATGACGAACGACGCGCGGTCTGGAACGGCTCCATCGACCGCCATCCCGCCCTGATCGCCCGCTGCGCGAACGCCGCCGACGTGATCGCGGCCCTCCGCTTCGCCGAGCGCACCGGACTCCCGCTCGCCGTCCGCGGCGGCGGGCACAGCTTCCCCGGCCAATCCGTGTGCGACGGCGGCGTGGTCATCGACCTCGGGCCGATGAAGGGAATCCGGGTCGATCCGGATGCCCGCAGGGCGACGGCCCAGGCCGGCGTCCTGCTCGGCGAGCTCGACCAAGCCACTCAGCAGTCGGGGCTCGTCGTCCCAGCCGGCATCGTCACCCACACCGGCCTCGCCGGGCTCACCCTGGGTGGCGGCATCGGCTGGGTGATGAGGAAGTACGGGCTGACGATCGACCAGCTCCTGTCGGCCGAGGTGGTGACGGCGAGCGGGGAGGTCGTGCGCGCATCCGAGGACGAGAACGCCGATCTCTTCTGGGGCATCCGGGGTGGCGGCGGGAACTTCGGGATCGTGACCGAGTTCGAGTTCCGCCTCAACCCGTTGGGACCGGAAGTGCTCGCCGGCCCGATCTTCTGGCCGATGACGGAGTCGCCGCAGGTCCTGCGCTTCTACCGCGACTGGATTGCCGAGGCGCCGGACGAGCTGATGACGATCGTGATCCACCGCAAGGCACCGCCGCTGCCCTTCGTGCCCGCTGAGCTCCACGGCGAGCTGGTGGTGGCCGTCGTCTGCTGCTACGCGGGGCCGATCGAGGACGGCGAGCGGGTGGTCCGGCCGCTGCGCGAGTTCGGGCACCCGGTGCTCGACCTCTGCGAGCCGAAGCCCTACCTTCAGCACCAGGCGATGTTCGATCCCTCCTTCCCGCACGGCCGCTGGTATTACATGCGGTCCTGCGACGTCGCCGAGCTGTCGGACGAGGTGATCGACACCACCGTCGAGCACTCGATGCGGATCGCCTCACCCCTGACCGCATTCCCGATCTGGCAGATGGGCGGCGCCGTGGCGCGGAAGGACGCGGACGACGCCGCCTTCAACGGCCGCGGCGCCGGACACACGTTCAACATCACAGCGACGACCCAATCCTCGGAAGGCTTCGATCAAGAACGCGAATGGGCGCGGGGGCTCTGGTCCGCGCTCGAGCCCCATCACACGAACAGCGTCTACGTGAACTTCCTGATGGACGAGGGAGAGGAGCGGGTGCGCGAGGCCTACGGCGACGAGCGCTATGACCGCCTCAAGAAGCTGAAGCGCAAGTACGACCCGGGGAACCTCTTCCGCCTGAACCAGAACATCCCACCCGGCTGAGCCCCTGGTGCTGCTGGCCGCCGATTGGCGGCGCGTCCTACGAGGGACGGCGGACGCCTCACCGCGCCACGGTTGGTCTTTTGCACCCGAGCAGGAACCTTCGACTTAGCGGGGGTGAAAGCTGCTGGGATCCGCCGTCGCCCTTATGGATCCGGCGATGTTTCCTGTCCGCACAGTGTCCCCTACCCCGCGACGAGGGTCAAGCTCTTCAAGCCTCTCGTGCCCGGATCCGCCCCACGTGCCCGCCCTTGTCGGTGAATGCCATGAAGTCGCCGACGTCCTGCAGGTCATAGGGCGTGTCGAGTGCTGGCGCGGTGAAGAACTCGAGCGTCGCCGCCGGATCTGACGCCCCGGCGTCGAGGCGGCCGATCGCGCCGGTGCCGGCGTTGCAGAACCACAGGCGTCCGTCGGGACCACCGCACAGGCCGTCGGGCGCGCTGACCGACTCCGGGCCGCAGATCGTTCTGATGCCCTGCGTCCAGTCGCTCGCTTCCAGATCGATTCGCACAAGGCGATCGGGGTCGCGGTGCGAGAACCACATCGCCCCATCCGGGCCTGGCCGCCAGGCTCGCGGGTGGATTCCACCAGGTGGGGCCGGGTGGACCTCGAGGGTCGACGCCGGGTCGGCGGCCAGCGGATCGATGCGCGCGATCGAGTCGGCGCCAACGTTCGCGATCCACATGTGATCGTCGGGGCCCGGGTAGACCCCGGTGAGGCCGCGCAGCTCGGGGCTGTCGACGATCGCCGCCTCAGCGGCCGGGTTCTCGGCGGCGGGATCGAAGCTTCCGAGGATCCCC
>DATFON010000218.1:0-5361 GCA_035265465.1 Solirubrobacterales bacterium | reverse complement strand
CCGGGCGGCGAAATCGGCTCGCGAGGCCGGCTAGGCGCCTTCGACTCCCCGTTTTCGCCGCGGTACCGAGACTGCTACGCCGGGTGCCGGATCATGAGATCGCGCATACCCTGAATCATCAGCCGAACCTGGTCAGCCGAGAACTCGTCACGCCTTCCACGAGCCGCCTTGTCCCGCAGGTCGAGCCAAGCCGTCACCTGCGTCTGCTCGGAGCCGTCATAGACACCCTCAGCGCGCAGTTCTGCGTTTAGCGACTCGGCTTTGACCGGCTCGCCACCTGAATTCGCCGTCACAATGCCGTTGGCGTCGGCAAGCTTTCGCAGGTACTCCTCGAGCGTCGCGCCGGCGAGGACCCCTGTGGACGTCGCCGCGGACGGGTGATGGTATTCCTCGAGAAGGTGTGCGGCCATATCGAGGAAATCGGAGAAGACCTCCCGCCGTAGCGACGGCTCGCCGCGGCCAATACCTCCTCGCGATCGGTAGTACTGGTCGAGCAGCTCGTCCATCTGCGCGAGTATTCGATGTTCGTCGCGAGCCGTGGTCTGGAGACGATCAGGTCGCATGTCCAAAGGTTCGGGACTGCGCTGCGCGCCCCTACGATGCAACCGCGATTGCAGAGGCGTGCTCCTAGGCGAGCCGGCGGAACTCTGGCCTCGGCGAAGCTGCCGAATTGGCGCAAGACGCTTATTGCGCGTTATCCGCCGCAAATGCCCTCAATGGAGCAGCCGAGCCGGAATGGCGACCCTGAGCGCTCGGTGCGCTACCGGTCCCTTCTGAGAGACCGGGCTCCACGTCTACATCACTTCGACGGTGAACGCGGACATCAACTTCGCCTTATGCTCGTCGACCGCGAGAACGCAACGGGTCTAGGCATGACGCTGTTCGAGACAGAGGAAGACCGAGCGTCGGGGGGGACGAGGAAGCAGCGCGACTGTTGCGGCGTCAACGGTCCGCGCCATGATCATCCGGCGGTGGCTGCTGGGCCGCTACGCACGGTGCTGAACGTCAAGCTCGAAGCGCTTGAGCGACACTTCGACCGCTAGTCACCGACGGCTAGTGGACCGCGCCCCCGCACCCCGAGCCTCGGAGGGAATGGGTCGTCGTGAAGGGCGAGGAGGAGCTACGCGAGTTCCGGGCCCTCTCGGATTTTCTCGAGCAGCGCCGCGACGCGATCCTGATCCGTCTTGCTGAGGTTGGACTTCTGTCCTTGCGACTTCCTCAATAGGTCAAAGACTTCCCGGCGTTCGTCCGGAGTAAGCCGATCCCAGTACTTCCTCCCGACAGTCGCGAGCCAGCCGACCGCCGCGATCACTCGGGTCCAGGGCACCTTCCTCGCCACACTCAACACCCTAAACACCCATACCGGCATCTCCTGCTCCTTTCAGAGGTAGTGGTCGTAAGCGGATCGAAAGTTCACCTCCACTACCCGTGGCGCCTGATCGAACGCAGCGCTGCCGAAACTTGCTGGCCAATGCCCTCGTGCCCGAGAGGGCAGGCGAAAGAAATGTGCCCAGCTCGCCGCCGGAAAGCGAGCAGCGTTCTCCCGTGACATCGCCTACTCCCGCAGCCCGGCGGCTTCGAGGGCCTCGGATCGGTCCCGGTACGCGTGCAGGGAGGCGACGCGACCGGCGCGAATCGTCCAGACGTGCGTGGTCTCCAGTTCGAACGGCACCCCACTCGCCGCGCCCCTGCCCACGATGCGAGCGAACACGACCACCTGGTCGCCAGCGTCAAGAAAGCGCTCAGGCTCGAATCGCCACTGGCGCCAGCTGTCTTGGAGCAATCCGATGACCTGACTGAATCCATCTCGGCCCCGGAACACCAGCTCGCCCTCCGGATAGTCGGGCGGCAGGCGCAACTCGAACTTCGTCCAGGTACTCGCGGAACGCCTGATCGATCTGTTCCCCGTGCGTGGAGCAGATCGCCGTCCGCGTACCCTCGGCGCACACGCTCGACGTTCTCCTGCGACATCGCCCACGCAGTATCTCGCGGCGAAGCGCGACGTCAACGCTGGCCAGGTGGACGGTGCCGTCTAGTGAATTGGCTCGACGTGCACCCCGCTCGCATCGACCCGGAACGGCTGCCACGCCTTCTTGCCGGGCGATCGAACGCCATAGGTTCCGGGCCGGATATCGCCGGCTTCGATCCACGATTCAAGAGCGGCCCCCGGATTGCTATCGCGCCGCCAGCCACCCTTATTTGTTTGCACTCGCGCTGATCGGCTTGTTCAGGCGCTGAGCGGCAGGTCGCGGCCCGATCCGGTCAGATCGATCAGCTGGCGAACCGCTGGCGATCCGCAGTCGATGCGCAGGCGATCCGCACCCCCGCGGGAGCGCCCCGCCGCCCAAAGCAGCACCCGCAAACCCGCCGGATCGATGAAGCTCACCGCCGTGAGATCGAGGACGATCGACGACGCGCCGCTCTCCAGGGCGTGCAGGACGGAGTACTCAAGCCCAGGAGCGCTGGCGATGTCTAGCTCGCCGCTTGCCCGAAGCACAATCGAGTTTCGATCTTGCTCAATCCGAATCGTGAGCGGGCCGTGCTTTCGGACTGAAATCGAACTGGCCAATTCGAGCCCTCCTCGTCCCTCTCCGAGCGAGCGACACTACTCCTCCCGGGGCACTCAGCGGGGCCAAACTTCGAGCCGCTTCTTGGACATAAGGGGGAAGGGGAGCGTGGCGCCGAACGAGGCAAAATGCCACAAGCCGCCGGATGCCTCTGCAGCCGAGGCAGCACGCCTAGCCTGCATTCCTGAGCGCTAGGAGCAGCGTTTGAGCTATTGCGCCCCGGGGAATCCCCTCCTCAAGATCGGCCCGAGCTCTCTAGCCGCGACGGACGAGGCGCGGAGTCGGCGCGTCGTCCTCCGTAGAGGCGATCGCGCACCTCAGCCTCTATGGCTGCCGTGTCATGCCGCTCGCTCAAGCGAGCACCGCAAGCCGGGCACCTGTCGGCCATGGCGCGGTGAGCGAACTTGAAGGTCCTTCGGCCGCAGTGCGGGCACTCGATGACTGGCAAATCGCTCCTCCGAGGCAGGTGCCGCCCCAGATCGGTCAGTCGCTGGAGCGAGGCGCTTCCAACCGTACACCCGCCGGTCCGCTTGCGGCCCCGCGGCAGGGGATCAGGGAAGCACGTAATTCCGACGATCGAGTCGCGCAGCAGGCCAGCGACAGGCACATCGCGGCGGTGGGAGGCGCCCATCGAGCCTCGACGGTTTGTTTGCTTCACGACCCGTCGCCGTCCTCGTCGCCCTCCTCCCGGATGTCCTCGGCGACACGGTCCTTCAGCGGCTTTAGCTTTTCGAATAGCTCCTTGGGGGAGGTCTCCTCGTCGGGCTGCGCCGTTCCGACCAGCCACGGCGCAGCATCGACGGCGGTGCGCCAGCCGACCTCTTCGGGGTCCGTGTCCTGTCGGTCGGCTAGCGGCTCGATCGCGTCGAGGTAGACGTTCGTATATCGCCCGCGCTGCTGCTCGTGGTATTCGATGCGCGCCCGCGACCCCTCCGCGCTCAGGGCCGCCTTTCCGATCGCTTCCCGGAAGGTCGTGTATTCATTGCCATCGCTGTCGGTCACGACGTACCGGGTGTTGCCGCCCTTGGTGTCGAACGTGCGGACGTCCTTGACCGTGATCCCCGCTTCCATCCTGCCTTCCGGATACCCCAATCTCGCCTGCATAGCCAGCCGTGTGGAGCGCCGACTCGAACTACAGCATCACCGCATTCGCCACGAAGCATCGCCTTCCCGGCCTTCGCTTGTGCGTCTCCCAAAATCCGATAGGTGGCCCGATTCGTTTCTCGCTACGACGCACGACTCGTCGAGCAGGTGCGGATCCCGCCCTAGCCCTCGATGCGCCATTTGCCCTCGCCGGTCTCGAAGACAGCCTCGGATGGCTCGGCCGCCTTATCGTGCCGCCTCGTGGCCCTGACGAGCCGGGAGCAAGCCGTGTGCGCCGAGATCGGGCGGCGCCGTGGTGCCCTCGTCGAGCTCGCCTGCGACCTCATCCGCTTCGACACGACCGCCCGCAACGTCGGCGACCCGCCTCGGGATGAGGCCGCGCTGCAGCGACGGCTGGCGGAGCGGCTCGCCGCCGCGGGCGCCGACTGCGACCTATGGGAGCCATCGGCCGACGAGATGGCGCGCCGACCGCTCGTCCCGCCCGGGCTTGACTACCACGGCCGTCCCCAGCTCGTCGCGCGGTTCGGCGGCGAGGGTGACGGCCGCGCGCTTCTCTTCAACGGCCACATCGACGTCGTCTCTGCCGAGCCACGGGAGCGCTGGACGAGCGATCCGTTCGACCCGGAGCTGCGTGACGGCGCGCTGTATGGGCGCGGCTCCTGCGACATGAAGGGCGGCATCGCCGCGATGGTCGTTGCCGCGGAAGTCCTCTCGTCGCTCGGCGTCCACCTCGCCGGCGACCTCGTCGTCGCCACCAACACGGACGAGGAGTCCTCGGGCGCGGGGAGCTCCGCCATCGTCCGGCGCGGCATCCGTGCCGACGCGGGCATCGTGACCGAGCCGACCGGCTTCGACGTCTGGGTCGCCTGCCGGGGCAGCGAGTACGGGGTCGTCCGGGTGCCCGGCCGCCCCGGCCATGCCGAGATGCGCCAGCCGCCGTGGCGACATGGAGGTGCGGTCAACGCAATCGAGAAGGCCACCGTGGTCATCGACGCAATGCGCCGGCTGCGCGCCGCGTGGGCGACGCGCGAGGGACTCGACCATCCGCACCTCTCCCGCCCCGATCTCCTTCCGACGCTGGCGAGCGCTGGCGAGTGGGCTGTCACCTATCCCGCGGGCTGCGACCTGACGATCGCCGTCCTCTACCTCCTCGAGCAGGCGGACCGCGACGGCTGGGGATCCGCGATTCGCCGAGAGGTGGAGGAGTGGCTCGTTCGCGAGACCGCGCACGACGACTGGCTGGCCGAGCACCCGCCGGCGATCGAATGGTGGCCAAACAGCGTCATGCCGCTCGAGATCCCCGAGGGCGAGCCGATCGTCGGCGTCACCCTGGAGGCGACCCGCGATGTCGGGGCTCCGGGCGGCGCGTCCGGGCTCGATTCGTGGTACGACGGAGCGGCGTTCACGCTGCTGGCGGACATCCCCTCCGTCGCCTACGGGCCGAGCGGCTTCCGGGCCGGCGGCGTCAGTGTCGCGCACACCATCGACGAGCACGTCCCGGTCGATGATCTAGTGACCTGCGCGCAAGGGCTCGCGGTGACCGCGATGCGGTTCTGCGGCGCGACGTGAGCACGTCGGTGATTGCCGGGCAGCGTACCCGGTGGGACCCGGGGGGTAGCCGCGAAGCCGCGACAGGCCCCACCGAGCGCAAGGTCCCAGCCTTATCCCAATCATCGCTGTTGTCCTGACG
>DATFON010000217.1:0-3245 GCA_035265465.1 Solirubrobacterales bacterium | reverse complement strand
CGCCTGCGCGATCTCCCCGGCCTCGGCGAAGCGGCCCATGGGCAGGTGCACGAGCCGGCGGGCGGCCTTCTGGGGATCGTTGGCGAAGAGCTCCTGAAGGAGCGGCGTGCTCACGGGGCCCGGGCAAAGCGCGTTGACCCGAACCCCGCGGCGTGCGAACTCGACCCCGAGCTCCCGCGACAAGGCCAGCACCCCACCCTTGGACGCCGTGTAGGAGATCTGCGAGGCGGCGGAGCCCATCGTCGCGACAAAGGAGGCCGTGTTGATCACCGACCCGCCGCCGGCATCCAGCAGGTGGGGGATCCCGTGCTTGCAGCACAGGAACACGCTTCGCAGGTTGACGTCCTGCACGCGCTGCCACGCCTCGAGCGAGGTCTCCAATACCGAGCCGTCGTCGGGCGGGCTGATGCCGGCGTTGTTGAAGAGAACGTCTATACGCCCGAGCTCATCCCGCGCGCTGGCATACATCTCCCGGACCTGGTCGTCGTCGGTGACGTCCGCCTGGATCGCAAGCGCACCCGGGGCCTCCGGCTCGACGTCAACCCCGACGACCCGCGCCCCCTCCGCGGCGAACAGGCGGGCGGACTCGGCGCCGATGCCGCTTGCGGCGCCCGTGATTACGCAGACCTTGCCGTCGAGCCTGCCCATCACCCGTTCTCGGTCGAGTAGAAGACGTTCTTGACCTCGGTGTAGTGCTCGAGGGCACGCGGGCCGAGCTCGCGGCCGACGCCGGACTGCTTGAACCCGCCGAACGGCGTCGAGACCCGTACCGAGGTGTTCGAGTTGATGGACAGGACCCCCGTCTCGATCGCGCGGGCAGCGCGCAGGGCCTTCGATCCGTCGCGAGTCCAGATCGATCCTGACAGGCCGTAGATCGTGTCGTTGGCGAGCCTTATGGCCTCGTCCTCGCCCTCGAACGGGATCACGCACGCCACCGGGCCGAAGATCTCCTCGGCGGCAGCCCGATCGGAGTTCGACACCGGCGCCAGCACCGTGGGCGGATACCAGTAGCCGCGGCCGTCGGGTGCGGACCCGCGGATGGCGACGGGCGCGTCGTCGGGGACGAACGAGGCCACGGTCTCCCGTTGGTCCGCCGAGATCAGCGGTCCCATCTGGGTGTCCGCGTCCAGCGGATCGCCGACCCGCAGGGACGTCACGCTCTGCTCCAGCAGCTCGAGGAACCGATCCATGGCCGAGCGCTCGACCAGGATTCGCGAGCGGGCACAGCAGTCCTGGCCCGCGTTGCCGAAGACCGCGAGCGGCGCGGCGGCTGCCGCCCGCTCGAGGTCGGCGTCGGCGAAGACGACGTTGGCCGACTTGCCGCCCAGCTCCAGGGTCACGCGCTTGATCGTGGCGGACGCTCCCGCGGCGATGCCGCGCCCAACCTCCGTCGAGCCCGTGAAGGCGATCTTCGCCACGTCCGGGTGCTCCACGAGGCGCTTGCCTGCGACGCTGCCCGGCCCCGCGACAACGTTGACAGCGCCCTCGGGCAGGCCCGCGTCGAGCGCGATCCGCTCGAGCTCGAGGGCGGTGAGCGGCGTCAGCTCGGCCGGCTTCAGCACCACGGTGTTCCCCGCTGCGAGCGCTGGCGCCACCTTCCACGAGGCGATCAGCAACGGGAAGTTCCACGGGACGATCAGCCCGACGACCCCAAGCGGCTCGCGGAAGGTCATGTCGACTCCCCCGGCGACCGGGATCGTGTCGCCTAGCAGCCGCTCGGGGGCCGCCGCGTAGTAGCGGAACGTCCCGGCGACCATTCCCATCTCGGCGCGCGCGTCGGCGATCGGCTTGCCGGCGTTGCGCGCCTCCAGCGTGGCCAGGTCGGGCACTCGCTCCTCCAGCGCGTCGGCGAGCTTGTGAAGCAGAGCGGACCGATCCGGAGGAGCCACCGAGCTCCACGACGGGAACGCCCGCTTCGCCTTCGCGACGGCCGCATCGGCCTCCTCGACCCCGGCGCGCGGCACCTCGGCCATCACCTGCTCCGTAGCCGGCTCGACGACCGCTATCTGCTTGCTGGGTGCTGCTTGCTGCGTGCTCAAATCGATCCCACCTTCCCGCGGGCCGCGTCCACCAACGAGGCTATTACGCCGCTCGCCTCGTCCTCCTCGGGATGCCAGAGCACGCCGAGCACGTACCGCTCACCGGGGAGCTCGATGGCCTCAATCAGACCGTCGTCGGGCGCCCACCCCGTGGCGACCAGGCCCTGGCCGAGCTCCGCGATCCCCTGGTGGTGGTGGGACTTCACCAGGCCGCGCTCGCCGCCGGCGGCGCTGGCTGCCAGCGACCCGGGCTCAAGGGTGACCTCGTGGTCCGCGAAGACACCAGGGGTATGACGGTGCCGGTCCGTGCCGATCACGTCGGGCAGGTGCTGATGGAGGGTTCCCCCTAGGGCCACGTTCAGTATCTGCATTCCCCGGCAGGCGCCCAGCACGGGCATCTCCCGCTCGATCGCACGGCGGATCAAGGCGATCTCGAAGCAATCGCGCTCCGGCCACACCACACCCGTCTCGGGATGCGGCACCGCCCCGTAGCTCGAGGGATCGACGTCGGCACCGCCGGCCAGCAGTAGGCCGTCGATGCGGTCGAGCAGGGCATCGGGCCTATCCCGGACCGACTCGTCGGGCGGTAGGACCAGCGCCAGCGCCCCGGCTCGCTGGACGGCGGCGGGGTAGGTCCGCTGGACCATCGTCACGACCTCGTCCCAGGGTTCCCGCCGAACCCGCTCCACCGCGGCGCAGATCCCGATCGCGCAGGCGCTCACGGGATCTGAGGCTAGCCGCGCTCGAACATGCGCCGGCGCTCGTAGTCGGTCACCACCTGGTCGAATTCCTTCTGCTCGTACCGTCCGTAGTTCAGGTAGTGGGCGTGGACCGACTCGCCGAAAGCACGCTTGGCGAAATCGCTTTCCTCCCAGAGCTCGAGTGCCTCGTGGAGGGTCGACGGGAACGGCTCGGCCTCGGCGGCTTCGTACGCGTTGCCCTTGAGCTCCGGGCCGGGATCGGTTTCGTTCTCGATCCCGTCGAGGCCGGCAGCGAGCAGCGCCGCGTAGCCCAGGTAGGGGTTCACGTCGGCCCCCGGGATCCGGCACTCCGCGCGTCGGGACTGCCCGTGCCCGACGATCCGGAAGCCGCAGGTCCGGTTGTCGCGCCCCCACGACACCGACGTCGGCGCCCAGCTCTCCGCGGCGTAGCGCTTGTAGGAGTTGATCGAAGGAGCGATGAACAGGGCCAGCTCCCTCACGTGGC
>DATFON010000216.1:0-7460 GCA_035265465.1 Solirubrobacterales bacterium | reverse complement strand
TCTTCGGCTTCAGGGGTATCGGCCCGCCGAACGCGATCCACAGAAACAGAATCAGGCCGAAGCACGAAAGCGCGAAGCCGATCGCGACCAGGATCCGGCCGATGGATGGTGCCTGCTTCTGCATTATTCGGTTACCTCGGTCATGGGCATGCGGTCCCGAAGACGGCGCCGAACGGCGTGACCAGCGGCGCCAACGGCGAGGAGTCGAGGATGTTCTTGACAGTGCCGCAGCTCGCGGTGAAGTAGATGCGGCGGTAGACGCCGTTCGCGTCCTGG
This sequence comes from Solirubrobacterales bacterium, assembly GCA_035265465.1. Classification (GTDB taxonomy): domain Bacteria; phylum Actinomycetota; class Thermoleophilia; order Solirubrobacterales; family 70-9; genus AC-56. The sequence continues at coordinate 7,184 of DATFON010000216.1, read as the reverse complement.
TTCTGGAACACGGTGTTGCCGATGTGCCCGAGCCAGGCCGCCCAGTACAGGTACCCCTCGTCCCTGGGCTTGCCATTCGGTTGCGGGCTGCAATTACCACCCGGGCAGCCCTCCGCGCCGCGTGGGTTGTATGCCGCCATGTTGCCCAGCCGGTTGATCTCCTTGCCGAGCGTCGTGAGCTTGGGCGCGGCCCGGGAGTAGCGCTTTGCGGCGGTTCGCAGCGGAGGCAGGTCCGGCCGGGCGCTGCGCACGAACGGCCGGAGCTCGTTCTTGATCACGGGCGTAACCGACCGTGCCAGGTCGCGTACCGAGACATTCATTTCGTCCAGGTGGCGAGCGAACGGCCGTAGCGCGTTGAAGGCCGGCCCGAGCTCGTTCGCCAGGCTGTGCACCTTGCCGAACGTGTTGGTGGCGGTGGCTAGGGTCGACGGAAGCAGCGCGGTTGCGCGCTGAACATCCGGGTCCTGGGCGCCGATCGCGCTAAGTGCGTCGTTGTTGGCCCTGACGAATGAGACGACATCGCCCTTGTGGCGTCCGATCTCCTTCGTGAGCACGCCCAGGTTGTGGACGAGATCGGCGAGCTCCTCGCGGCGCTGGGCGACCATCGAGTTCAAGCGGTCGAGGTCGCGGTTCAGCGGCCCGAGGCTGCCGAGCACCTTGCCGAGGTTCTTGCCCTGGCCCTTGAGGCCCTGTCCGCCGCCGATCAATAGCAGGCGCAGGTAGGCCTGGTTATCCGCGTCGAGCGCCGAGAGGATCTCGTCGAGGTTGACGTCGGGGGCCGTGTTCTTGGCCGGGACCATGCCTCCGTCCGGAATCGCGCCGGCCGTCTTCGTCCCGGGGTCGAGCTGGAAGAACATGTCCTTGAGGCCGGTGCGAGGCCGCAGGAGGATGGTGGCGTCCTTGTAGATCGGAAGGTAGGAGCGGTCGATGCCGAAGGTCACCACCGCCAATCCGTTCTCGAGCTGGACGCTCTCGACCTGGCCGACCTCGACTCCGGCGACGTTGATCGTCTGGCCCTGTCCCGGGACGACCGCCTGGGCGGAGGAGAACTCGGCCTTCAGCTCAAACGGCTTCGATTCCAGGATCGGGATTCGCAATCGCTGCTGCTCGACGATGATGTAGGTCGCCACCAGGCCGACCACGATCAGCACGCTGATGGCGATGAAGTCGCGGAGATGCTTTCGGATCGCGGTGGTCACTTCGATCCCCCCCGGGCGCTCCCGCCGCTGTTGCCGGAGCGCTCTCCCGTGCCGCGCTTGCCGCCGCTATCCCAGGCCTTCAGCTGGCCTCGAACTTCCGGATCGCTGTTGCCGCGGTAATGCAGCCAGTCGAGCGTGGCTTTCGACATGATCCCGGTGGCCTTCTCGTGCTGGCCCTTCGCCGCGAGGTGCTGAGCGTCCGTGAACGCATCGGCGAAGTCCTGCATCACCTGTTTGCCCTGCTGCTTCTGCGAGCCAGCGTTGGCGCCGAGCGGACCCGGAAGCGTCGGGGACACCTGCTCCGGCGCCGGGCCGGCCGAGGTCGCGAGGTTGGGAGGCTCCTGCCGCTCGCACGGCGCGTCGGGACGGAATGGAGTCTTGGCGGAGTCCTCGTTACCGAAGGCCAGGTTGGGCTGCGACCCCAGGATCTGACTCTCGGCGAAGCCCACGAACGGGACCGTCTGGCTTTGAGCCCGGACGTTCTCGATCACGTTCCCCACGGTTCCATTGATCGGGCCCGGAAACACGGGGGTGTTTACGCCGCCGCCCGCCTCGACGCGGATGTACTCTCCGTTGGCGTCGCCCGAGCGGCTCTCACCACCGATTCCGACCAGTCCGTATCCCGTCTCCTCCGCCACCGTCGCGGGGTGCTGCCCTGCTCCGTCAGTGACGGTGGCCGGCGGGAAGTTGGGGTCGGGGACGCTCGAGTTCGACCAGGGGATGATCGTCTGGTTGAAGCAGCTTGCGAGCGCGCGCGACTGGTTCAGGAACGGGATCGACCGGTGAGAGAGCTTCGTGAGGCTCGGGATCGTCTGGCGCAGATCCTGGCTCAGGCCGCGGAGCTCGCGCTGCGACACGAGGGCTCGGATCTGGTTGAGCAGCGGAGTCGCCGCATCGAGCGTCTCGGGAGTCGAGCGGACCCCGGGCAACGCCTCGCGGGCGAAGGCCCGAAGCGGGGGGAACGACCGGTCGAGCGCCGCAAGCGCGGGCCTGCCGACCTCGAGCAGCCGCGGCAGGCGGGCGATCGCCTCGGAGAGGGCCTGGTGTTGAGCCGCAAACGATCCCGTGACGACCCGGAGGTTGGTGACCAGGTTCTGGAGCCCGGTCTCGTCGGCGTCGAGGGCTTGAACCGTGGAGTCGAGGTCTCGCACGAGGTTCGAGAGGTCGTGTGGCTGGGTGCCGAGCAACGCCTGGTTCACGAGTGACGTGTACTTGAACGCGCCCGGCGAGGTCCGGTAGAGCTCCCTGAATCCCTCCGCTCCGCCGTACTTGGTGAGCGCGTTGCCGAACTCCTTCAGGAAGATCTGAAGGTTCTTCCGGACTCCGGACTGCAGCGTCGTCAACACCTGGTCGAGTTGGACCGATGCCGACGTCTGGGTCATGGGGAACGTGTGGTCCGAGGAGACCTCCGATGATCCCGGGCTGCCGGGGCTGACGTCCACGAACAGGTTGCCCTCGAGGAACAGTCGTTGGCGCAGCTTGAACGTCGCATCCTGCTTGATCGGACGACCCTCGTCGGAGATCTCCATCGTCACGACCGCCGCCTGCAGTCCGCTGCCGCCACCCTGCCCGGGGTTGTTCGGCTTGCCTGCCTGTGCGGTGAGCGTGTCGCCGCCGTCGATGCCGCCGCACTCGGGGTTGTCGTTGGTGCATGACTCGATGCTCGTGACCTCGCCCACGTTCACGCCCGCGATGCGCACCGGGGCGTTGGGGCGGATGTTCTCTGCGGTCGTGAACACCGCCTTCACCTCGTAGCCGTGGGACCAGGGCAGCTTCTTCGTGTAGGCCAGGTAAGACCCCACCACGATCAGCGCTACCAGGATCAGGCCGATCACGTGGTTGGGTAGGCGCTTGTGCTCTCCCGGTCTCATGGCTGGTGGGAGGGGATGTTGGTCGTCTTGAGGACTCGCTCGCCGTTCTTGTTGAAGAAGACGTTGGTGATGCCACGCGAGCCGGGCAGGTTGTCGAGGACGTTCGCCGGGTTGTTTCGCGGCTGACCGGGCGCGGGGAAGAACCCGAGCGGGTAACCGGTCTGGCCGGGCTGGCAGTCCGGCGACTCGGCGTAGGAGGGCGAGAACCCCGAGAGGCCCTGCTTGCCGGCGTAGTTCCTGACCACGCCGTTGGGCTGGCCCGTGGGGGCATACGAGTTGCCGTGCAAGATCGGGATCTGATGTGGAGCGAAGATGTTCGGCGGGAGCCCTTGGAAGGGATCGCCGGTCGGGCCCGTCTTGCCGTTCGCCTGGGTCCCGGAATAGCCGCTGAGCGATCCCTGCACGAGCATCCCCTCGGTCGGTCCGACCGTGCCGCCGACGAGCGCGATCCGCTGCTGGAAACCGATCTGGTCGCGCTCGGTGAGGTGCTCGGGAAGCAGCGTGAACCAGTAGTTCCAGTAGTTGCACACGGTCTGCGCCGGCGCCACCCACTGCGCGAGAGGCGTCGCAGTGTCGAAGGTCTCCCGGAGGCGGCGGATGCTGGTCTTGGTCGCCGGCTGCTGGACGAGCTTCTTCAGCGACACCATCACCCCGCGCAGCTTGTGATTCACCGGCGGAGTGCGGTTCAGCACCGGCGTGCCGAGGTCGATCGCGTCGTTCAGGGTCGGGATCGCGACCCTCAGCTGGCGGACGCCGGGGTTGAGGCGCCGGGACAGCTCGGCGAACTCCGTGAGGAAGGGGCGCTCTCGGCGAAGCAGGTCCGGGCCCTGGGTGACAAGCGGGGCGCCCTCCGAGATCGCCGCCCGCAGCGCATCGGGATCGGACGAGATCGCCGCGAAAGCCACCGATGCGTTGCCGAAGAGCTCAGCCTGCTGGATGGCGACGGGAGCGACTATCTCCGCGGTGCGTCCCAGTGCCTGGAAGAAGCGCCGAAGCTGCGTGTCGGGTTCGGCCAGCACCTCCGCCACCGGCTTTAGGTTGACGAAGAGCGGGCGCAGCTTGGAGATCGCCTCGTTCAGTGAGGCGCCGCGGCCGGCGAATGCGCCGCCGTATCCGACCAGGTTCTTGCGGACATTGGTTCGCGTCTTCGTGTCGAAGGTGTCGTTGATCGCGTCGAATTCGGTCTGCTGCTGGAAGCAGCCGTTCTTGCTGGAGGACGGGATGGAGGCGGCGAACGTGCTCTCGTCGGTCGGCAGCTTGCAGTCGCCGGAGTCGTCGAGCCCGTCGAAGAGGTAGCCCTCGGGCGCTTCCTTGCCGGTGCCGCGCGTGATCTCCAGGTACTTCAGCCCGAACGAGGAGCGGTACCGGACCCTGAAGACCGAATCCTCGGGGATCGGCGACGCGGACTTGTCGAGCTTCAGGTTGACCTCGGCCGCCACGCAGCACGTCTCCTTGGAGCCGCCCTTTGCCTGGGTGGCGGTGCCCACCGGAGCGCCCTGCTGGCTTTCGGTGTTGGCGACCTCGCTGGGCTTGACGCGGGTGATGTCGATCGACTCGACCACCCCAACCCGGGTCCCCCCGATCCTGACCTCGTTGTTCTTCACGAGCCGCGCGGCGTTGGGGACCACGACCGAGACCCGGTACGTCGGGACGAACGGCAGGCCGTTGTTCGCGTTGTAGGCCAGGAACACGGCCACGATCACGATCAGGGTCGTGACCGCTCCCACCATGGTGGGGGAAGCGGCGATGGACTGTAGGGGGCCCCCTCCTCGTCTCATGGCGCAAAGAGGTAGTCGAGGAGATGGCCCGCCTCGCTGCGGACCCTGCCGCCGATCCCTCCGCCCGGCTTGCGCGTGTGGCGGCTCAGGTCTCCGCCGTCGCGCGGCCCTTGATGCCGGCCCAGGCCGAGGATGTCCCGCAAACGCTTGTCCACGCGGCCCGTCGTGCCGGTGTCGGGCACGCTCGACGGCGGGTCGGGCCCGGGGCTCGGTGTGGTGGTCGTCGGCTCGGGGGTGGTGGTCGTTTGGCCGCCACCGCTGCTCTGCGGCGCTGCAGCGGGGGTTCCACCGGCCTTGCCCGCGGCGGCTGCGCCCTTCTTGGCCGCGCTCGAGCCGGCTGGATTGCACAGGGCCAGGTCCGTGGACCCGTCGGGGCATACCGAGGGGTCATAGGGCGGGGAGCCGATGTCCTGGTTGATCCCGGGCTGATTGGCCCCGAGCCACGAGACGCACTGGTTCGCGTTCTTGATGTTGGTGGTGGTCCCCGTTCCCGCCTTGTCCGGCACGCCGATCTCGTGGTTGCCGGGTGGCGGGACATCGTCCGCAGAGTTGTCGCCCGAGTTGTAGCTCTGAGTACAAGGCGAGACCCCGACGTCGAAGAGGCTGAAGTGCAGCAGGTGGCCGTACTGGTCGTACTGGTTCAGTGCACCCGCCTGGTAGTAGGCGTAGTTGAGCAGCCCTTCGAGACCGGTGTAGCCGGTGGGCGCCTTGCGGCCGGTCGACCAGCAGGCAGCCGACTTGTTGTTGCAGGACCGCGCGGCGCGCTGGTCAATCTCGACGGTTCGCTTGGGGGTGTCGAGGTCGAGCAGGAACTTGTCGAGCGTGTTCGATGCCGGGTAGGCGTTGCGGCCCGACTTGGCCAGCGCCTGGATTTCGTCCTTGCCCTGCAGCAGTGCCTTCCTTCCGGGCACGGCGGCCTTCCCGAGGCTCGTGAGCGACCGGTTCGTGGCCTTGTTGAATCCCGGCAGCTTCAACGCCAGCGCGTTCAGCCCCGGGGCCGCGAGCCTGAGATTGGTCAGCAGCGGCTGCTGTTGGTCGGCGAGGGTGCCCAGCTTGGCCAGCGTCGGCTTCAGCTGGGCCAGGAAATCGTCGAGCCGATTGAAGTCGGTCGACAGGTCCGCTCGCCGCGATGCCGAGATCGCCGCGGTGTCGCGCGCGTGCTGGATGAAGCTGATGACGTCGGAGCGGCGGTTGGCGAGCTGGGTGATGATCGTGTCGGAGTTGGCGTTCAGGTCGCGAATCGTGCGGTTCTCCGACGCGACTATGTGGAGGGCGGCCTTGAGCTTTCGCAGCGCGGGCGACCCCAGACGGATCGCCTCGTTCAGGTCCTCGGGATTGCCCGCGAGCGCCGTTCCGAACTCGTTGATCAGGAGCGCGAGGCGATCCTTGTAGGACTCGCGCAGCGTGTTCTGGACCAGGTCGGGCTGAACGGTTTCCGTGACGTGGCTCGGCGGGATGGTGCCGCCGTCCTCAAGCGCCGGGCCCTTCGGGTTGCAGGTGATGAAGTACTCCGCGATCAGCGACTGCGGCTGGGAGGCGCAGCGGGTGTCCTTGCCCAGCACGCCCAGCGGGCCGGACGTCTCGACCGTCAGGTCGGCGCGCTTCTCCGGGGTGATTCCCAGGTCCGTCACCGTGCCGGTGTCGACCCCCGCGATCCGCACGTTCGACCCGTTGACGATGCCGAACGCGTTGTACATCTGGATGTGGTACGTGCGCGAATCCGACGCGCCCGCCATGGACGTGACCCAGGCGGCGAGCGTGGCGAGCAGGGCTGTCAGGAGGATGATTCTTCTCATGGCCCCAGCGGCACCTGCGACGGATCGCAGGCGAGCGTGCCGTTGTCGGTGAACGGGGTCGAGCCGTCGCCGGGGTTGCGCTCGTTGGTGCCCGGGCAGCGGGCGTTCTTTCCGGTGCCGCCGATCCCGGCGAGCTCGACGATCGGCGACAGGGGATCGGCGAAGTCGAGGCTGGCGCTGAAGGCGTTGAAGGTCGTCGAGATCCGCCCGATGCCCCCGTTTGCATCCTGGATCCCGGAGGTGCCGAAATCGTTGAACCAGGCGACGAGCTCGGGGGTGTAGGAGCGGAAGAAGGCGAGGTTGGGGAGCCCGTTTCGAAGCGAGCAGACCGTCTCGCCGAAGGCGCCCTGGGTGAAGTCCGAGTCGGCGGCCCGCTCGTAGTCGGTGTTCGGGTCGGACCCGCACTCCGGCGAGCCGGAGCCGATCGCCGCCTTCGCCAGCGGCACCGCGTCGCGGGTCAGCTCGACGAGGTCGTTTTGGCGGCCGGGGCGGCGGATCGTCCGCTCGAGGTCGGTGATCGTCGGCACCGCGTCGTGGGCG
>DATFON010000215.1:0-5401 GCA_035265465.1 Solirubrobacterales bacterium | reverse complement strand
CTCCCCAACCTGCCGCTGCGCGAGCACGCAGACCTGGTCCGGCGCGCGGAAGCGGCCGGCTACACCGACCTCTGGAGCGGGGAGACCAACGGTCCCGACGGCTTCACCCCGCTCGCCGCGGGCGCCACCTGGACCGAGCGCATGCGCCTCGGCACCGGCGTGGTGGGCGTGTTCACCCGCGGTCCGGCACTGCTCGCCCAGCAGGCGGCCGCCCTCGCCGACCTGAGCGGCGGGCGCTTCGCGCTGGGGATCGGCGCCTCGTCGGATCGAATCGTGGAGGGCTGGAATCGCATGCCATTCGAGCGTCCGCTGACGCGGATCGCGGAGACCGTCGACTTCCTCGACGCTGCGTTCGCCGGCGAGCGGACGGCGACTGGCTTCAAGCTCGAACAGCCGCCGGCCGAGCCGCCCCCGATCGTCCTCGCCGCCCTTCGGGGCAAGATGCTGCGGCTCGCGGTCGAGCGCGCCGCCGGGGCTTTCACCAACTTCCTGCCGCTGGCCGGGCTCCCGCGTGTAAGCGAGCAGCTCGAGGGCGCCCCCGAGGGATTTGAGCTCCTGTGTCGCTTCTTCTGCATCCCAGGCGAGCGCGGTGAGGTGGAGCCGCTCGCGCGGTTCATGTTCGCCTCCTACGCAACCGTTCCGGTGTACGAGGCCTTCTTTCGGTGGCTCGGCTACGGCGAGCGCATCGACGAGATGGTCACGGCGTGGAACGCCAAGGACCGCGAGGCCGCGCTCGCCGCTGCGCCGTGGGACGTCATCGAGGACACCTTCATCTTCGGTACGCCGGAGGAGATGCGCGAGCGCCTCGGGGCCTTCGTCAACGGGGGCATCACCCTGCCCATCCTCACGCCGATCACGATGCCCGACCGGATGGGCGAGCTGATCGAGGCGCTAGGGGCCTCAGCCCCGACGGGCTAGGGAGAGCGCGAAAAGGCCCTCGGGGTCGGTCCACCAGCCGACCATCTGCAGGCCCGACTCGGCGTAGATCCCGGCGAGGCCCTCGCGGGCGAACTTGGTCGAGATCTCGGTGCGCATCTCCTCGCCGCGATCGAAGGCGACGTGGAGGCCGAGTGCCGAGATGTCGATGACCTGCCGTGCCAGCGAGCGCAGGCGGATGTCCATCCATAGGTTCTCCTCGTCCCAGAACGCGACGTGCTCGAACGCGTCGAGGTCGAAGTCGCAGCCCAGGCGCTCGTTGAGCACCGCCAGCACGTTCTTGTTGAACTCGGCCGTCACGCCCGCCGAGTCGTTGTAGGCGGCCTCGAGCCGCGCCCGGTCCTTCACCAGGTCGGTGCCGAGCAGGAAGTGGTCCTCATCGCCAAGGAGGTTCGCGACCCGCGACAGGAAGCTCGCGCGCTGGGCCGGCTCGAAGTTTCCGATCGTCCCGCCGAGCAGGGCGATCACCCGCGGGCCGCTCAGCGGGATGCGCTCCAGGTCGCGCTCGAAGTCACACACCAGGCCGTGCACGGCGATCTCGTACTCTCCCGCGACGGCCTCGGCGGTATCGCGCGTGATCTGCTCGGAGATGTCCACCGGCGCGTACGCGTTGAGGCATCCGGCGTCGTGCATCGCGTCGAGAAGCACGCGGGTCTTCGCGGCGGACCCGGAGCCCAGCTCGATCAGCGTCGCGGGATCCCCGGCCGCGGCGCAGATCTCGGGCGCGTGGAGCTCGAGGATCTGGCGCTCGCATCGGGTCGGGTAGTACTCGGGGAGCTCCGTGATCCGCTCGAAGAGCTCGGAGCCGCGCCCGTCGTAGAAGTAGCGGGGTGAGAGCTCCTTGAACGGCTTCGTGAGACCGGCACGGACATCGGCCGCCATCCCCGACAGGGGCCCGCCGGGAGGCAGATGCACGTCGATCGTGATCTGAGGGGTCTCGGCGCCTTTCAATTGGCGTCCTTTGCGCAGCGCAGCCCAGCGAAGATCTGGCGCCTCTGGGGGAGATCCCAGTTGCGGAACGTCGCTCTGGCGACGTTGCGGCGGGTCGCCCAGGCACCACCCCGAAGCACCTTGTAGGTGTCGCCGAAGAACGCCTCCGAGTACTCGGGATAGGGAAAGGCCTGAAAGCCCGGATAGGCGAGGAAGTCGGAGGAGGTCCACTCCCAGACGTCGCCGAGCATGTGGAGCGCGCCGCAATCCGAGGGAGCATCGGCGAACGCCCCGACCCGGGCGCAGCCGAAGGAGAGCTGATCGAGGTTGGCTCGGTCCACGTCGGCGCCCCGTGCGGCGGCCTCCCATTCCTGCTCCGTCGGGAGTCTCTTACCCGCCCAGCGGGCGAACGCATCGGCCTCGTGCCACGACACGTGGACGACTGGCTCGGCGGGATCGACCGCGTCACGGCGCCCCATGGCCGTACGCACCCACCAGCCGTCGCCGTCGGGCTCCCAGTACATGGGCGGATCGGTTCGGGTCTCCCGGACGAACTCGGCGTAGTCGCCATTCGTGACCGGCGCCCGGTCGATCCAGAACGGATCGAGCTCCACCATGTGGCGCGGCCGCTCGTTGTCGTAGGCGAAACCCTCCGGCCCGGCTCCGATCTCCGCCGGCCCGCCATCGACGAGGACCATCTCGGGACCATCGACAACCCCGTTGGGCTCCGGCGTCGCGTTCGATTCGACCGGCTCGTAGCCGTCGATCATCTGGATGAGCTGGAGCATCGTCTCCGTGTGCTGGTGCTCGTGGGCGATCAGGAGCTCGTAGACGAACCCTCCGGCGAGCAGCGGGTCCTCGCCCGATTCGAGGTCCACCTCCTCGAGCACCTCGAGCGTGCGCCCGCGCACGTCCTCCAGGTAGGCACGCAGCTCGGCGCCACGCAGGATCGGCAGCTCGTTTCTGATGGCGCGCGGATTCTCGATCGCGTCGTACAGGCGGCCGAGCTCGCCGTGGAGCGGCTCCAAGTCGCCGACCGTCTGCACCAGCCAGAGCTCCTCGAAGTTCGCGATGTGGCCCAGGTCCCACGCCAGCGGGCTCAGGATCGGCGAGTAGACGCGGTTGAGCTGCTCGTCGGACAGCGGCGCCAGCAGCTGGAGGGTGCGTCGCCGCCCCTCCTCCAACCGCTGTGCGATCTCGTCCCTGGTGCTGAGCTGTACCGCCGCCGAGATACAGGCAGGCTACCGAGTCGGCCCCGGCTCCCATGCGGGGTGCCGGACGCGGCGCGAGGTCATATGCTGCCGCGCCGTGCGGATCGAGGGTGCGAGCGCTCTGGTGGCGGGCGGGGCTTCCGGCCTCGGGGCCGCGACCGCGCGCGCCCTGCACGCCGCCGGCGCGTCGGTCGTCATCTGCGACCTCAACCCGGAGAAGGGTGGGGCGCTGGCGGAGGAGCTGGGTGAGCGCGCGACCTTCGTCGAGGCCAACGTCATGGAGCCCGAGGCCGTGCGGGTGGCCGTGGATGCCGCCGCGGGCGCCGAGGGCGGCCTTCGAATCTCGGTGTGCTGTGCCGGGATCGGCTGGGCCCAGCGGACCGCTGGAAAGCAGGGCCCGCACGACCTGGAGATCTTCCACAACGTGATCAAGGTCAACCTGATCGGCACGTTCAACGTGCTGCGCCTCGCCGCCGCGGCGATGGTGGACAACGAGCCGGACTCCGGTGCGGAGCGGGGCGTCTGCGTGAATACGGCGTCGATCGCGGCGTTCGACGGCCAGATCGGGCAGGTCGCCTATGCGGCGTCCAAGGGCGGCATCGTCAGCCTCACGCTCCCTGCGGCCCGGGACCTGGCGAGCCGGGGCGTGCGGGTGATGACGATCGCCCCGGGCTTGTTCGATACCCCGCTGCTCGCCGCCCTCCCCGAGGAGGCGCGCGCCGAGCTGGGTGCCCAGATCCCGTTCCCCAGCCGCCTGGGCCTGCCGGAGGAATACGCCACGCTGGCCTGCCACATCGTCGAGAACCGGATGCTGAACGGGGAGACGATTCGCCTCGACGGCGCGCTCAGGATGGCGCCGCGATGAGCGAGACCGATCGGCTGCTGGAGAACGCGCGCTCCTATGCGGAGGCGTTCGAGAAGCCGGATCTCGCCATGGCCCCCTCCAAGCGGGTCGCGGTGCTGGCCTGCATGGATGCGCGCCTCATCCCGACGCGGGTGCTGGGCCTGAACGAGGGCGAGGCGCACATCCTCCGCAACGCCGGAGGTGTGGTCACCGACGACGCCATCCGCTCGCTCGCGATCTCCCAGCATCGGCTCGGCACCGAGGAGATCATCCTGCTCCACCACACCGACTGCGGCATGTCGGCCTTCACCGACGAGGAGTTCGCCGAACGGCTCGAGGAGGCGTCCGGTGAGCGGCCCCAGTGGTCCGCGGAAACCTTCTCCGACGTCGAGCAGAGCGTCCGAGACTCGATCGCCCGCCTCCGCGAGAGCCCGTTCATCCCGAACAAGGACAGCATCAGGGGCTTTGTCTACGACGTGAAGACGGGCGAGCTGCGCGAGATCGTTTAGCGCCCGAGGGGGCCGTCAGGCGACCCGCAGCTCGCGGAGCCAGTCGGCGACGTGCGGCGGCGGCTCGCCGCGGAAGTAGAGGCGCGCCCCATTCCCCGTCGAGCGTCGATTTATTCGGCCAATAGCCGAACAGATCGACTCTCGGTCTCGGCCATGGGCCTACCTGCCCCGGGTAGTGCTGTCCGGGCCCGATGCTCGGTCCACTACGTGCCCTGATCCTCCGGGTCGCGGTACACCGGCTTCTCCCACGGCGGGGTGATCGCGAACCGCTTGTCGAGCGCACGAGAGGCCAGGCTCTCGATCGGGATTAGGGTCAGACGAGAGGCCGGCGTCCATCGGGAGCGCTTCGGGGGAACGGTGAGACGCCGCGGGAGCTTCGCCGGCGGGCGCTCGTCGCGGGCCAGGGCGTATGCGTCAATGCCCACCGCGGCGCCCGCGTGCCCGATCCGCCTGATCGACAGGTGACGGTTCTCGTGGACGTGCCCGGCATGGCTGCCGCCGGAGACGAAGAGCGTGCCGGTGCTGCGATCCCAGGCCGAGCGATGGGCCAGACCGGTGTCTGACGGCCAGCTCATCGGCCCGCCGTCGTAGTTGTAGCCATGGTGCGACGTGGCCCGGCTCTCGACGCCGTCCGGCGCGATCCGGACCTGCACGCCCTCCCAGTCGTCCTCGTGATGCTGAACCCCGCCCGACACCACACCCCCGAGCCAGGTGGAGTCCTCGTAGTAGAGCCAGTACTGGACATAGAGGTTTCCGGCCCGATCGCCCTCGCACGCATAGCGGCTTGCGGTGCTCTCGGTGCGCGCCAGCTCCGTGCGACAGTCGACGACGTGGACGAACGCCACGGCCGGCTCGCCGGTGTCGGAGCGCCACACGGGGCCCGAGTCCGGCCCATTGCCGCACGCCGTTCCCCGGCAGGAGCGAAAGTCGACCGGCAGCGCCGTCATCCCCGCCTCGTACACGATCTCCGG
>DATFON010000214.1:0-4142 GCA_035265465.1 Solirubrobacterales bacterium | reverse complement strand
GGAGTGGCTGCAGCGGATCGAGGACGAGAACGCCGACGAGCTCACGCCCGAGCGCATCGCCCAGATGGAGGCGGCAGCCGCGAAGGAGAAGGGTGTCGACGTGACGGCCGAGCCATTCCTGAAGCCGGTTGGGCGGCGTCCCGAGGCGGACCCGGCCGCGGCGGACGCGAAGCGGAGCGCGCGGCCGGCATTGGACGAGGACGCATCACCGGTCTCCGGCCGCCGCTTCACCCGAGCGTAGCGGTCACCTTCCACTAGGCTGGCGGCGCGGTGAGCCGGCTTTCCAGCTATTTCCTACCGACGCTGCGTGAGGACCCTGCGGACGCCGAAGCGCTCTCGCACAAGCTGATGGTCCGCGCCGGGCTCATTCGCCAGCTCGGGACCGGCATGTGGACGTTCCTGCCCGCCGGCTACCGCGTCGTGAAGCGGGTCGAGGCGATCATCCGCGAGGAGATCGACGCGATCGGCGGCCAGGAGATGCTGATGCCCGTGCTGCAGCCGGCCGAGATCTGGCGGCGAACCGGGCGCTACGACATCGACGAGCTGTTCAAGCTCAAGGACCGTAAGAACGCCGACCTCGCCCTGGCGATAACCCACGAGGAGAACGTCACCTTCCACGTCGCCCGGGAGGTGCGCTCATACCGCGAGCTCCCGAAGATCCTGTACCACGTGCAGACGAAGGAGCGCGACGAGCCGCGCCCGCGCGCCGGCGTGCTGCGCACCCGGGAGTTCACGATGAAGGACTCGTATTCCTTCGACCGCGACATGGACGGCCTGGACCGCTCCTACGAGCTCCACATCAAGGCCTACGACCGGATCTTCGAGCGGTGCGGCCTGCGCACATATCGGGTGGAGGCGGACGTAGGCATGATGGGCGGCTCGGGGGCGCACGAATACCTGGCGCCCAGCGCCGCGGGCGAGAACGACGTGGCGCTGGCACCCGGGTACGCGGCCAATGTCGAGGTTGCGTCCGCGGAGCCACAGCCGATCGAGCTGCCGCCGCCGCTGGACGAGCCCCGCGAGGTGCCCACGCCAGGCCTGACGACGGTGGACGAGGTCTCGGGCACGCTCGGCGTCCCGGCAGGCGCCCTGCTGAAGGCGCTGCCCGTGATCGTGGGCGACGATCGCATGATGATCGTGCTCGTACGCGGCGATCATCGCCTGAACGAGATCAAGCTGCGAAACGCGCTGGGCGCGGACTTCCGTCCCGCCCACCCGGAGGAGATCGCCGAGCGGCTGGGCCCCGCGGGCTTCATCGGCCCGGTCGGCGCCGATCTGCCGGTGATCAAGGACGCAGCCATCGCCGGCGAGGGCTACGTGTGCGGCTCCAACAAGGCGGACGTACACCTGATCGGCGTCGCGCCGGGGCGGGACTTCCCGTTCGAGGAGATGGACGTCCGCTCCGTCGAGCCCGGTGACCTGGCACCCGGCGGTCATCCGATCGAGATCGAGCCGGCGATCGAAGTGGGCCAGATCTTCAAGCTGGGCACGCGCTACTCGGAGCCGCTGGGCGCCAACTACCTGGACGAGGGCGGGAAGGAGCGCCCGATCGTCATGGGCAGCTACGGGATCGGGCCGGCACGCACGGTGGCCGCGGCAATCGAGCAGCGCGCCGACGAGCGCGGGATCGTGTGGCCGCGCTCGATCGCTCCGTGGGACGTCCACCTCGTGGGGCTCGGGAAGTCCGGCGACGAGGTCGCGGACGCGGCCGAACGCCTGTACGCGGAGCTTGCCGATGCAGGGCTCGCGGCGGTGTACGACGATCGCGATGCCGGTCCCGGCGAAAAGCTGACCGACGCGGAGCTCCTGGGCTGCCCGCTGCGGCTGGTGGTCGGCAGGCGCGGGCTCGCGGACGGTGTGGTCGAGGCTCAGATTCGGCATAGCGCGGCGGACGAGCGCCTGCCCGTGGCCGAGGCGGCGGGCCGCGCCGCCGAGCTCCTCGCCGGTATCGAGTGACGCGCCCCACCAGCAAGCGCCGGCTCTTCGGCCTCGACCGCTCGGGACCCAAGCCCTCGGTCACGCGACGTGGGCAGCCGCTTCGGCCGCTGACGATCCCCAATCTGGTGGGGTACGCGCGCCTGGCCGGGATCCCGGTCTTCCTCTATCTCGCGCTTGGCTCCGGCGACGGTCGCACGGCGCCGGCGGCGATTCTCTACCTGGCCATCGCCGCGAGCGACTACCTGGACGGCTTTCTGGCCCGCGCGACGGGCCAATACAGCCGGATGGGAGCCCTGCTGGACCCGCTGGTGGACCGGCTCACCGTGCTGGCCGGCGTGGCCGTCTGCTGGAAGTTCGAGCTGCTGCCGCGCTGGGCGCTCGCGGTGCTCGCGGTTCGCGAGCTCTTGACCCTGGTGGTCGCCCAGATGGGGCTTCGCCGCGGTCTGGACCTGGAGATCAACTGGGTCGGCCGCTGGTCGGTGTGGCTCACCATGGGCGGCATCTTCCTGGCGCTGGTGACCGCCGCGTGGATCGCGCCCGCGATGTTCTTCGCCGGCCTGGTCGGGTCGCTGCTGGCGAGCCTGCTGTACGCGCGCACGGGCCTGGCGGCGCTGCGTCGCTGAGCTCACGCTCACGGAAATATTCCTGCATGGGCTCAACCTCAACTTGACCTTTGCCCGACGCGCCTATAATCGGCGAGCGGGCCAACGACGAGAGAGGGAGCGCGAATTGGAGGACACCTTCCCGGACGTGAGCTCCATGAGCGACAAGGAGCTCAAGGAACTGATCGACCAGCTCACGGATGAGGAGCGCGAGGTCTCGTATCGCCGGCGGCTTCTGCACGGCAAGATCGACATCCTTCGCGCGGAGCTCGTGAACCGCCTCCGCGCCAAGCGCGAGGCGGGCGACGAGCTGATCACCGGCGAGGACGTGCAGCAGCTCACCGACATCCTCGCGGGCAGGGTTTCGCATCCGCAGGAAGAGGAGGCCTAGCTTTGGCGTTGCACTGCCCGGAGTGCGGGTTCGTAAATCCCGAGGGCGCCAACTACTGCCAGAAGTGCGGGGCCTACCTGGCCCGCGCCGAGGGCGAGGACGCGTCGACGATGGCCTACAAGGTCGGCGAGACCGGCGAGTACGAGCCGGTCGACGTCGAGGAGGAGGTCGACAAGGCGGGCGCGGCCTTCGTCATCCGGTCCGGCGGCGGACGCGCCGGAGAGAGCTTCGCGGTCGACAGCGACCGCATGAGCATCGGCCGCACGCCCGACGCGGCAGTGTTCCTGGACGACGTGACCGTGTCCCGAAACCACGCTCTCGTCGTCCGGCGCCAGGACGGCCTTTACATCGACGACCTGGGCTCGCTGAACGGGACTTACGTGAACCGGCGCCGGATCGAGTCGCACCGGCTCGATGACGGCGACGAGATCCAGATCGGCAAGTACAAGCTGAGCTACCTGGAGCGCTGAGTTGGCGATCGCGACTGCAGATGAGAGGGTCAAGGGCCGCACGGACGCGGAGCGCCGGCCCCCGTCCAACGAGTCGACTTCGCGGCCTCGCAAGGCACTGACGATCGGGGCCGTGGCCAAGATTCTCGGCCAGGAGTTCGACGACATCTCGATCTCCAAGATCCGGTACCTCGAGGATCAGAAGCTCCTGGCGCCGCGCCGAACGCCGGGGGGCTATCGCCTGTACAGCCAGGCGGACGTGGAGCGCCTGCGCGCGATCCTGCGCATGCAGCGCGACGAGTTCCTGCCGCTGCGGGTGATCCGACAGGAGCTCGCGACCGGTGCCCGCAAGGAGCGCGGCGAGGGGGCCTCGCTTCGCCGGGCGGCGAGCGTGGAGGCGGGCAAGGGCTCTCGCCTGACGCTCGAGGAGCTGGTGGACGAGACCGGCGTGGCGCCGGATCTGATCAGGGACCTCGAGGAGTGGCGGCTCGTGCAGCCCACGAAGATCGAGGGCACGAAGCTCTATGACGACACCGACCGCGAGATCGTCAAGGCCGCCTCCGAGCTCGCCCGGTTCGGGGTGGGCGGGCGCAACCTGAAGGTGGTGCGCAGCAGCGCCGATCGGCAGGCGGTCCTGCTCGAGGCTGTGGTCGGCCCGGGGCTGCGCTCCTCGAATCACAACGTCCGCCAGGAGGCGATCGAGAACCTGGAGAGCCTCGCCGCGGCCTGCAGCAACCTCACCCACATGCTGCTCGTCCGCGA
>DATFON010000213.1:0-4150 GCA_035265465.1 Solirubrobacterales bacterium | reverse complement strand
GATCCGGCGACTCAGCATCGGCACGACGGCGATGGCCGCGATCCTCTGGCTTACGGTGATCGCCGGCACGTGGATCGTGTACCCGTGGTACCGAGAGGACGTCCCGAGCAGCCCCAAGTCGGAGCTGCTCGCGAACCCGGATACCAAGGATTGGCACGAGTTCGCGATGGAGTGGAAGGAGCACATCGCCTGGATCGCGCCGATGCTGGCGACCGCGGCGGCCTTCATCGTCCTCTACTACAAGGCCGACCTGATCAGGAACAATTTCGCCCGCCGCCTGGCGATGGGCCTGTTCATCGGCGCCTTCCTCTGCGCGGTGATCGCCGGGGTGCTCGGCGCATTGATCACGAAGAAGGCCCCCGTTACCTAGGCGACGGCACGATGGAAGCCCGCCCACAACGAGCCACCGGCGCCGAAGCGCCCCGTGAGGAAATCGGCATTGCGCCCGTGCGCCCAAATGGTCCGGTTGCCGCGGCCGTGCTCGCGGCGGGGATCGGGTCGCTCGTCCTGGCCATCCTCGTGGTCATCGCCGAGGCCAGCGTCAGCTTCGCCGATTCGCTCGCCTACTCGGAGCGCGTGGGGCCACTGGGGGGAAAGACGATCTGGGCCGTGGTCGCCTTCCTCGGGAGCTGGCTCGGACTAGGGATCGCGCTCAGGAACCGGGACGTGAATCTTCGGACGGTCACGATCGTGGCGGCGGTCTTGATCGCGCTGGCTTTGATCGGGACGTTCTCGCCGTTCTTCGAGCTGTTCATGGCCGAGGAGTAGTCGGCTACCGGTCCTGCCGCCTGCGTGGCCTGGTCAGCTCGCACCCGCCGCCCAATTGATCGAGCGTTTTCCCTAGCTGCCGTCGCGCAGCGCGAGGATCCCGCCGATCACGCCCAGATATGCGGTCCCGTCCGGCCCCAGCGCGATTCCGGCGTAGTTGTTGTTGTAGACCAGACCCGAGCCCGCGTATCGCTGCCAGACCGTCTTGCCGGTATGGAAGTTGATCGCGGTCCAGTAGTAGCCCTGCGAGCCGCTGGGGTCGGGCGGGCGTGAGTACGTGTACACGAGTCCCGTCTTCGTCGAGAGCTTCGGTACGACGGTCGGCGAGCGGACCTCGTGGTTGGTCCAGACCTTGCTGCAGCCCTCGCCGTCGCGATCGATGTGCACGCGCGCGAAACCGGGCTGGGTCACGGCGCCGGAGTTGGGCCCAAAGGGGTCCTGGTAGCCGTAGTTGTTCTCGACCACGAGCGACCGCCCGGCGGCGATCAGCGAGTTCTCCGTCGCGCTCGCGCCACGCTTGAACACCGGGACCTCGCACACGACCCGGTGCTTGCCCGGGCGCAGGTCGTCCTTGGTGCGGTACACGACGACGTTCATGCGATTCGCGTTGTCGGTGATCGCGACGTACCCGCCGTTCAACAGCGTCGGAGTCGTGCCTGATCCGGCATCGACCTGGCTCGGCTTGACGATTCCAGAGTTCCGATACCGGGACCGCCAGGCGATGCGCGGCGCACCCTTCTTGTTCGCCTCGAACCGATACATCCGCTTGTCGGAGACGATGAAGACTGCGTGCTCGCCGACCGCGAAGGAGTTCTCGATCTCCTCGCCCAGCTCCGTCACGCGCACCTGCCCGGTCGCCGTCTCGATCGTCCCGACCTTGCCGTTCTTCTTCGAGACGAACCAGATCCGCCCAGCGAAGTCCGGCAACGCGGACGTAATCCGCTCGGTCGCTTCGTCCAGTACCCCCGTCAGGTCGAAGTCACGCGCCTTGACGAGCCGGGAGCCGTCGACGGATTCCCGCAGCACGAAGATGTGGTCGGTCTTCGTGGGGACCCAAAGCCGGTCGCGTTCGTCAAGGAAGAAGTAGCCGCCACCGGTGAAGTTCTGGTACGGCTTGGTACCCGGCGGGTTGGGGGCGTTCGGGAGGTCGTAGCTGTCGACCGTTGCCAGCGTGTCGGCATCGATGATGCGGGCCTGAGGGGGCGCGACCGTCGAGGGGCACACCGTCACGATGCGCCCCCGCGAGTCAAATGCCATCGAGCCGCAGAGCGAGGGCGGCTTGGCCTCCGAGGTCGCCTCGAGCGAGCTCCCCAGCGGCCCCGGCCGCCGGTAGGCGTCGGTCATCCACGTGTCGTTGTGGATGTTGCTGTTCGGGTCAGGGGCGAGAAACGGATTCTCCGGCGGGTGCGTGGCGTGCCGGGCGGGCTTCGCCTTGGAGGCGTGGCCCTGGAAGGCCGGCAGGGAGGGAGCGGGACCGGACGACGGGATCGGAATCGCCGACGCGCTGCCGGCCGTAAGCGCGATCGCAATTGCCACCACCGAGACCACTCCAAGAACCCGGGTCACGCCGCGACCCTATCCCAGGGAGCGGGCTTCACCGATCGGCTTCCAGCCGGCGCTTGAGCGCCGAGAGCTGGTTCGCGATGTCGCGGCTGACCATCCGGCGCGCAATCGGATACTGGAACCGCGGGATCTTCCACTCGATCCGGTCGTGCTGGGTGAGTCGCGTTCCGTCCGCAAGCGGCTCGAGCTCGTAGGTGACGTTGAAGACGCCGTCGTCGTCCTCCTCGCGCAGGCGCAGGCGGCT
Organism: Solirubrobacterales bacterium; assembly: GCA_035265465.1. Taxonomy (GTDB): domain Bacteria; phylum Actinomycetota; class Thermoleophilia; order Solirubrobacterales; family 70-9; genus AC-56. The sequence continues at coordinate 1,575 of DATFON010000213.1, read as the reverse complement.
CGGCGGGCTGTACTCGTCGACGGTCACGGCGAGCTCCTTGGGCTTCTTCAGCGGGATCGGGCGGTGGAGCACGCGGTAACGAGCCTGCGGCCCGGGCTCGTCGCCCGACACCTGGTCGACCGATTCGACCTTCTTGCACCACCGGGGATCGTTTCGCGCATCGGCGATGAAGGCCCAGACCTCCTCGACGGGGCGCCCGATCACGATCGTCTTCTCGATCTCCATAGGCGCGAAGGGTGACACGAGCGAGATACTGAACGGGCGATGTCACAAGAGAACGTAGACGCCGTCCGTCGCGCCGCCGGGCTGGCCGCTGAATTCGGCGGAAGCGTTGCGGCTGCCGACGTGGAACATCACCTCAGCGACGCTGCGCTCAGCGAGTACTTCGATCCAGAGATCGAATGGGTCCCGGTGCCGCAATCCCTTCTCGCTACCAGCAGCTACACGGGATACGCAGGCGTTCGCCGCTTCTGGACCGACTTTCTTTCGGCTTGGGACGAGTACGCCTTGAAACCCGTCGATTTCGTCGATTGCGGCGACCAGGTGGCCATGATCATGCGGATGACCGCGCGTACGCAGGAGCTTCGGCTCGACGAGCTGTGGTCGTCGCTCTTCACCCTTCGCGACGGGAAGATCGTTCGCGTTGAGGGCTTCACGAACCGCGACGGTGCGCTCGAAGCTGCCCGCCTACGGGAGTAGGAGCTAGAGGTCGACCGCGATCGGTAACGCCGTCTCGCGCCAGTTCGAGAGGTCGCCGCTATAGCCACCGGCGTACTTGCCGAAAAGCAGGTCGCGCGCGCGGGCGTCCTCGGTTGGATCGCTCACCACCCGGGCGCGGCCGTCGAAGGTCCGCTCGGCGATCCGAACGCTGACGCGCGGCTCGCGGATCAGGTTCTTGACCCAGTCGGAGCGATCGCGCCCGCCCGACAGCATGTAGAGCGTCGAGCCATCCAGCCCGAACCAGATCTCGATCTCACGCGGCTCCCCGCTTACGCGGCCCGTGGTCGTCAGGTAGCAGTAGTCCTCGTCGGCGAGTCGTGCCATGGCGCATATGCTGGCGCAAGTGTCCGAGGAGAACGTGGAGATCGTCCGCCGCGGCTATGAGGCCTACCTGCGGGGCGACCTCGACGTGATCCAAGGGGGACATGGACCCCGACGTGGTCGTCTACAGGTCGTGGTTCGCGTTCACCAGACTGCCGTCGGGGCCCGGAGCGGGGCGCCGATCGAGGCCGATTTCTGGTTCGTCCACACGCTGCGCGACGCGAGGCTCACCCGGTTGGACATGCTCGTCAACAAGGCGGATGCGCTCGCAGCCGCAGGAGTGAGCGAGTAGCCGGCGACATGGCCCGGGAGGTCGATCGCCCGCGCCTCGGTGAGCTCCTTCGCGCCGAGGAGGAGCGCTTCGTCGCGCAGCACCCGCGCTCGCGCGAGCTGTTCGAGCAGGGGCGGCAGTCGCTTCTGGCCGGGGTGCCGATGCCGTGGATGACGGAGTGGGCGGGCGCGTTTCCCGTCTTCGTCGCCGAGGCGTCGGGGGCGCGCTTCACGGATGTCGACGGCCACTCCTACGTGGACTTC
>DATFON010000212.1:0-24260 GCA_035265465.1 Solirubrobacterales bacterium | reverse complement strand
TCTCGCGTGGAGCCAGTCCACGGGCGCGGAGGTCTATTCGTCTCCGGCCGTCGCGGACACGCCCCACTCACCCCCTTCCGTCTACATCGGCTCGCAGGACAAACGCTTCTACGCCCTGGACGCGAAGACCGGTGATATCCGGTGGGAACACCCCATGAACGGGAACATCCTTGGGTCCTCCAGCGTGGTCGACAGCACCGTCTACGTCTCCGTGATCGGGCCCAATATCGGCACCTACGGCTACGCCGTGAACAAGGGCAACAGGGTCTTCTACAGCGAACAGGGCGAGTACAACCCGGTGATCTCAGATGGGCAGGCGATCTATCTGACCGGCTACTCGACGATCCGGGCGTTCAAGCCGAAGAAACCGGGCGAGGGCGGCAAGGGCCACAAGGGTGGGAAGGGCAAGAAGGGCGGTTAGCGCCGCTTCCTGGGCAGCAACCGACGCAAAGGCATACTAAGAGGGAGCCGGGCCCTTTCGACCCGGCTCCCAGTGGCCTGCGTTAGCAGATCACCTGCAGATGGAACGGGCGGATATCAAAGTCGCCCTGCTTGTCCCTCGTCCTCACGAAGACGGCCCTCGGGTTTCCGACCGCCGACGCCGTGGTCGTGAATCCGGCCGGTGCTTCGCCGGCGCTTGGGTCTCCGATCCCCGCGACGTACGTGCACCGCGTGACGTCCCTGGGGAAGGACACGGAGCAGCCACTCGCCTTGGGAGTCCCGGGGTGTCCGGTGGCGATGTTGGCGCTCGTGCCAGGTTGCGTGGAGCGAAGGAGCGTGCAGCCCTCGGCTCCCTTGCCGACGACGGCCGACATCACGTTGCTCGCCGTGGCCGCGATCGTCGCTCTGTCCGCGCTGAGAGCGTGGCCAGCGTTTGCCACCGTGCCCAGCGTCTTCTCGTCGATGTCCTTGCCGTTCAGGGAATTCTTGCTTACCTTTTTGCTGTTGACGGCGTTCTTGTGAATTTTGTCTTTCGTGACGGCGCCGTTCTTGATGTCGCTGGTGCCGATCCTCGCCGCGGCGAAAGCAGTCCCACCGAGCGCCACAAACAGGGCGGCCAGCGCGATCACATGAGCCGAGCTGATGCGTCTCCGTAGCTTGCTGATCATCATCTCCCCCTCCTCTGGGTCGTTGATGTAACGGGCCCGATTTCCGAGCCCCGTCGATCTGAGTCCTCGACCGTATCCGGTTGCACAGGCTGGCGGGCACCCGGGCGGAACTCGCAAGTTTCGACCCGGGCATGTCGGAGCGCAGGAACGCTCAGCGGATTACGCGGGATCGGCAGGACCCGTACGCTGGACTCCCACGCGTCCGGCTCAGGCGAGCCGGACCGGCACGCCCGCATCGCGCAGGTGCTCCTTGGCCTCGCGAACGGTGTAGGTGCCGTAGTGGAAGATCGACGCGCACAGCACGGCGTCGGCCCCTCCCTCCAAGACGCCCTCCGACAGGTGGCGCAACTCCCCGGCCCCTCCTGACGCGATCACCGGCACGCTGACCGCGTCGGCCACGGCACGGGTCAGCTCGAGCTCGTAGCCCAGGGCGGTGCCATCCCGATCCATGCTCGTCAAAAGCACCTCCCCCGCCCCGCGCTCGGTCGCCTCCCGCGCCCAGGCGACCGCCTCGCGGCCCTCGGCCGGATGGCGCCCGCCGTGCGTGTACACGTCCCAGCGGCCGTTCGCGCGCTTTGCGTCGATGGCGATCACGACACATTGCGAGCCGAACACCTCCGCGAGCTCGCCGATCAGCTCCGGCCGCTCCAGGGCCGCCGAGTTGATCGACACCTTGTCAGCGCCGGCGTCCAGCACGGCTTGGGCGTCGGCCACGGAGCGGATGCCGCCACCGATCACGAACGGTATGAAGACGTTGTCCGCCGTGCGGCGGGCCAGCTGGACGATCGTGTCGCGGCGCTCGTGCGAGGCGGTGATGTCCAGGAAGATGACCTCGTCGGCGCCCTCGGCGTCGTAGCGCGCCGCGAGCTCGACGGGATCGCCCGCGTCGCGCATGCCGACGAAGTTCGTCCCCTTGACGACGCGCCCGGCGTCGACATCGAGGCAGGGAATGACTCGCTTCAGCGCCACGACTGAGTCACCACCTATCCCGTGGCGGCCTTCTTCACGAGCGACAAGAGCTGGTCGCGCTCGGGCTGGGTCAGGTTCGAGCGCCGGCCCTTCGACTTGCGCACGAGCTTGCCGATGGTCTCGCGCTCGGCGGGCTCCAGGTTGCCCCAGACGCGCTTGCCGTGGGTGTAGATCACCCTGGCGGTCTCATACAGCGCGAGCCATTGGATCGTGCGGCCGCGTGCGACCAGCTTGGCGATGGTTCCGGCCATCAGGTGTTCCTAGCGCCGAGCCGTACGGCTCGGCGACTGGCATGTGCCGTTCATGGTGTGGAAGTTAGCTGTCGAGAACTGCTTGCCCCTCCGTCACCGTGAACCGCTCCTCGTACAACGCGCGGCCGACGATGACACCGACCAGGGGCTCGAGCTCCCGGGTCCGTAGCTCACGCAGGTCGTCGAGCGAGCCCACGCCGCCCGAGTAGATGAGGCCGGCGCCCGCCTCCGCGGCCGCCTGCGACACCTCCTCGAGGTCCTCGAGGTCCGGTCCGCCAAGGGTGCCGTCCACCTCCACGGGCGTGAACACGAATGTTCGAACGCCTCTTGCCGCGAGGTCGGCGACGGTCTGGGCCGGCGTCGCCGCGGTCTCGCGTCCCCAGCCCTCCACCGCCACATGACCGTGGCGAGCGTCGACACCGACCACGATCCGCTCGCCGTGCTCATCCGCAAGTGCGGCGACGAGCTGCGGCTCGGCGAGCGCCGCGGTGCCCAACACCACGCGATCCGCTCCCGAGTCGAGCGCTGCCGCCACGGCCTCACCGTCGCGCAGGCCACCGCCAAGCTGAACGGTCACCTCCGCCTCCGCCGCGATGCGCCGCACGTGGTCGAGGTTTTGCGGCTCGCCCGTGCGCGCGCCGTCGAGGTCCACGACATGGAGCGCACGGGCTCCCTGGTCCAGCCAGCGGCGCGCCGCGTCGACGGGATCGTCGTCGTACACGGTCTCGCGTCCGTAGTCGCCCTGCGTGAGCCGTACCGCGTGCCCGTCGCGGATGTCGATTGCCGGGTAGAGGATCACGCTGGAACCGACGCGCAGATCTCGGCGAAGTTGGCGAGGATCCGCAGTCCCGCGGCGCTCGACTTCTCGGGATGGAACTGCACGCCGTACAAGGGCGGCCGGGCGACAGCGCACGCGAATCGCTCCCCCCACTCCGCCGTCCCGAGTACGTCGTCGCTTTCGGCCGGCCTGACGGCGAACGAGTGCACAAAGTAGAAGGGCGTGCCCGAAGGGAGGCCCGCAACGAGCTCCGAGTCCCGCTCCCACCGAACGGGCTCCCACCCCATGTGCGGGACCTTCAAACCCGGGGCGTCGAGATCGCTGACCTCGCCCGGGAGAACCCCGATGCCCGTGGCGCCCCCGAGCTCGGTGGAGCTCTCGAACAGCAGCTGAAGGCCAAGGCAGATGCCCAGCACGGGAACCCCGGCCTCGACCCGGCCCGCCACGAGCGAGTCGAGCCCCAGCTCGCGGACTCGAGCCATCGCGCGCGGGAACGCGCCCACGCCCGGCAGGATCAAGCCGGCCGCCTCCTCCGCCGCCGAGGGTTCGCTCGTGATGAGGCCCTCCGCCCCGACCCGCTCGAGCGCCTTCTGGACGGACCGCAGGTTGCCCATCCCGTAGTCGAGAACGGCGATACGGGTCAGGTGAGCGTCCCCTTCGTGCTCGGGACGCCGCTCTCGTCCGGGTCGATCGACATCGCTTCGCGCAGCGCCCGTGCGAACGCCTTGAAGCACGCCTCCACCATGTGGTGGGCATTCGTGCCGTAGCGGGTCTCGACGTGGGCCGTGAGCTTGGCGTTCGTCGCGACGGCGCGGAAGAACTCCTCCGTCAAATCCGTGTCGAAGCCGGCGATGGACCAAAGCGGCAGATCGGACCGGAACAGGCACAGCGAGCGGCCCGACACGTCGATCGCGCAGACGCCGAGCGCCTCGTCCATGGGGATTGCCGCGTATCCGAAGCGGCGGATGCCCACCCGATCGCCCAGCGCGCGGTCGAGCGCCTGGCCAAGAGCGATGCCGACGTCCTCGACCGTGTGGTGCGCCCCGGTCTCGAGATCCCCGCTCGCCTTCACCCGGAGGCCGAGGCGCCCATGGCGTCCCAGCGACTCCAGTATGTGGTCAAAGAAGCCGATTCCGGTCGCCGTCTCGACCTCGCCGCCGTCGAGGTCGACGGCGAGCGCGATCTCCGTCTCGCGGGTCTTGCGGGTGATCTCAGCGGTGCGTGCCATTGCTCAAAGTCCCTGGAAACTAAGCTCTAACCATCTTTGCGGATCACTCGCCGGCCCGGGCGGCCGCCGACTCGCCGTGCACGGGAAAGCCCTCCGCACGGGCCAGAGCGTCGACGTATGGGGCGAGCGCCGCCGCCGCGCTCCGCGGCATGCTGACCACCGAGGTCCGGCGCTGAAAGGTGCCGGGGCCGAGCGGCCCGCCGAACCGCGCGGCGCCGCCCGTCGGCAGGACGTGGTTCGACCCGGCGACGTAGTCCCCGAACGCCGCGCCCCCACCCCTGCCGACGAACACGCATCCGGCGACCCGCCCTCTGGCCGCGGTCTCGTCGGCACCCTCGAACGCGAGCTCCAAGTGCTCGGGCGCGACGGCGTCCGCCAGGGTCAGCGAAGCCTCGATCCCCGTTGTGGCCACGAGCGCGAGCGGCGCCTGCTCGACGCTCGGGCGCTCGGCGGCGAGATCGTTGACCAGCTCCTCGAGCCGATCCAGCAGCGCGAGATCGGGAGATGCCACGACCAGCAGACCGTCCGCGCTGTGCTCGGCCTGGGCGCACAGGTCGAGCGCGATCCACTCGGGTGCCGACGTGCCGTCGGCGACCACCATGAGCTCGCTCGGCCCTGCGACGCCGTCGATGCCCACGGCACCCGCGACCAGGCGCTTGGCCTCGGCGACGTAGCGATTTCCGGGGCCGGCGATCAGATCCACACGGCCGATCGTCTCCGTACCGTACGCGAGCGCAGCGATCGCCTGCGCGCCCCCGATCGCGTAGACCTCGTCCACCCCCGCGGCGGCGCACGCCGCCAGCACCTGGGCGCTTGGCCGGCCGCGGGCGCCGGCCGGGCTCGCGACGGCGACCCGGGCCACCCCGGCCACCCTCGCCGGAACGCAGCACATGAGGACCGAAGAGGGGTACGGGGCCTTGCCCCCCGGCACGTAGATGCCGGCAGCGGATACCGCATCGGCTCGAACCTCGACGCGCTGACCCTCCGGCAGATCGACGGCCGCCGGGCGCTGCAGGGCCTGCAGTTCCGCTCGCGCCACCGCGGCGATGTTCTTGGTCGCCACGCGCATGGCCTCACGGACGTCCGGGTCGAGCAGACCGGGTGCGGCCGCGATCGCGTCGGGATCCACGCGCCAGGACTCGGGTGCCTCCTCCCCCAGGCGCTCGGCGATCTCGCGCAACGCCTCGTCGCCGCGGCTGCGGACGGCTTCGACGATCTCCGCGACCGCACCGGCGACCTCCGCCTGGGGCGGAGCAAGCGAGCGAACGCGGTCCGCAAGAGCTCTGGCGCCGGACCCATCCCACTCGATGCGCTCGATCTTCACGGAGTCACCTCCCGCATCCGGTCGGCGAGCTCGTCCACCTCGGCCGCGCGGAGCTTGTGCGCGACTCGGTTCGCCACCAGCCGCGCCGTGCAGGTCGTGATCTCCTCCCGCACCTCGAGCTCATTCTCAGCCAGCGTCCTGCCGGTGTCCACGAGGTCGACGATTCCATCGGCGAGGCCCACCAGCGGGGCAAGCTCCACTGACCCCTTGACCTCGATCACCTCGGCCCGGCGCCCCGACTCCTGGAAGTAGCGCTCGGTTGCCCGGGGGTACTTGGTTGCAATCCGCATCGCCCCAAGACGGCGCTCCGCCTCGCGGAGGCTGTCGTCCTCACGCCGCGCGGCCAGGACCATCCGGCACGCTCCGTACTTGAGGTCCAGAAGCTCGTAGACCGCCCTGCCGTGCTGCTCCAGCAGAACGTCCTTGCCAGTGATGCCCAGGTCGGCCGCTCCGGCCTCGACGTAGGTGGGAACGTCGGAGGGCCTCATCGTCACCAGGACGAGACCCTGGGTATTGAACACGAGCGAGCGGGATTCGGACCGCAGGGAGCCAGTGTCGACACCGATCCGGTCGAGCAGATCCAGCGTTCCGTCAAAGAGCGCACCGCGAGGCACGGCGAGCTTGAGCGCCCCATCGCCGCGCGCGCGGCTGCCGGAGACCTCGCCGAGCCTCATGGCTGCACGCTCCCTGCTCCCTGCTCCCTGCTCGCCTCCGCGAGCCGCTCCTCTTCGGCTTGAGCTATGTGGACACGCTCCAGGTACAGGGCGAACCCCGCCGCGGGTAGCGGGCGCCCGAAACGACCCACCAACTCGTCGTAGCGGCCGCCGCCCCCAAGCACGTGGCCGAGCGCCGGGTCGTAAACCTCGAGGATGGCGCCCGTGTAGTAACCCAGGTCGCGGAGCAGGCCGAGGTCGAGGTTCATCCTCGCGGCCACCCCCCGTCGGCTCAGTGCCTCGTAGGTCGCGGCCAGGCGCTGAGTGGCACGCTCGACGGCCGCGCCGCCCAGCTCCCTTGCCTCGTCGAGCACCTCCGCGCCACCGCGCAGATTCGGCAGGCGCAGGAGCGTCTCGCGCTCGCTCGAGCTCAGCCCGAGCGCATCGACCTCGCGCTCGAGTCCGACGAGGTCGTGCGCGGCGAGGAGGGCGAGGATGCGCTCGCGCCGATCCTCCGACACGTCCAGCTCGCCGAGCAGCTGACGGTACAGATCGGCGTCGCCCAGCCCGATGACCGCGCGCGTCAAGCCAACGGCGTCGAGCGCGGCGCTCAAGACCTCGATCACCTCCGCCGTTCCCTCCGGCGCATCCGCGCCCACCAGCTCCACGCCCGCCTGCGCGAACTCGCGCATCTGCCCCCGCTGCGGCCGAACCGCACGGTATGCGTTGGCGAAGTAGGAGAGGCGAAACGGCGGCTCGTCGCCGGCGAGGCGCGTCGCCACCAGGCGGGCGATCGGCACCGTCATGTCGGTGCGCATCGCGAGCAGCTCGCCGTCGGCATCGAAGAAGCGGTACGCCACCGGCGCCCCGCGCTCGTCGCCGCGGGCCAGCACCTCGTCGTACTCGATCGTCGGGGTCGCGACCTCGCCGTAGCCGAATCTCTCGAACACGGCCGCCAGCGCACCCTGAAGGCGCCGCAGCTCGCGCATCTCGGCGGGAAGGACGTCCCTGGTTCCAGGGGGAATCCGGTGGATCATCGGCGCCACCTTACCCAGGGGCCTACGTGGGGCTCTTGCAGCGAGCGCCGCCTAGGCGGGGACGGGCTCGACGCCGACGCGCTCGATGCGCGCGCCCAGGTCCCGCAGCCGCAGGTCGATGCGCTCATACCCGCGGTCGATCTGGATGATGTTGCCGATCTCCGAGGTGCCCTCGGCTGCCAGCGCCGCGATGAGCATCGCCATCCCGGCCCGGATATCCGGGCTCTCCACGTGCTCGCCGTGAAGACGGCTCGGACCGTAGACGATCGCCCGGTGGGGATCGCACAGGATGATCCGAGCGCCCATCGCCACCAGCTTGTCCACGAAGAACAAGCGGTTCTCGAACATTTTCTCGAAGATCAGGATCTGCCCCTCCGCCTGAGTGGCGAGCGCGAGGGCGATCGACGTGAGGTCGGCCGGGAACGCAGGCCACGGGCCGTCCTCGATCTTTGGGGTGGCGTCCCCCACGTCCGCCCTCACCTGAAGGACCTGCTCCGGCGGAACCAGCACGTCGTCTCCGTCGGTGTGGGACGTGAGACCCAGCCGCTGGAACTGACGTCGGATCATCATCAGGTCGTTCGGATCGGCGTCCCGGATCCGCAGCTCGCCCCGCGTCGCCGCGGCGAGCGCCATGAAGCTCGCGACCTCGATGTGGTCGGCGCAGATCCGGTGCTCGGCACCGCCGAGCTTGTCGCGACCGTGCACGGTCATCACGTTGGAGCCGATGCCGTCGATGCCGGCCCCCATCTTCAAAAGCAGGCGCGCGAGATCCTGGACGTGGGGTTCGCACGCGGCGTTTCCGATCGTCGTCGGGCCGGGCGTCAGCGCGGCCGCCATCAGCGCGTTTTCGGTGGCCATCACCGACGGCTCGTCCATGAAGATGCGGCAGGGCTTCAGCCCTCCGTCGGGGGCCGACAGCTCGATCCACCGATCGCCGTCCACCCTCGCGCCCATGTCCTGGAAGGCATCGAGATGCGGGTCCAGGCGGCGCCGGCCGATGAAGTCGCCGCCCGGGGGCGGCATGCGCACCTCGCCGAAGCGGGCGAGGAGCGGGCCGGCGAGCAGGAACGACGCGCGGATGCGCGCCGCGAGCTCCTCGTCGACGCTCGTATCGGAGACAGAATCGGCCTGGAGCCGGAGCTCGTTCTGCCCGCTCCAGTTGACCCTCACACCCAGCCCCTCGACCAGCGCCACCTGGCTCTCGGTGTCGCGAATTCGGGGGACGTTGGTGAGGACGACCTCCTCCTCGGTGAGCAGGCAGGCGGCGATGATCGGGAGGGCCGCGTTCTTGTTCCCCGCGGCAACGATCTCCCCCGAGAGCGGTGCTCCGCCCTGGATCACGAACTTCTCCATCGTCCGGCGGCTAGGGTAACAACGGGCCATGGCCGAACTTACACGTGAGGATGCCTGGGCTCTCGTGTGCGAGTGGATCGACTCGGATTCGCTTCGCAAGCACGTGCTGGGCGTCGAGGCGGCGATGCGAGGGTACGCTCGCCGGGACGGCGAGAACGAGGAGACCTGGGCGATCACGGGGCTCGTTCACGACCTGGACTACGAGCGCTACCCCGACCTCGATACCGGCCATCCCCGCTATGCCTTGCGGGAGCTGGAGTCACGCGGCTACCCGCAGGAGATCATCGACGCGGTGGCCGGACACGCCGACTTCCTCGGCGTGCCACGGGAGACCCGGCTCGCGAAGACCCTGTACGCGGTGGATGAGCTGTCGGGGTTCATCGCCGCGTGCGCGCTGGTTCGCCCCACGGGGATCGAGGGGATGAAGCCGAAGTCGGTTCGCAAGAAGCTGAAGCAGCCCTCGTTCGCAGCCAAGGTCGACCGCGATCAAATCGCCCGCGCCATCGAGGAGCTGGGCGTTGACGAAAACGAGCACATCCAGCTCGTGATCGATGCGATGGCCGCCAACGCCGTCGAGCTGGGGCTCGCGCCCGAAACCTCCCTGCCTGAATGAGGCGAGGCTGGAAGATCGCGGTCGCGATCGTCGTCGTGCTCGCGGTACTCGTCGCCGTCAACACCGTCATCGTCGACCACCAGACCAAGGGCGCGTCCGTGACGGTCGAGGGCGGCAGGATCCTTCAGGTCCCCGGCGGCGGCGAGCTGCAGATCACGGACACCGGCCCGACGCAGAAGGGCGCCCGCGGCGCGCCGATCGTTCTCCTTCACTGCTTTGGCTGCTCGCTGCATTGGTGGGACAAGATGGTCCCGCTGCTGGAGCGGAGGCACCGAGTGATCCGCATCGACCTGTTGGGCTTCGGCGGCTCCGAGAAGCCGAGCGACGGCTACTCGATGGAGAACCAGGGTCGCCTGGTGGCCCTCGCGCTCGGCCGTCTGGATATCCAGGGGGCGGTCGTCGTCGGGCACTCGATGGGTTTCGACGTGGCCACCGCACTGGCGAAGGAGTCGAGCGAGCTGGTGGATCGGCTCGTCAACATCGACGAGCAGTCCGATCCCAGCTACGGGGACCTGCCGTTTCTGGCCAAGCTCGGGTTCGTGCCCGTGCTCGGCGAGACGATCTGGCGCGTCACGCCGGACTTCGCGATCCGTGACGGGTACGAGTCGGCGTTCGCCCCAGGCTACGACCTCGGCGAGTTCGGCGATCAGGTCGTGGACGACTTCCGGGCGATGACGTACACGTCTTACGACAGCCCCGATCTGGACGACTACGAGAACGAGCAGCCGTTGAGCCAGCGGGTGCAGGCGGCCGCGATCCCGCTGCTGGTGATCTTCGGCGCCGAGGATCAGTTCTACGACGATCCGATCGAGGCCGCGCAGGCCTACGCCAGTGTGCAGGGCGCCCGGATCGAGATGATCCAGGGCGCCGGGCATTCCCCCAACGTGGAGAAGCCCGATAAGACGGCGCGCCTGATCCTGGACTTCGCCGCCGGTGTCGGGGGCGGCCGGCTCTGATCCCGCCACGACCGGCTTCTCACTGCCAGCGCCCGCCGGCCTTCGCCCACTCGAAGAGGTGATCGACCGAGCAGAAGTCGTCCGGGATGCGGTTCTCGCCGCGATGGCGGACCAAGAGAACGTGGACGTCGCCCAGCTCGCGGCCGCAGTGGGCGCAGGTGCGCGGCGAACCGCCCGTGACGGACGGCTCGTCCAGCTCCCCGGCTTCCCAATGGGGCCCCTGGATCGCCCAGGGAACCACGTGCTCGAGACGGCAGAAGACCGCCCGGCGATCCCCCGCCGGCTCATACAGGCGAAATCCGTCGTCGTCCTCGACGCTCGCTCCGCACCAGGTACAGCCCTCGGTGGCCACGCCCCTAAGTAATACCCTCGCGCGGCGATGGCTGCGGTCGAGAGAGCCGGGAAGGCGAGCGATGCGAGAGGCCAGGGCTCACCCGGCCAGGGACGGACGGGTGACGCTGGCATCGAGCTAGTCGCGCTCGAGGGCGATCAGACCGGCCAGGAGCTCCTGGAGCAGGCGCTGCGCGTGCTGGATCCGGGCGTGCTCGGCATCGACGTCGAGCTCGTGCGATTCGACCTCTCGCTCGAGAACCGGCGGCGGACCCGGAACGCGGTATGCGAGGAGGCGGCGGCCGCGATGCGCCGGACCGGGCTCGGCCTGAAGGCCGCGACGATCACGCCCGAGGGGGCCGACGACGTGGGCAGCCCGAACCGGATTCTCCGGGAAGCGGTCGATGGCAAGGTGATCCTGCGCACCGGCCGCCGGATTCCCGGTGTCACGCCGGTCGGCGGTATCCATCACCCGATCGCGGTTTGCAGGATGGCCGTGGGCGACGCCTACGGCGCCGAGCAGTGGCGGGAGCCGGCCAACGGCGACGAGCTCGCGCACCGCACGGAGACGATCCGGCGATCCAACTGCGCGGCCGTCGCCGAGTACGCCTTCCGCGCCGCGGGCCAGCTCGACGGGCGCGTGTACGGCGGGCCGAAGTGGACGGTCAGCCCGGTGTACGAGGGGATGTTGAAGGAGGAGATGGACGCGGCGGCCGAGCGCCACCCGGACGTCGGATACGAGCCGGTGCTCATCGACGCCACGCTCGCCGGGCTGGTCACCGGGGCCGCTTCCGAGCCGCTGGCGATCCCGTGCTTGAACCGCGACGGGGATCTGCTGTCGGACCTGGTGCTGCCGCTGTTCGGCTCGATCGCCGGCGCCGAATCGGTGCTGCTGGCGCTGGACGACGAGCTGCGCACGACGGTCGCGATGGCGGAGGCGCCGCATGGGACCGCGCCGGCTCTCGAGGGAAAGGACGTCGCCAACCCGATGGGAATGATCCTCGCCGCGGCGGCCCTTCTTCACCACGCCGGCGAGGTGGGCACCGAGGAGGCGCATCGCTGCTCGCGGGCGGTCTACAAGGCGGTGCTCGGGGCGACGGCCGCCGGCGTCCGCACGTCCGATCTCGGCGGCCACGCCGGGACGACGGAGTTCACCGACGAGGTGATCGACCGAGTCCGAGCGGCGCTCGGAACCTGAGCGGCGCAGCGAACGCCTAAGTCGAACTGCTCGGGGCGGGAGCCCCTCCCCCGCCGGCCCCCACCCGCCGCCACTGGGCGATCTTTCCGTCGCGGATCACGAACGAGGTCTTCGCGACGCCGCCGGTGCCGGAGCCGCACGACCCAGGACCCGGGCGCTCGGTGAGGCGGAACGTGGCGGTGGTGAACTCGCCCGTGGAGTCGGCCCGGATCAGCCGTGCGCCGCAGGGAAGCGACTCGTTGAAGCGCCGGGCGTCCTCGATGCTCCTTATGCGCACGAGGATCGGGCCGTTCTCGGCCACGCTGGGGATCGCGAAGTACTCGGCGGCGGCGTCGACGTCGCCATGGCGGAGCGCCGTGACCCAGCCGTCGATCACCTCGACGTCGGCGGGATCGGCGTTGCCGGGTGTGATGGCGTTGGAGCCATCGGTGCTCGTCGAGTCCGAGCCGCTTCCTCCACACGCAGAGAGTGCAAGTAGCGCGAGCGTCAGGATGGAACCTAGGACCCGGGCAACCATGGGCTGAGTATGGCCATCCCAGCACGCGGCGCGTTCCTCCGCGCTCCTCGTCGCGTCCGCTACACTGCGTCGCTCTCGGCTTTACGCAACCGCTGGGCCATCTCCCGGAAGATCTTGGCGGCGACCGAGGGAACCTCGTGGATCAGCGACGAGAAGCTTCGTGAGTCGAGAACCAGCAGGTGCATATCGGTCAGCGCGGCGACGGTCGCCGAACGGGGTCCCTGATCGAAGAGCGACATCTCGCCGAACCCCGAGCCGGGGCCCAGCGTCGTCGTCCTCTTGCCCCGCACGGATACCTTGGCCGTGCCGTCAACGATGACGAAAAATTCTGTTCCTGGCTGACCCTGACGCGTCAGAACCCTTCCCTCCGGCACCTCGATCTCATCGGCCAGCGAGGAGATGCGGGCCAGCTCGCGATTGGAGCAAGCCGAAAAGAGAGACACCCCGCGAAGGAGCTCCGCCTTCTTGCCGCGGCCGATGCGGAAAACCGACATGGCGCGGATTCTCTCACTTCATTGCGAGTGGCTTGGTCTAGCTCCTCGTCGAAGCCCCTGCTCCTCGAGCCAGGCGGCGTGCTCGCGACCTAGCGTGCCGACGGGCTCGTCGCCCTCGATCAGCTCGCCCAGCAGCGCGCCCCAGTTCGCCTCGGCACGAAGCGTCGTGGCGACCTGGAACAGGAGGCCCTCCATCCGCCGCAGGAGGAGCGCCTCAGGCGGCAGGGTCATACGGCGCATCTGCTGCATGAGCTCGGCGTTGCGCTGCTCGCGCAGAGCCTCACTTCCGCGCCACATGTCCTCGGGGTTCAAGCGGAGAGGGCCATCGCCTCGGAGCCACCAGGACACAGCGCGCATGTGCGCGAGCAGCAGCGAACCGTTCCAATCGGTGTCGTCTCGCAGGTACCCGAGGGCCCTCAACGTGTCGACGAGCGCCCGCTCGTCGCCATCCCTGATCGCCGCGAAGATCGCTGCCTCGCGGCTCAGGTAGCCGCGCGGGAGGTCGCGGAGCATGCCGAAGTCGATGAACGCGACCCGCCCGTCGTCGCAAAGCAGGTAGTTGCCCGGGTGGGGGTCGCCGAGTGCGACATCGAGCTCCAGCGCGGTCCCGTAGAAGAAGCGGTAGACGATCTCCGCGTAGCGATCGCGGACGGCATCGGGTTCGCGCCCGACCGCCGCGAAGTCGATGCCCTCGACCCATTCGCTCACGAGCACGCGTCGGCGGCTCAGGCGCATGTCAACCGACGGAACGGTGATGAACGGATGCCCGCGCCAAAACCGGGCGAGGAGGCGATGACTGGAGGCCTCGAGCTCGTAGTCGCACTCGGCGGAGATGCGCTCGTTGAGCTCCGCGAGCACGGGCTTGACGTCGAGTCCGGGCATCAGCCGCCGCAGAAGCGGCGCGAGCATGCGCACGTTCCGCATGTCCGACTCGACCGCCTCGGCGATCCCGGGGTATTGGACCTTCACGGCGACCTCGATCCCGTCGGTGGTTTTCCCGCGGTAGACCTGTCCGATGCTTGCCGCGGCCGCCGGCTCGGGATCGATCGAGCCGAGGACGCGCTCGGGGTCCTCCCCCCATTCGTCCGCGAGCACCTTCCGCATCCCCTTCCAGCCGACCGCCGGGACGTCGTCGCGCAGCGAGGCCAGGCGCTCCTGCAGATGAGCGGACTGGTCCTCGTCGAGCCCGGGGAACTCGACCGTGGAGAGAACCTGGCCCGCCTTCATGGCTGCACCGCGCATCGTGGCGAGCTGATCGACCAGCGAGTCGATCGTCGCTACCAGCCGGTCACCGCGGCGCCTTCTTTGATCCTGCTCGCTGCCGCGCCCGTCGACCCGATCGCCCGCCCAGCGAACCGCCCCGCCCGCGGCGACTCGTCCGAGGCGCATAGTGCGGGCCGCGCGCCCGCGGGTTGGATTTCGCTGTTCGCGATCGGCCATCAGGCAAGTCTGGCAGGGGCCTTGATTTCCGCCGCCGGCCGCTGGCGGAGAGGCCGATGAGGAAGCGCATCAGTAGGTTCGTCGCCCGCTACGTTGGCTAGATGCGTGAGGCCCAGCTGTTCTGCGATCCGCCTCCGCCGCGTTCAACGCGCGCGACGTCGAGGCCGCGATCGAATTGATGCACCCCGAGGTCGACTGGCCGAACACCAGGGAGGGCGGTCGCGCCCGAGTACGAGCCGGCGGCCGTGGGCGCGCCGTAGTATCGCCTCGCGTGGGCGACCCTCTGGACGAGCGCGATCAGCTGACCGCGGCCCTGTCGGTCGCAGCCGAGGAAGCACGCGTCTATCTGGCGGATCTCGACTCACGGGCGGTCCTGGGTCCCGGCGCCGAGGAGCTCGTCCACGGCTGGCCCGATCCGATGCCCGAGGAGGGCGACGGCACGCTGGCCGCCCTCCGGGAGCTCGCGGCCCGAGGGCAGCAGGCGGCGACGCGATCGAGCGGGCCGCGCTTCTTCCACTTCGTCATGGGTGGAGGCACGCCGGCCGCCCTTGGGGCGGATTGGCTCACCTCGACCTTCGACCAGGTCGCGTTCGGATGGGCGTCGTCGCCGATGGCAGCTCGGCTCGAACAGGTCGCCGTCGACTGGCTGCGTCAGCTGTTCGAGCTGCCCAACGAGTTCGGCGGCGTACTGACAAGCGGCGCGACGATGGGCAACTTCGTCGCGCTCGCCGCCGCGCGCAACTGGTGGGCTGAGCAGCACGGTGTGGACGTGGAGCAGGACGGGCTGTCCGAGCTCCCGGCGCCATCGATTCTCACGAGTGGCTACATCCATCCGAGCGCTCTGCAGGCGATCGGGATGCTTGGCATGGGCCAGGGAAATGTCGAGCGCTTCACTCGCGACACGGCAGGCCGCCTCGACGCCGATTCGCTCGAGCGTCGGCTGCGGGAGTTGGACGGGCCGGCGATACTCGTGGCGAATGCAGGCGAGGTGAATGCGGGGGATTTCGACCCGATCGAGCTCATGGCGGACCTGGCGTCGAAGCACGGCGCGTGGCTGCATGTCGATGGCGCCTTCGGGCTATTCGCCCGGCTGACACCGGAGGTGCGCCGCCTGGCCGCCGGCGTCGAGCGGGCTAATTCCGTGATCTCCGACGGCCATAAGTGGCTGAACGTCCCCTATGACTGCGGATTCGCGTTCGTCCGCGGCGCCGGGCGATTGGCGCGGACCTTCAACGTCGGCGCTCCGTATCTCCCCTCTCCTGACGATCCGCGCCCGAATCCCGGTTTCCTGACGCCGGAGAACTCGCGGCGGGCCCGCGCGCTTCCGGTCTGGGCGACGCTACGCGCCTACGGGCGAGCGGGCTATCGCGAGATGGTCGAGCGCCACCTCCGCCTGGCGAGGCACCTGGCGAAACGGATCGACGATGCGCCGCAGCTCGAGCGACTCGCCGAGGTGAAGCTCAACATCGTCTGCTTCCGGGCGCGGCCGGAGGGCGTGGCCAAGGACGAGCTCGATGCGCTGAACCGCGAGCTCGGTGAGGCGCTCCTTCGTGACGGCCGTGTCTTCGCGGGGACCACCGACTACGAGGGCAAGGTTGCCTTTCGCCCTGCGATCGTCAACTGGCGCACCCGGGAGGAGGACGTGGACCTGCTCGTGGACGTGTTGCTGGAGCTGCTCGAGGCCCGGGTCCGCTGATCGCCACACGACTCGACGGCGAAGAAGCCTTGCATTCCGCCGCCATGTGTACGAACATGTGTTCGTATGCGTCGAAAGCGTCCCGAAACGGTCATCGCGTGCGCGCTGATCCCGCGGTTCACACTTCTTGCGGTCCTCGGCGGGCGTCGTGAGCTCCTTCTTCGGGCCATGGCACTGGCACCGGAGCCGGGCGGGCCGCAGGTGGTTGGGGAGGCGTCTGGGCCGGCGGAGGCGTTCGGGGTTCGTGCCGGGATGCGGCTCGGCGAGGCACTGGCGCGCTGTCCCGAGCTGATCCTGGTGCCGCCTGACCCGGAGCGGGCGGAGACGGCCTGGGAGGACGCCATACGGCGTCTGGAGGGGATCGGGGCAGCGGTGGAGCCGGGGCGTCCCGGCGAGGCGTTCTTCGAGGCCGGTGGGCTGCTGGGGCTCTACGGAAGCGTCGAGGGGGCGCTGCGGGGGGCGCGGGAGGCGATCGGCCCGCCGGTCAGGCTCGGGGCCGGCCGGACGCGGCTCTGCGCCTACGCCGCCGCCCAACGGGCTCGGCCGCGTCGCGCGCCGGTGGTCGTGCCCGCGGCGATGACCCGCGCCTTCCTGGCGCCGCTGCCGGTGAGCCTGCTCCGCGAGCGATTGGACGACGAGTGGGGCCGGATCGACCTGCCCGAGAAGCTCGAGCGGCTGGGCGTCGAGAGCCTCGGCCAGCTGGCGGCGCTTCCCGATGCGGCGATCGCCGATCGCTTCGGGCGGCTGGGGCTGGTGGCGCTGCGGATGGCGCAGGGCGGCGATGAGCCGCTCAAGCCTCGCCGCGCCCATGAGAGCCTGGTCGAGGGGATCGAGCTTGGCGAGGCGATCTCCGGGCCGCAGCTCGAACGGGTGGTGGCGCTGCTCGTCGATCGCCTGCTCGCGAATCCTGCCCGCCGCGGGCGCAGCCTGCGGCGCCTTCGGCTGGCCGTGCGGCTGGCGGGAGGCGGAGGCTGGCGGGACGAGGCGGCGCTGCGGCAGGCGAGCGCCAACCACGAGCGTCTGCTCCTGGCGCTCCAGTCGAAGCTCGACGGGATTCCAGGGCCGGTCGTCTCGCTGACGCTGCGCGCGCTGGAGACGGGCCCGCCGGCGGGCGATCAGGCGACGCTCGACGAGCAGGCACGTGAGAGCAGGAGCAGGCGCTTGACCGAAGCGGTGCGCCAGGTGCGAGCGATCGCCGGCAAGGACGCCGTGCTGAGGGTGCTCGATGCCGACGTCGACTCGAGGGTCCCCGAGCGGCGCTCGCTCCTGACGCCGTACCAGGAGTCCGAGTGAGCGGGCAGTCGGTCTATTGGCCCCAGCCGGTGCGGGTCGAGGTTGGATCCGGTGGCGAGCCAGCGGTGGTGGAGTCGGTGACCGTGGATGCCGTCCGGGAGGAGTGGCTGGTCGAGGATCGCTGGTGGACTCCCAAGCCTCTGCGCCGGCGCTACTACGAGCTCGTCCTCGCCGACGGTCGAAACGTCGTCGTCTTTCGCGAGCCGGCGGACGCAGGCCGGTGGTTCCTGCAGAGGGCGTGAGCATGGGCTACGTCGAGCTCCATTGCCATTCCGCCTACTCGTTCGGCGACGGGGCGTCGGCCCCCGAGGAGCTGGCCCACCGGGCGGCCGAGCTGGGACACGAGGCGCTCGCGATCACCGACCACGACGGGGTCTGGGGGGCGATGGAGTTCGCGCAGGCGTGCACGGCCTACGGGGTACGCCCGATCGTCGGGGCGGAAATGACGGTCACAGACGGCGATCGGCTGTTCCACGTGACCCTGCTGGTTGAGAACGCGGACGGCTGGCGAAACCTCTGCCAGCTGGTAACGGAGGCGCATCGCGATACGCGCCCGCACCCCGATCGACAGGAGGCACGGACGCCGAGCGGTGGCGCGAACGAATTCGTGTCGCGACGGGACGGAGCGGCACAAATGAGGTCGCGTCACCTGCCCCCCGCCCTGCCGCTCGCCACACTCGAGGAGCGGGCCGAGGGGCTCGTGTGCCTGTCGGGGTGCGCGCGGGACGGCGCGCTCGCGGCTCATTTCGAGCGCTCGGGGGGTCGGCCCACAGCGGCCGACGCCACCGCCGCGATGACGATTGGACGGCGCCTACTGGCCGCCTTCGGCAGCGAGCGATTCCGGGTCGAGCTGCAGCGGCCCTTCTGGCGCCACGACCGGGCCCGGAATCGTTGGCTGGCTGGGCTCGCGGAGCGGCTGGGCGTCGGCTGCGTGGCCACCGGGGACGTCCACATGCACGACGCTTCGCGAGCGGCGCTCCAGGACACGCTGTGCGCCGTTCGGCTCGGCGGGACGCTGGAGGAAACGGAGCCGCGGCGGCGCGGAAACGGGACGGCCTATATCGCTTCTCCCGCCGAGATGGCCGCTCGCTTCGCCGAGTACCCGGATGCCGTCGCGGAGAGCGCGCGCCTCGCAGAGCGGCTGGAATTCGACCTGACGCGCGACCTCGGTTACCGGTACCCCGGATCGGAGGATCCCGGCGCCGATCGCGCACTGGCCGAGATCTGCCGGGCGCGCCTGGAGCATCGCTACGGGGGCGAACCGGAGCACGACGAGGCGCGCCGCCGCCTGGAGGAGGAGCTTCGGCTGATCCGCTCATTGGGGCTGTCTGGCTTCCTGCTCCTTCACTACGACATCCTCGAGCTGGCCAGGGAGGTGGCGGCGGAGGTTCGGGGGCCGGATTCAGCGCGCTCGCTCCTGCCTCCCGGACGCGGGCGTGGCTCCAGCGTGAGCTCGCTCGTCTGCTATCTCACGGGGCTCTCGCACGTCGACCCGGTGCGTAACGAGCTGTTCCTCGGGCGCTTCCTGAACGAGGAGATCACGGATGCGCCGGATATCGACCTGGATTTCCCCCGCGACATCCGCGAGAAGCTGATCCCGCGAGTTCACGATCGCTACGGGAAGGATCGCTCGGCACTCGTCGCGGCGTTCGCCTGCTACCGCTCGCGCGGGGCCGTACGGGACTTCGGCAAGGCGCTGGGACTGCCCGCCGGTGAGGTCGAGCGCGTGGCGCGAACGGTGGAGATGTATGACCGCCCCGACTCGGTTGAGGAGGACATGGCAGCGGCGATCGGCGGCGAGCGGGCGACGTCGCTGCGCTGGCGGGCGCTGGCGCGCCTGGCCCACGACGCGTGGGGGCTGCCTCGCCACGCCTCTCAGCACCCCGGCGGGATGGTGATCTCCACCCGGCCGCTGATCGACATCTGCCCGGTGCAGCCGGCGGCGATGGAGGGTCGCCAGCTCGTGCAGTGGGACAAGGACTCGTGCGCCGACGCCGGCTTTCTGAAGATCGACCTGCTGGGGCTGGGGATGCTGTCGGCGGTGGAGCGGACGGTCGACGAGATCGCCAGGGTCCGCGGCGAGCGGATCGATCTCTCGCGGATCCCGATGGACGATCCCGAGACGTTCCGGACGATCCGGGCGGCGGACACGACCGGCGCGTTCCAGATCGAGAGCCGGGCGCAGATGCAGATGCTGCCGCGGACACGGCCCGAGAACATCGACGACCTGACGGTGCAGGTGGCGCTGGTGCGCCCGGGGCCGATCCAGGGCGGCGCTGTGCACCCCTACCTGGAGCGGCGCGAGCGGCTGCGAAAGGACCCGAGCTATCGAGTCCCCTACGAGCATCCATCGCTCGAGCCGATCCTGCGCGACACGCTGGGGACGATCGTCTTCCAGGAGCAGGTGATCCAGGTGTCGATGGCGCTCGCCGGCTTTGCCGCGGGCGAGGCCGAGGGGCTGCGGCGGGCGATGAGCCGCAAGCGCTCCGAGCAGGCGCTCCTCGCCTACCGGGACAAGTTCGTCGGCGGGGCGATCGAGCGCGGCGCGAGCCGGGAGGTGGCGGAGCGGGTCTTCGAGCAGATTCACGGCTTCTCGGGCTTCGGGTTTCCGAAGGCACACGCGGTCGCCTTCGGGCTGCTCGCCTATCAGTCGACCTGGCTCCGGGTGCACTACGGGCCGGAGTTCCTGTGCTCGCTCTTGAACGAGCAGCCGATGGGCTTCTATCCGCCTGATGCGCTCGTGCACGAGGCGCAGCGACGCGGGATCGAGGTTCGGACGCCGGATGTGAGCCGAAGCGACGTGGAGTGCACCGTGGAGGGCTCGGCGGTTCGGGTCGGCCTGGGCTACATAACCGGGCTCCGCTCCGACGAGGCGCAGACCCTGGTTGCCGAACGAGAGCGCGGCGGGTCATTCGCCGACCTGGCGGACCTGGCATCCCGCTCGGGGATTGGGCCCGACGGCCTCGAGCGACTCGCCTGGGCGGGGGCGTGCGAGCGGATCGGGGGTGGCGACGAGCTGCGCCGGCGCCAGGACCTGTGGCAGCTGGGGATCGCCAACGGCGCGCAGCGCCTCCCAGCACAGCAAACCCAGCTCTCCCTCCCCCTCCCCATCCCGGCGCCGCCGACGCTCCGCGAGCTCGATTCGTGGGAGCGCCTGCTTGCCGACTATTCGTCGACGGGGATTGCGATCGCCGAGCATCCGATGACCCTTGTCCGGCCGGGACTGGAGGACGGGATCGCGACGAGCGCGGACCTCGATCGGCTCGCGAACGGGAGCTTCGTGCGCGTTCCGGGGATGGTCGTTGCCCGCCAGCGGCCGGCAACGGCGAACGGCGTCGTTTTCATGCTCCTGGAGGACGAGCTTGGGACGGTCAACGTGGTGGTGCCGCCACCCGTGTACGCGCGGCATCGCATGGCGGTCAGGACCGCATCGTTCGCTCGGGTGGACGGCAAGCTCGAGCGGCGCGAGGGTGTCGTCAACGTGGTCGCCCGCGCCGTTCATCCACTGGCGACGCCGGACCAGCCGGCGTCGAAGGTCCGGCACATCGAGCCGCCCGTCGAGCGGGAGACGGGGCGCCATGGGCGGGATCGCGATGCTGCCCCGGATCCGCGTGCCGCCGAGCTGGCCGCGGTCGCGCCGGCCGCTCACAGCTTCGGGCGGCGCGGGCGCTGACGGCACGCAAGACTTACACGGTGCCGCCGTCCACGCTGTACACCAAGAGCGGTGACTACAACGTCGCCTATCAGGTCGTCGGCGAGGGGAAGTTGGACCTGCTCTACATCCCTGGCTTCGTCTCGAACGTCGAGCTGGCTTGGGAAGAGCCGCTCCTGGCGCGGTTCCTCGGTCGACTCGCCTCGTTTTCCCGCCTGATCCTTTTTGACAAACGCGGTACCGGCCTCTCCGATCGAGTGGCGAATCATGAGCTGCCAACCCTCGAGGAGCGGATGGAGGATGTCATCGCCGTTCTCGACGCTGCGGGATCCCGACGCGCCGCACTGCTCGGGCACTCGGAGGGCGGCAACCTCGCGGTCCTCTTCGCCGCCACCTATCCCGACCGAACGGTCGCTCTCGTGACGACCGGGATCTTCGCGGCCCGCGTGCGGAGCGATGACTATCCATGGGCGCCGACGCCGGCGCAGCGGGAGCGAGACATCGACGAGATCGAGCGCAACTGGGGCAGTCCGAAGGACGTCGAGCATCTCGCGCCAAGCGCCGCCGACGATCCTGTCTTCGCACAGCGACTCGCGACGTACTTCCGCCGCAGCGCCAGCCCGGGCGCCGCGGCCGGACTGCTTCGGATGAATACAGGTATCGACGTCCGCGACGTGCTGCCCGCCATCAGGGTGCCCACGCTCGTCGTGCACCGTTTGGGGGACCGCGACGCCAGTGTCGAGGAGGGGCGATGGATAGCTTCTCGGATTCCGGGCGCGCGGTTCCTCGAGCTGCCCGGCCCCGACCACCTCCCGTGGGTCGGCGACCAGGACCGCCTCCTCGACGAGGTGGAGGAGTTTCTCACCGGGCAGCGCGGCGCGCCCGAACCCGATCGCGTGCTGGCAACGGTTCTATTCACCGACATCGTGGGTTCGACCGAGCGCGCCGTCGCCTTGGGGGATCGTCGTTGGAAGGACCTCCTGGAACAGCATCACGCAGCGGTACGGCATCAGCTTCAGGCCTTCCACGGACGAGAGGTCGATACCGCGGGTGACGGCTTCCTGGCGACGTTCGACGGACCCGGCCGCGGGATCAGGGCGGCTGCCGCAATCGTCGAGGCGCTGCGAGCGTTGGGCATCGAGGTTCGCTGCGGATTGCACACCGGCGAGTGCGAGCTCATCGGGACCGGCATCGGGGGCATCGCGGTCCACATCGCCGCCCGTGTGGCGGCCATGGCCGCGGTGGGTGAGGTCCTGGTCACCAGCACGGTCAGGGACCTGGTCGCCGGATCAGGGATCCGGTTCCGCGCCCGGGGTGAGGCGACGCTCAAGGGCGTACCCGAGCCGCGGAAGCTGTACGCGGTCGAGTCGACATGACGCCGCCTGATCGCCCGTAACCGGCTTCGCCAAGCCCTTTTCAGCGTACCGCTCGATCCCGCTGCAAGTTCCCTTGCAGAACGTATGTTCTGTCCGAGTCCATTCGTAGATTGCCGGCCATGTTCCACGGGCGCAACGACCTTGGCCAGCGAGTTGTCGACGGTGTCGACCTCGTGATCGACTTCGCCACGCTTGGCGAGTATGGCCTCGAGCCGACACGCGCGGAGGGGTCCACTCGCCGACGGACCGACCGGCATCCCAGACCCGATCGCCGGCCCGGATGGGAGGCGCCGGCGAGGGCCCCCCGCAGCGCCTGTGGGACAGGAACCCACCGCCTTAAGAAGCAGGTCGATCGACACGCCGAGTGGCGGTTCCCGGGATCGCGGCCCTCACGGGCGGACTTCCGGGCGGCCGTCGACCGCTACACCCGCTAGAAGGGGCCCCTCAACGAGCAAAGCCGCCCGGAGGCGGCTCTGTGAGTAGTAATAAAAGACCGGCGGCGACCTACTCTCCCAGGCGGTTGCCCACCAAGTACCATCGGCGCTGAGGGGCTTAACGGCTCTGTTCGGAATGGGAAGAGGTGTTTCCCCCTCGCTATGACCACCGAGATCATGCGGGACCGAAGCCCCGGCGAGGCTTGAAAACTGCACGCGAGCCAAAAAGGGAAGATAAAACCGTCAAGCCCTCGACGCATTAGTACCGGTCTGCTTAGCGCGTTGCCGCGCTTACACAGCCGGCCTATCGACCTGGTGGTCTACCAGGCGTCTTACTCCCTCAAGGGGATGGGAGAGCTCATCTCGAGGTTGGCTTCCCGCTTAGATGCTTTCAGCGGTTATCCAGTCCGCACGTAGCTAACCTGCAATGCCCTTGGCAGGACAACAGATACACCAGAGGTGCGTTCATCCCGGTCCTCTCGTACTAAGGATGACTCCTCTCAACTCTCCAACGCCCGTGGCAGATAGGGACCGAACTGTCTCACGACGTTCTGAACCCAGCTCGCGTACCGCTTTAATGGGCGAACAGCCCAACCCTTGGGACCTACTCCAGCCCCAGGATGCGACGAGCCGACATCGAGGTGCCAAACCGCTTCGTCGATATGGACTCTTGGAAGCGATAAGCCTGTTATCCCCGGAGTACCTTTTATCCGTTGAGCGACGGCGCTTCCACTTGCAACCGCCGGATCACTAAGCCCAACTTTCGTTCCTGCTCGACCCGTCGGTCTCGCAGTCAAGCTCCCTTAATGCCTTTACACTCTTCGCACGATTTCCAACCGTGCTGAGGGAACCTTTGGGCGCCTCCGTTACACTTTAGGAGGCGACCGCCCCAGTCAAACTGCCCGCCTGACACTGTTCACAGCCCGGATAACGGCGCTGTGTTAGAAGCCCAAAACATCAAGGGTGGTATCTCAAGGTTGGCTCGCCGGCAGCCGAAGCCGCCGGTTCACAGCCTCCCACCTATCCTGAGCGAGATGTTCCGAACTCCAATATCAAGTTGCAGTAAAGGTTCACGGGGTCTTTCCGTCTAGCCACGGGTACTCGGTATCTTCACCGAGACTCTAATTTCACCGAGCCCCTCGTTGAGACAGCGTCCAACTCGTTACGCCATTCGTGCAGGTCGGAACTTCACGTAATTCCCCCGTTTCCGAGGGCGCAGACTATCCCTTCACCTCGTCGAGCACCCTTAGAAGGTGGTCGCGATCGTGGCGCCGCTTGCCGAGATTCATCTCGTAAGCGATCGTCACGATCTCGCGCAGACCTTCGCGCTCCAGATGATCTCCTTGTCTGATCATCCGGCAGACGGACGCGAAGCCATTGAAGCTCCACGCCTTGTCCCCGCGAAGCGGGAACGCCTCGAAATGCGGAATGACGAACTCCAGGAGCTCGTCGACGGATCGAGACTCGTACTTACGGGTCCTATCGGACCTCGAGTCACGGATCCAGCCGCATCCGAAGTACGCCTGAAGACCCTTGAGCAGCGACCGGTCGCGCACGTT
>DATFON010000211.1:0-7669 GCA_035265465.1 Solirubrobacterales bacterium | reverse complement strand
GTCGGCTCGATCGGTCTGATCCTGGCCGTCCCGGTGACGACTCTGCTCGCGGCAACACTCGCCACACGCCTTCCCCCAGAAGAACTAGACGCAGACGCCGCCCACGCCCACTAGCCCCGATAAGGGAGACTGCCCGGCTCGATGGCGGTCACCGAACCAGCGGCGCCCCGGACGGCGCATGATCCGCCGCGCGCGATCTTCCGTCGCTTCCTGAAGTTCGGTGCGCTCGCCTGGGGCGGCCCGGCAGCCCAGATCGCGATGATTAAGCATGAGTGCGTCGACCAGGCGGCTGGGTCGACGAGGAGACCTTCAAGAAAACCCTGGCCGTCTACCAAGTCCTTCCCGGTCCGGAGGCGCACGAGTTGTGCGTCTACTTCGGGCGAATCAGAGGCGGCAGGCTCGGCGGCTTCCTCGCCGGTCTCGGATTCATGCTGCCCGGCTTCCTGCTCATGCTCGGGCTGTCGATCCTTTACGTCGAGGCCGACCTTGCAAGACATCTCGATGAGTTGTTCTACGGCCTGAAGGCCGCTGTCGGTGCGTTGCTCGCGCGGGCGCTAGTACGCCTCAGCCGCTCCTTTATCACGGACGTTCCGCTCGCTCTCCTCGCGGCGGCAGCCTTCGCCCTGACCGTCTTCGCATCTGCGAACTTTGCCTTGGTCCTCCTCGGGGCCGGCATCGCCTACGAACTGTGGACAAGCGGGCGCCGGTGGACCCAGCAGACTCACGCCTTTTCCCTCGCGCCAGTCGCACTCCTCGCCGTTGCGACCGGAGCGCTTACGCTCTCGCTGACGGCCGAGATTTTCTGGGAGGGCTTGAAGGCAGCCTCGTGACCTTCGGCGGAGCGTTCACCGTCATCCCCTACCTCCACGACGCCACGGTGGAGGGCCAGCACTGGCTTACCGACACCCAGTTCGTGGATGGTCTCGCGATGAGCGGCGTCCTCCCCGCACCGCTCATCATCTTCTCGACCTTTGTCGGCTACATCGCGGGCGGACTGGGCGGCGGGCTGGCTATGACGCTCGGGATCTTCCTGCCCGCGTTCGTTCTGCCGATCTTCTTTCACCGCTGGCTGGTGGCGATCGCCGAGAACCCGCGCGTGCGCCCATTCCTGCTCGGAGTCGCGGCAGCCGTGATCGGGCTGATCGCCGCAGTCACGGTCGACGTGCTCGACGCGAGCGTGGTGGACGTACCCACCGCCGTGCTCGCAATCGCGGCCTTCGCGGCGCTGAACCGCTGGCACGGGAAGCTTGTGGTCGTCGCCGCCGTCCTCGGCTGCGGGGCAATCGGAGCGCTCCTCCAAACGACCGACTTGGTCTAGCGCATAGTCCGAACCGTGTTGACAGAACGTTAGCCCGGCGCACGATCGACGCGTGCGTAACCCAGGCGAATCGGGATCCATAGCGATCCTCACCCCTGAGATCGAGGTTCTCATCATCGAACTCCGTCGGCTGTCTCGCAACCACGCCGATTTCGATCCGTTCGGCAAGGAGCTAGGCGCCTTGATGCTACGCGCCCGAGACGACCGGGAGCGGGGCAGACTCGCCTAGCGTTTACCCGGTTGAGGGTGCGGAGCGGGCCCGCACCGACAGGAGGATGCTGAGCACGAGGACCAGGATGGCAGCACCGATCGCCGCGACGAAGCCGATCGGCGTGAGACCGAGGACTCCGAGTACCACCATCACCCACCCGAGCCACTTGGGCAGCGCTCCGGTGCGGATCACGGCAAGGCCGGTGGCCCAGAGGAACATGAGCACCCCTAGCACCAGCGGCACGAAGTCGTTGTCCCACAGCGCCTGGAGAGACTGCGCTGCAACGGGATCGATGTCGTCGGCCGCTTCGCTGAGGGCAATCAAGATGGTGGTATCGATGGCGAAACCCACCGCGACGACCACCAGACCCAGGAAGGAGACCAGCGAAAGAATTTCCCCCTCGGGCGCCGCCGCGCGCAGAACCCTGCGCAGGTACGCACCGAAGAAGACCAGGAGGAGAATCGCGGCAACCCCGATGAAGGCAGCCACTTGGATCGAGTCCTTGTTGTCGACGTAGTAGTCGACGATCTCGCCTACTGGCTCATCCGCGCTCTTGGGTTCGCCTCCGACGATGAAGCTGACGATCCCCAGCAGGACGAATCCCATCCCCGTGAGCGGCACCAGCCATTCTCTGCTGCGAGTCATCCCGTTCCCCTCTCGATCCAGCCCGGCAAGACGCACGGCCGAGTATCCCAGCCAGCCCGGTCGTTCCCGGACCTGAAGATTCGCGCGAAGCGTTAGCGACCACCCGACGTGTTCCCACTTAGTCGCCCTGAGCGACACGACCGGGAAACGGATCACTGAATGCGCCGGCTACCGCTCTTGCCTGCAACCGAGCGGGCCGGCGGTCCATAGGGGTAGCAACCAGACCCGCGCCGAACCTCGACGCGCTGGGCCGCAGTTCCACGTCTTCACGCTGGAGCCGCGCGGCCACGGACGCACCCCGGATAGTCGCGCGCGAGAACCTGCGACGGGCTCGCGTCCGGGTCGATCGCGTCTGGGACCCAGCCGTCGCGGTGGAAGACGCCGCTGATCAGGACCACGCGGCGGGCAGCGTCGGGTCGTCGCAGCGCCACCAGCAGCGCCACCCTCGCGCCGGCGCTGAAGCCAACGAGGTTTGCCGGACCGGAGACGATCCCCTCGAGGAATGCGATTTGTCCTCCGCCATCAGCTCGTAGGTGATCGGGCCCTCGATAGGCGGAGCTATCACCCCCGACGGCCCCGACCACTTCGCGGTCATGAGCGCGAAGCTCGCGCGGATGAACTCTGATAGCGATCACGGGAAGCCCGCGGCCGGCGGAGCCACGTGGCGCGAGTGACGGCCTCACAACCGACAAGCTCGTCGAACTGGTCGGCCTCGACCGTGTCTTTGCCGGGGCCGCAGCGGACGCGGTCGCGCTCGCCGTCGCGCGCGTCCACGACGTCGTCGCCGGCGCCGGTCGCAATCAGATCCCGGCCTGGCCCGCCGTCGACACGGTCGGGCCCGCTGCCCGTTCGGATCCGGTCGTCGCCCGCGCCGCCCCTGATGTGGAAGCTCCCGCCGGTCGCGGCGATCCAGTCGTCGCCCCCACCGCCGGTGACCGTTGCGCTTCCCGCGCCGACGCTGATCCAGTCCGCCCCGGAGCCGCCGTCGACGAAGTCGGTTCCCAGGCTGGCGTAGATCCGGTCCTGCCCGGCGCCGCCGAAGATCCGGTCGTCGTCCGCCTGGCCGAACAACGTGTCCTCGCCCTGCCCGCCGAGCAGGAGGTCGTCGCCAGCGCCGGCGTAGATCACGTCGGGCCCGGCGCCGCCGACTAACTGGTCATTCCCCGTGCTGCCGATGAGCAGATCAGCACCGGGCCCACCGTCGACGTAATCGTCGCCCGACCCGGCCTCGAGATAGTCGCTCCCGCCGCCGCCGCTGACCCGGTCATCGCCTCCCTCGGCATAGATCTGGTCGGCGTCCTCTCCTCCACGAAGCTGGTCCGGCCCATCAGTGCCTATGAGCGTCGCCGCTGCTGCGACCGGCGCGAGCGCCGCGACTAGCGCCGCCGCGACCAGGGCTGTGCTCGCATGGACTCTCACCGTGCGTCTACAAACACCCTGCAGCGACGGAGGTTGCGCGCCGCGGCATGCGGCGGGTGCCGTCCGTGAAGCGCCGCGCGGCTTCCCCGCTCGGCGCGACCGGGGCGTCGCGGCGTGAGGCTATCCGCCGGTCAGCCGCTTTCGGTCGTCGCCTTGTCCGAGGCCGGCCCGCTCGGCGGCCGCGAGCAGCCCGACGGACGCCAAGACGGCGACGATGAAACCGATCACGTTCAGCTCCATGATGTCCCCGGTCCCGATCAGGTTCGCGATCGTGCCACCGATCACCGAGCCCGCGACACCGAGAGCCAGGGTCCAAAGCAGGCCGATCTTCTGGCGGCCGGGGAGCAGCAGGCGCGCGAGTAGGCCGATGATGAGCCCCGCGACGATGAATCCGATCACAAAGTCGCCATACCCGCTGCCGCTGAACCGTATGCGGCGCGGCAGCCGAGGCTACGGATGTTCTCCGCGGGGCTCTGGTAGTTCCGCGTGCAGACGCGTGATGCGCACGCCGTCGAGTTGCCGCACACGGAGCGTTACGCCCTCCAGCTCGACGCTGTCACCCTCGATCGGACCGTGCCCGAGCGAGTCGAACACCAGGCCGGCGAGCGTGCGAGCTCCGTCCTCCGGAAGCCGTGTCCCGGTCGACTCGTTGAAGTCGTCGACCGACATCGAGCCCGCGACTTCCACTGTGCGCGCGCCGATCCAGGTCAGGCGCGCGTCGGGGAGCTCGTACTCGCTCTCGATCTCGCCGACGATCTCCTCGAGGATGTCCTCGAGGGTCACGATCCCGCTCATCCCGCCGTACTCGCTGACGACGACCGCCATCTCCTGGCGGCGCTCGCGCAGCTCGCGCAGGAGCGCGCCGAGATCCTTCGTCTCGGGCACGATCAGCGGCGGCCGCGCGAGCTCACCGACGCTAGCCCGGGAGCCCTGGCGGGCGGCCCGGAGGACGTCGTGGGAGTGGAGGATCCCCGCCAGCTGATCAAGTCCGCCGGCGCCGACCGGAATCCGCCGGTGCGGGATCTCGACCAGCCGGTCGACCGCTTCGGCGGGTGAGAGGCTCGCGTCGAGCCAGGCCACGTCCGCAGCGGGCACCATCACGTCGGCGGCCTCGCGGCCTGCGAAGTCGAAGACGTTGTAGATCAACTCCTCCTGGGCCCGCGGTATGACGCCGAGCCCCTCCGCCTCGTCCACGATGGCGCGCAGCTCGTCGGCGCTGCGGATCGTCTCGCCGGCCACCACCTCCCGGACGCCGAAGGGCCGCAGCACCAGCCGGGCGGACTCCTGCAGCAGCCACACCAGCGGCCGCAGCGCAACGCCGACGATGTCGACCGGGCGCGCCACCAGCATCGCGAGCCGCTCCGCGCTGTGCAGCGTCAGCGCCTTCGGCACCAGCTCGCCGAGCACGACGCTCAGGTACGTGACGACGCCGAACGCGATCACGAAACTGGCCCAGGCCGGCAGCCCTCCGCCCAGGAGATCGCTCACGAGCGGCTCGCCGATTGCGCCCGTGAGGATGCCGATCGCTGTGATCCCGACCTGCACGGTCGAGATCACACGCACCGGGTCGTCCATCAACCGCAGCGCCACTCCGGCGCGCTTGCTGCCGCGCTCCGCCAGACCGGCCAGCGACGCGCGGCGCGCCGTTACTACCGCGTACTCACCCACGACGAAGAAGGCATTCCCCGCGACTAGGGCGAGCACCACAAGCACCCGCAGCAGATCCTCCACGCTTGGAACGTAGCGGGCGGCCCGCGCGGCACCTGCGGGCAAAGGTCAGCGGTCGACTGCGGGGCGGCTGGACCCGCTGGGTCTAGCCGCTTGCCGCGTTAACGGCGGTGGCGCTCGCCGCGCTCGCCCGAGTCGGTGTTGCCGTCGTGGTTGTCGTCCGTACCCGAGTCGGTCAACTGGGCGCGCTTGCCGTGCCCGCTCGAGTCGGTGTTCCCGTTGTGGTTCTCGTCCGAGCCCGAGTCGGTCAGCTGCCTGCCGTGGCTCGAGTCGGTGTCCCCATCATGGTTCTCGTCCGAGCCCGAGTCGTCCGCCTTCACCTTCGCTGGGCGCTGCCCGACGCTCGAGTCGGTGTTGCCGTCATGGTTGTCGTCGGAACCTGACGCGCTGCCGAGCGTGTTGCGATTGTTCGTATCCTGGCTCCCGGTGTCGTCATCGTCATCGCCACCGCCGGGGCCGGAGTAGCCGTCCTCGTCTTCGTCGTGGCTCGCCTTGCCGGTCGTCGCCAGCGCCTTGCCGATCAGTCCATGGTCGAGGTCCAGCGCGGCCGTGGCGAACAGCGAGGTGCCGGAGAACATGACGAGCGCCACGAAGAAGGTCAGCAACCGGCGCGTAAGCGACAGCTGGCTCCCGATCAGGTCCTCAGGGCCCTCCGCCAAGCGCAGATAGGCGTTGGATGGGTGCATGGGTCGATTCATCGGCAACTCCCGTTCGAGTCGAGCTCAGATGTAAAACACGACAAATGCCGGAAACTCACGGCATGACGTTCGTGTTAAGACCCGGGCGGACAGCTAAGCGCTTGGCGCTCGCGAACGCCTCGCCCTCTTAGTAGGGCGGGAGCCCGCCGATCGTCGCGACGGGGCGGACGTGGAGTTCCCTCGCTGCACGTCGTGTTCTCGCCGGTGGTTGTCGGCCAGCTAGGACGATTGGTCGGTGCGCACGCAGAGTGGTTGAAGTAGCCCCGCGTACCCGAATGGGCGCGCGTGCAGGTCGTCGCCGTCGAAGGCGGGACAGGTCGGTGCGTGACAGCCGGCTGCGCTATCCGAACAGCGACCGAGGCAGCGGATTCCGCGGCCGCCGTCTCGGATAGCGTTCACGCCCAGGATTTGTCGGCACCAGGGAGGAGCCACGCATGGCTGAGCCGGAAGGTCGTCAAGGAGCCGTCGGCGGGATAACTGTCGGCGGGATCATCGTCATCGTCGGGATCGTCCTGATGATTGTCTGGAGCTTCTGGATCGGGCTCATCGTCGCGCTCGTCGGGCTGATCGCCTTCGGTGGATTCGCGCGGGGAAAGTGGTACTGACGCGCGGCCGTGCGGATAGCCGTCACGCGCGTATCGCAAACGGCGCCAAGCGACAAGGCGCGACCGAGCCAAGAGGGAGCCCGGCAGAGTGCTGGTTTCCCCATGGATGCGAGAGCGGGCTCCGGGCCGGCCGGGACTGTCGCGTCTCGTCCGGACCAGGCGCCGCGGTGTTGACCCGGAGACGCTCCGTTTCGCGCGCAAAGGAGCAGCGAGCGTCTGATAATCGGGATCGTCCGGCACGGCAGCACAGTTCGGAGTAGCGTTGATCGGCTCGCTGCTCACGGCGGCACAAGTCGATCGACGACGTCCAAAGGAGGACGAACGCCATGATCCTGTCCACGGTGAAGATCGAGGATTTCGAGCGCTTCTGGAACACGTTCTCGACCAAGGGCGCTGAGAAGCGAAAGCAGCACGGGTCCAGGGGTGCGTATGTATTTCGCGATCCCAGTGACGGCGAGCGACTGTGGGTGCTCTTGGACTGCGATGAGGAGGCCTATAAGAACCTCATGTCCGATCCCGAGATGCCGGCGCTCTTCCAAGACGCCGGACTCGAAGGTAGGCCCCAGATGGCGGAGCTCGCGCGCCAGCAGGACGCCTAGCTCCAGACCTCCGCTTCCCGCTGCATTCGCGTGAACGCGACACTCCGGCCGGATGGCCGTCAGCTCCTGCTGCGGACAGAACCGCGAGCCCGCCCCGGCCGCGAGGAGAGTGCTCCCTTCCCATGGATGAGGGAGCGACCCCTGGAGCCCTCCTAGGAGGGTCTAGCGAAACGACTAGCGAAACGAGCCACGGCTACTCCCGTTCCTGCGCGAGGCGTTCGGCGGCAGCACGGGCCTCGTCGATGTCGAAGACGGTAAGGCGCGCGATCAAACCTCCCACCCAGACGTAGACCCATCCCTCTCTCTGCTGAACGTGACCGGCGATGCCAGCAGGCCGAGCCTCTTGGAGGACCACAGCAAGCACAACTCCGTTGCCGAGGTCGTGGACCTCCTCGAGCTTGAACTCCAATTCCTCATACATGCCGAACCAGCCCTCAACAAAGGCA
>DATFON010000210.1:0-4586 GCA_035265465.1 Solirubrobacterales bacterium | reverse complement strand
GGGACCGCGGTGGGTCCCCGCAGCCTTCCCCACCTGGTCCACGTGTGGGGCGAGAGCTTCTACATGCCGTTCGCCGAGCATCTCGTGGTCTTCCGCTACAAGGATCAGCCGGGGATGATCGGCCGGGTGGGGACGATCTTCGGCACGCACGGGGTCAACATCGGGTCGGCCGCGGTGGGCGCCGAGTCGGGCGACGAGGCGGTCCTGGCGCTCACCACCGACGCGCCCGTGCCGTACGAGCTGATGGAGGAGATCCTCAAGCTCGACGGCTTTCACGCCGGTCGCGCGGTGGATTTCTAGACGGCTAGCGTCTCTCCGCGATCCGGAACCGCTTTTTGTCCGTCCCGACGTTCCCGGCTTCGTCCGTCGCGTGGACCTTCAGCCGATGGCCACCGATGGCCAGTCGGCGCGTGCGATAGGGGGAGGAGCATTCGTGGAAGCTCCCGCCGTCGAGCTTGCAAAGGAGCTCCACCGGCTCCGACGCCACGAGACGGAAGTGCGCGCGGCGCCTGTCGTGCCGGGTCCTGAATCTGGAGCGGCCCTTCACCTGCACCTCGGGCGGCGCCTTGTCACGGCCGACGTAGCGAGCGAGCGCGAAGTCGGATCCGGATCCGCTGTAGACAGTGCCGGCGGCGACGATTCGCCCGCGTTCGTCGATTGCAGCGGCGTCTCCGCGGACATCATTCTCCCGGCCAAACGGTGTCATCACCATTCCACCGCTCCCGAACGATCCGTCCAGGCTTCCGTCGGGCTTGTAGCGCGCAAGGGCGAGCTGCCCCACAGCCCCGGTCGTGTTCGAGCCGACGGCGACGATCCGACCCTGTCCGTCGAGCGTGAGGGCGTTCGCCCATGCGGAATCCGGGAAGCGCGTCCGCACCATCCCGCCGGAGCCGAACGATGCATCGAGGTTGCCGTCGGGGTCGTAGCGCGAGAGCGTGAACTCCGTGTGGTAGAGGCTGCCGCCGCCAGCGGCGATGATGCGACCCGCGTCGTCGACCGTAACGGCGTCGGCCTCGTCATAGATGTGGTTCCCGAACGACGTCTCGACCTTGCCGCCGTCGCCGAACGAGGTATCGAGACCGCCGCCCGGCCGGTAGCGCGCGAGCGCGGAGGACGAGGTCTCGCCGTAGCTGCTCGCCTCGCCGGCCGCGATGATCCGGTCGCGGGAGTCCAGCGCGACCGAGTAGGCCCAATCGAGCGTGTAGACGAAATCGGTCGACACCGTGCCGTTCCGACCGAACGTCGAGTCGAGCGTTCCGTTCGGCGTGAAGCGGCCCACGAGGAAGTCGTAGTAGTCGAACGTGTCGTGGTACCGGTAGCGCTGGCCCGCTACGACGATCCGCCCCTGGGAGTCGATTGCCATCGCATGGATCGAGTTGTCCGGACCGCCAAGCGAGGCCAGGACGCGGCCGCCGTCGCCGAACGAGGGGTCCAGGCTGCCGTTCGTCCGGTACCTGGCCATCGCGCAGTAGTCCAGACCGCGTGGGCCTTTGCTCATGCCGGCCACGACCATCCGGCCATCCGAGTCGAGGTCCAGCGCAGTGGCCCTGTCGGCACGTCCGCTGAAGTCGGTCCTGACGATCCCGCCGGTGCCGAACGAGGGGTCCAGGCTGCCGTCCGGCATGTAGCGAGCGACCGTGAAGTCGCTGCTGGTCGCATCGGAAGTCGATCCCGCGACCACGATTCGGCCCTGCGCATCGATCGCGATCCCCTGGGCGGAGTCAGAGTGCCGGATGTCGAGAGTGGTCTTGCCCGTCCCGGCGAAGTGCCGGTCGAGGTCGCCGGGGTCGGGCACGCCGGCACTCGCCGCTCCCGTCGTCCCAAGCCCCGCGAGGAGGCTTGTCACGAGCGCGCCGAGCACGCGGTCACGTCGAGCGCTGTGCCGTCGATGCCGCATGTTCCTTGTGCCCCAGCGAATGACGATCATCTCCCCAACAACGCAAACACTGGCCGCTATCAGATGTTTCGGCATCGAGGCGGGTCGCTTGACCGCGGAGCGGGCGGGTAGGGTCTTCACGATGCGCGCCGTCGTGATCACCGGGCACGGCCCGCCCGAGATGCTCCAGGTGCAGGAGCGGCCGGATCCGCCTGTGGGTCCGGGCGAGGTCCGGATCGCGGTCAAGGCCGCCGGCATCAACTTCGCCGACACGCTGGCCCGCATCGGGCTCTACCCCGACGCGCCGAAGCCACCCTGCGTCGTGGGCTACGAGGTGGCGGGCGAGGTCGAGTCCGTGGGGGAGGGCGTCGAGGGCCATGCGGTGGGCGATCGGGTCCTCGCGGGCACCCGGTTCAACGGTCAGGCGGAGCTCGTCACCGTTCCGGCCGACCAGGTCATCGCGCTGCCAAAAAAGCTCTCATTCGAGGAGGGCGCCGCGTTCCCCGTCAACTACGGCACGGCGTACGCGGCGCTGGTGATCATGGGCGGACTCAAGGCGGGCGAGCGAGTCCTGATCCACGCTGCAGCCGGCGGGGTTGGGATCTCGGCGACCCAGATCGCGAAGGGCATCGGGGCCGAGATATTCGGCACGGCATCGGCCTCGAAGCACGACGCGATCCGCGAGCAGGGGGTGGATCACCCGATCGACTACCGCAACCGGGACTTCGAGGAGGAGGTCCTTCGCATCACCGGCGGCGAGGGCGTGGACGTCGCCATGGACGCGCTGGGTCCGACGTCGTTCGGCAAGGACTACCGCCTGCTCCGGCCGGGTGGTCGCCTGATCATGTACGGAGCCTCCGAGATCCAGACGGGAAGCGGCAAGCGCGATATCCGGGCGGCGCTGCGAGCGATGACCCGGATGCCCCTGGCCACGATGCCCTGGTGGAAGAGCGTCGGCGTCATGAATGAGAACAAGGGCGTGTTCGGGCTCAACATGCTCTCGTGGTGGGACCGCGAGGGCAGCCTGGATCGGGTGACCGAGCCGCTCATGGCCGGCCTTGAGAAAGGCGAGCTGAAGCCGGTCGTCGCCCAGGCCTTCCCCTTCGATCGCGCCCCGGATGCCCACCGCTTCATCGAGGAGCGCCGCAACGTGGGCAAGGTCGTGCTGGTCCCGTAGGCGCCCGCGCCGCCGCTACGCTCCCACGGTGCTCATGACCCTGGCCAGCATCTCGAGCGTCTACGAGCGCGCGATCGTGGACACGGGGCGCCAACCGGAATTCCTGTTCTTCGTCGCGTTCCTGATCACCTTCGGCTTCATTCGCACGAGCGCGCACATGATCAAGGCGCAGATCAGCTGGTGGCCCGGGAACGTGAACGTGGGGGGGACGCACATCCATCACCTCGTGTGGGGGATCGTCACGCTCATGATCACGGGCTACGTCGGCGTGACCATCGCGCCGCCCTCCCCGTGGCACGAGATCATCGCGGTCTTCTTCGGAATCGGGATGGGCCTGGCCCTCGACGAGTTCGCGCTGTGGCTCGACCTGAAGGACGTCTACTGGGAGCAGCAGGGACGGAAGTCGATCGACGCCGTGATCATCGCGGCCACCATCACGGGCATGATCCTGGTGGGGTTCACCGCCTGGGTGGACGTCGCCACCGAGGTGGAGGACGTCGTGGTCGCCCTCGTGGGCGCCTTTGGGTTCATTGGTATCGCAGCCACGGTCGTGAACCTGTCGAAGCAGAAGTTCGGGATTGCCGTCGTCGGGTTCCTGATCCCGCCGATCGGGATCGTGGCGGCGTTCCGGCTCGGCCATCCGGAGTCGCTCTGGGGTCGCATCTTCTACAGCGAGAACAAGAAGGCGCGCGCCGATGCTCGATTCCATGGCCACCGCCGTCACCTCGGACGCCCGCGCAAGCAGGAGCCCGCGTCCGGTCAGTCGGCCTCGGGCTCCGGCTGAGGATCCGGCCCGGCGCCACCGTTGGGCAGCTCGGTGGCTCCGGAGGTCTCCCGGCGCCACCTGAGCCCCTCGTCGATGAGCACGCCGATCGTCCCCGCGGTCGGGATCGCCAGGAGTGCCCCGAGGACTCCGGCGAGCTCGGCGCCAACCAGGATCGCGAGGATCGCGACCGCGGGGTGGATCTGCACTGCGCTGCGGTACAGCAGCGGCTGGATCACGCGATCCTGGACCTGCTGGTAGATGACGAACAGGATCGCCCAGATGATCAGGGCCTTCGGGAAGTCGTGGAAGGCTGCGACGATCGCGACGAAGATCCCGCCGATCGTGAAGCCGACCAGGGGCATGAGGTCAAAGAACCCGACGATGACGCCCATCGTCACCGCCAGGTCGACGCCCAGCAGCTCCAGGGAGAGCCACGTGAAGACCCCTGCGGCGACCGCCAGCATGAGGTTGACCGAGACGTAGGACTTCACCACCCCGGCGATCCGGACGGCGATCCGCCGCAAGCGCTCCGCCGTATCGGGCTCCAGCCGCTCCAGTAGCCGCTCGCCCTGCTGCCGTCCGTCGAGGAGCAGGAAGAATGTCAGCGCGAGGATCGTCACTGCAGCGATTAGGTGCTCGAGGATGCTCACGGTGACGTCGCGCACGTCGCCCGCCGCGTTGCCCAGCTCGGACGGGATCGACGATGCCTGGCTCTGCAGGGTTTGGGTGATGTTGTACTTGTGGTTCAGCTCCTGGAACTGGGGGTT
>DATFON010000209.1:0-4169 GCA_035265465.1 Solirubrobacterales bacterium | reverse complement strand
AGGTCGAGCATCTCGTCGGCCTCGTCGAGGACGACGTAGCGGGCGGAGCTCAGGTCCAGCGAGCCGCGGTTGACAAGGTCGAGGGTGCGTCCGACCGTCGCGACCACCACCTGGGACGCCTGGCGAAGGCGGGACTGCTGCGTGGCGACCGCCTGACCCCCGAACACGGCGATCACCTCGATCGGCAGGTGCTCGGCGTACGCGCGCAGCGCCTGCGTGACCTGGATGCAGAGCTCGCGCGTCGGGGTGAGAACCAGCGCCTGGGTATCGCCGACGTCCGGATCCAGGTAGTCCAGAAGCGGGAGGCCGAATGCCGCCGTCTTGCCGGTGCCGGTCTGCGCCTGTCCGATCACGTCGTGGCCCGCCAGAAGCTCCGGGATCGCCTGCTCCTGAATGGCCGTCGGGTCCTCGTAGCCGAGCTCCCCGAGCGTCCGAATGATCTCCTCGGACAGGCCGAGATCGCTGAACGCGGTCACGGCATCAACCGAGCCATGGAACTCCGCGAGTGGCAGCCATCGTTCATTGGCTTCTAGCGCCGAGCCGTATGGCTCGGCGACTGGCATGTGTCGTTCATCGGGTTGGGAAAGCTATCGCCCCCGCGCTTCCGCTCCTCTTTAGGATGCACGCCCGTGGCGCTGACCGCCGTCGGCTCGATCGCGTTCGACTCCGTGCGGACCCCCTTCGGGGAACGCGACCGGATGCTGGGCGGATCGGCCGTTCACTTCGCGCTGGCGGCGCGGTTCTTCACGAGCGTTCACGTCGTGGGACCGGTCGGCGACGACTTCGAGGAGGAGCACCTGGAGCTGCTGCGGACCCGGGGAGTCAACGTCTCGGACGTCGAGCGGGTCCCGGGGGGACAGACCTTCTTCTGGTGCGGCCACTACGACGTGGACATGAACGTAGCCCACACCGACGACACCCAGCTCGGTGTCTTCGCCGACTTCGAGCCGAAGCTCTCCGAATCGTCGCAGGCCGCCGAGGTCCTGTTCCTGGGCAACATCCAGCCCGACCTCCAGCGCCGGGTGCGGGCGCAGTCGAACGGATCGCGGCTGGCCGCCCTGGACTCCATGAACCTGTGGATCCAGACGACCCGCGACTCACTCGTAGCGGCGATCGGCGAGGTCGATTGCCTGCTCTTCAACGACTCCGAGATCCGGATGCTGACCGAGGAGCCGAACCTGGCTCGCGCGGCCCGGGCCGTCATGGAGATGGGCCCGCGGATCGTGGTGGCCAAGCGCGGCGAGTACGGGGCGGTCCTGTTCACCCCGGAGGGATTCTTCGCCCTGCCCGGGTTCGTCCTCGAGGACGTCCGCGACCCCACCGGCGCCGGTGACAGCTTCGCCGGCGGCTTCCTCGGCTACCTCGACATGCAGCGCACCGACAAGCCCGATGCCGCGGCGCTTCGCCGTGCGATGGCCTACGGCACCGTCCTCGCCTCGTTCAACGTCGAGGAGTTCGGGACCGAGCGCGTGGCGCGATTGACCGAGGACGAGATCTCGGACCGCTACGAGGCGCTCCGCGGCATGACCCATTTCGAGGGGCAGGGCTGAGCTTCTAGTCATCTAAAGCCGGATCGCCACCGCGGCCACGGCGAGCAGCACCACCGAGGCTGAGATGACCTTGAGCGCCCCGTCGAGCGGGGCGCTCAGCCGCTCGGCGGTCAACTCCCGAGTGGTGCCGTCGGCCAGCCGCTGGGCCCCCTGCACCGAGACGGTCCGCCGTCGCAGCTCGCGCGCCGGGGTCGAGAGCCGCCGCTGGGCGAGGCTCAATCCGAAGCATGCCCCGGTCACGGCGATCCCGGCGACGGCCTCGCCGGCTGAGTGGATCCCCAGTGCCATCGCCCAGAACCCCGTCAGCGCCGGGAACGCGCCCCAGGCGGCGGCGAACCAGAAGTCCGTGTGAAAGCGGCCGCCGAACAGCTCGAGGTTGTACGCGAGCACACCGAAGGCGCCGGCGGCGACGAACGGCAGGAGCGTCACTGAGACGACGAAGAGGCCGACGACCCCGATCCCCACGGCTCCGGCCAGAGCCACCCCGGCCGCGAGCACCAGCGTACGGTCGGAAAGCCGCGTCCCGAGCGGGTGGCCGTGCAGCTCGTCGAGGGCGTGCGCCCCGATCCCCACGGCAAGGAAGAACGCACCGAGTGCGGCCCACAGGCGCACCGGGTGGAATTCGGGGGCGACCGCGGCGCCGAGCGCGACGTAGCTCAGGTGCCACGCCGTGTACGGGGGGTGCAGGACGGTGATGACGTCGCGCCACCCACCAGGGCTGAGCGCGTAAAAGGCTGGGCGCCGTTCGGGCCCGGGGGCGTCCGAAGCCTCCGTTTCCGGCGCGCGAGTACCCGCCTCAGCCATCGCGCACTCCCGAGAAGACAACGCCGCCGCCAACGCTCATCCGACGGACCTTCACGGCGCCGATCCCGGCCGCGCGCCACAACTCGACCTGCCGCTCGAGCGGCCAGCGCGAATAGAGCTCCTCGATGTTCGGGCCCAGGAAGCGGCCCACCTCGAACCACTCCGAGCCGAAGGCCCGCCCCGCCGCCGGTAGGACCAGCCGGGTGTAGAGGCGCCAGAGCGGACGCCAGAGCGGCGGATCGGGCAGCCCGAAGTCGAGCGCCGCGATGCGTCCGCCGGGCTTGACCACGCGGGCGAGCTCCGTGAGCGTGGCGCCGGGATCGTCGACGTAGCGCAGGAGGTAGGTGAAGGTCAGGTGGTCGAACTCCGAATCGGCGAATGGAAGCCACTCGGCCTCACCCTGGAGGAGCTCGATCCGGGCGGCCAGGTCGGGCCTCGCCGCCAGTGCGCGGCGTGCTCCGGCGAGCATGTCCCGGCTCTGGTCGATACCGACCACCGAGCAGCGGTAACGCTCGACCAGGGCCCGCGCCACCATTCCGGTACCGGTCGCCACGTCGAGCACTCGGTCGTCCGGTCGCGCCTCCACCGCTGCGACCATCCTGCGCCTCCACCGCGGATCCTGCCCCAGGCTGAGGACAGCCGAGAGCATGTCGTACCGGCGATCGAGTCCGGCGAACAGCGCCAGCGCGCCACGCTTGCGCTCGGAAGCGGCCTGGTCGGTGACCAAGGGACAAGCGTCCCAGAAATCGTCCCCACCCGATGACACACCTCACCCCCGGAGCCCCAATACCTAACGACACATGCCAGTCGCGGCGACGTACGTCACCGCGCCACCAGACCCTGCGAGAATGTTTGGTACAGATTTCGTCGAAGAGGAGAGGCGATGGCGACCGAGGAGAAGACGCAGCACGAGGGTGACGGGGCGGTAGCAACCGCTGGGCAGGACACGCTGACCATCACCGACAACCGGACGGGCGAGCGCTACGAGGTCGAGGTCACCGACGGAACCATCCGCGGGATGGATCTGCGACAGATCAAGGTCTCCGAGGACGACTTCGGCCTGATGTCGTACGACCCGGCGTACACCAACACCGCCTCGTGCCGATCGGCGATCACCTACATCGACGGCGAGGCCGGGATCCTCCAGCACCGCGGCTACTCGATCGAGCAGCTCTGCGAGCACTCCAGCTATCTGGAGGTGGCCTATCTGCTGACGTTCGGCGAGCTGCCCACGAAGGCGCAGCTCGACCGCTGGGTCTACGACGTCACGCACCACACCTTCGTCCACGAGGACATCAAGAACCTGTTCGAGACGTTCCGCTACGACGCCCACCCGATGGGCATGCTGCTCTCGGGCGTCGGGGCGCTCTCCACCTTCTATCCCGAGGCCAAGCACATCGCCGACCCCGAGGAGCGGTACATGGCGGCGATCCGGATGATCGCAAAGATGCCGACCCTCGCCGCCTTCGCCTACCGGCACAGTCTCGGGCTTCCGTACGTGTATCCCGACAACGATCTCGACTACGCCAGCAACTTCCTGTCGATGCTGTTCAAGAAGACCGAGATCCAGTACGAGCCTGACACGCGCCTGACCAAGGCGCTCGACGTCTTGTTCATCCTGCACGCCGACCACGAGCAGAACTGCTCGACCGCCGCGGTCCGCGCCGTGGGGTCGTCCCAGGTGGACCCGTACTCGGCGGTGGCCGCCGGCGTGGCCGCTCTGTACGGCCCGCTCCACGGCGGCGCCAACGAGCAGGTCCTGCGGATGCTGCGGCGGATCGAGTCGGTGGACAACGTGCCCGACTTCCTCCAGGG
>DATFON010000208.1:0-7490 GCA_035265465.1 Solirubrobacterales bacterium | reverse complement strand
GGTTTGGATCCGGTTCCGCGAGGCCCCCGCGGCCAAGTACTACCACCAGGCCTACACCCACGGGCTGCTGGATCACACCGTCTCGGTTGCCCAGGCGGTGAGCGCCTCCGCTTCCGCCTTCCCGGGCATCGATCGCGACATCGCCATCGCCGGTGCCCTCCTCCACGACATCGGCAAGACGATGGCCTACAACGACGACCCGCTGGCCATCGACATGACCGACGCTGGCCGCCTGCAGGGCGAGATCCCGCTCGGGTACTACCTCGTGCGCCGCGAGGTGGAGCGAATCGACGGCTTCGATCCCGAACTGGCGCAGGCCCTCTTTCACATCGTCCTCTCGCACCACGGAACGCTCGAGAACGGCTCGCCCGTCCTCCCGGCGACGCGCGAGGCGACGCTGGTCCACACGATCGACAACCTGGGCGGCAAGCTCGGCAGCTTCGACCGGATCGAGCGCGGCCTGGCCGATGGCGAGACCTGGTCGCGGTTCGACCGCGGGCTCGACTCGGCGGCCTACTTCCGCTCACGCGCCGCGTAGCGGCCGACCCCCATCCCGAAAAGCGCTTAGGCACCGCAATTTGCGGCGGTGCGCCCGCCAGCGCGGTCGAAGGAGCCACAACGAGCCCCTATGCTCACGCAATGGACGGCACACGCTGCAGCCGGCGCCCTAGGGCGCCGGCCTCCCCTCTATTGAACGGCACACGTTGCAGCCGGCGCCCTACGGCGCCGGCCTCCCCTCTATTGAACGGCACACGCTGCTGCCGGCGCCCTACGGCGCCGGCCTAGAAGCTATGGCCAAGGACACCGAGAAGCTGATCCGTCAGCTCTCCCTGATCTCGTTCCTGATGGCCACGGGGAGGCCGGTCTCGGCACTCGAGATCAAGCGCGAGGTCGAGGGCTACAGCTCGATGAACGACGACGCGTTCGCGCGGCGCTTCTACGCCGATCGCGCCGAGCTCGAGAGCCTGGGGATCTCCCTTCAGGTCGACAAGCCGGCCGAGGGGTTCTTCGAGGCCGAGCTCTACGCGCTGCCGCCCGAGAACTACTACCTGCCGCCCGTCGAGTTCACCGACGGCGAGCTGGCCGCGCTCCGCACCGCGCTCGTCCTGCTTGA
Organism: Solirubrobacterales bacterium; assembly: GCA_035265465.1. GTDB lineage: Bacteria > Actinomycetota > Thermoleophilia > Solirubrobacterales > 70-9 > AC-56. The sequence continues at coordinate 6,376 of DATFON010000208.1, read as the reverse complement.
CGGGGAGTTCGCGTACGCCGAGCCGCTTCGCCTGGCGCTGCAGCAGGTCTCGTGGGGCCGCCCGAGCCCGCTCACCGAGGACGATTCGGCGCCCATCGACGTCAAGCTCGCGCCGTCCGGGGGCGGGCGGGAGATGTCGCAGCGGCTCGCGAAGATCGAGACCGCCATCTCACGGCGGAAGACGATCGAGTTCAGCTACTACTCGATGCAGCGGGACGAGCAATCGGACCGCAAGGTCGATCCATATCACCTCGTCTTTCGCAACGGCCAGTTCTATTTGATCGGCCACTCGCACGAGCGCGATGACGTTCGGGTGTTTCGCCTGTCGCGAATCCGCGGCAAGGTGTCGTACGCGACCAAGGCGGAGCACGACTTCGCACCGCGCCAGGACTTCGATCGCCGCGACTACGCATCGCGCGCCGACTGGCAGATGGGCGAGATCGACGGAAAGGCCAAGGTGTTCCTGCGGGAGCGCATCGCCTGGCTCGTCGAGCGCGACTTCGGCGGCTACGGAAAGCTCCGCAAGGCCACCAAGAAGGACGACGCTCCCGCCCGCGGCTGGATCTACGAGACCGAGTACGCGTCGGGTCGCCAGCTCGTCTCGTGGGTGCTGGGCTGGCGCGAGAACGCCCAGATCCTGGCGCCCTCGGACCTGGCCAAGGAAGGGGCCGAGCGACTGGATCTGCTGCGCAAGCGCCACCGCACCGGCTTCGACGTGGCGAACACGGTCAAGCGGCCGATCGCCGAGGGCAACGGCAGGCCACGTTCGTCCAACGGGCGTTCCGAGGCGGTCATTCGCCCGGAGCGCTTCGCGCGCCTCGTGACCCTGGCCGGCTCACTCATCGGTGCCGCTCGCAACGAGACGCAGCTACCGGTCGCCCAGGTGATGGAGGAGCTGAACGTCACGCACGAGGAGCTGCGCGAGGACCTCGACGTCCTCAACGTCGTGAACTTCGGAGGTGGCACCTACGTCCTGTATGCCGAGATCGACGGCGACGAGATCATGGTCGACCCGGACACCTATGGCGACAACTTCGCGCGGCCCGCTCGGCTGCTGCCGTTGGAGGCGAAGGCGCTCGTGGCCGCGATCGATCTGTTCGGCGACCATCTGCCGCAGGCGGGCCTCTCGACCGCCCGGGAGAAGATCGTCGAGGCCCTCGGCCACGACCCCTCGCAGGAGGGGCTTGAGATCGCGCCGGGGCGCGACGACTCACAGGTTGTGCGCGCCGTGAACGAGGCGATCGAGAGCCGCCATCTCCTCGAGCTCCACTACTACAAGGAGAACGAGGACGAGTTCATCAAGCGCGAGGTCGAGCCGTACCAGCTCGTGAACGGCCCCGAGGGCTGGTACCTCGGCTGCTACGACCTCGGGCGAGAGGACACGCGCCACTTCCGGCTCGACCGGATGAAGGAGGCGCGGGAGACCAAGCGTTCCTTCGAGCCGCGAATGGGCGTGGAGGAACAGCTCGCCGAGCAGGAGTGGCTGGTCCACGGCGAGGTCGGAACGGCCGGGGTCGCCCGCGTCTGGGTCTCGCCCGAGCGCGCCCGCTGGCTGCGGGAGGAGCGCACGGTCACGGACGAGCTTTCCGACGGGGCGGTGGTCGTGGAGCTTCCCTACGGCTCCACCGATTGGCTGGTGCGCGAGGTTTTGAAGGGCGTGGGCGACCTTGTGGTCCTGGAGCCCGACGACGCCCGCGACGCCGTGCTGAAGGCAGTAAGCAGCAAGGCCTAAATCGGTGAGCGACACCGCTCCCGGTCATCCCGAGATCGTGCGCATCCTTGCGCCCAACCCGGGGCCGATGACCCTGAGCGGCACCAACAGCTACGTCGTCGGAGCGGATCCGGCATACGTGGTTGACCCCGGCCCCGAGGACGAGGGCCACGTCGCGGCGCTGCGCGCGGAGGCCGATCGCCGCGGCGGTCTGGACGGGATCCTCTTGACCCACTCCCACGCGGACCACGCCGCGGCAGCGCCGATGCTGGGCGCGCCGATCATCGAGGCTGGGCCCTTTCAGGTCGTTCCGACGCCCGGTCACGCGGAGGATCACGTCTGCTTCGTCCTCGGTGAGGTGTGTTTCACCGGCGATCTCATCCTGGGTGAGGGCTCGACGTTCGTGCCCCCTGACGGGGGCTCCCTCGCCGCCTACCTCGATTCGTTGCAGCGCGTCGCGGAGCTCGACGTGGAGCTCTTTTGCCCTGGCCACGGTCCCTACGTCACCGATCCTGCCGGGAAGGTGCGCGAGTACATCGACCACCGGCTCGACCGTGAGCGAAAGCTCCTCGCGGCGCTGGAGCGAGGCGAGCGCTCACGCGCCCGCCTGCTCGACGCGGCCTGGGACGACGTGCCGGATGAGATGCGCCCGGCGGCCGCCGTGGTCATGCAGGCTCATCTGCAGAAGCTGGACGCCGAGGGCAGGCTGCCCGACGGCCTCCGCGATTAAGGGCCCGCCGCCGCGCGTCGGCGTTTCCTAGAGTTGCCGGCGATATGAACGTCGCCACCGTCGCCAAGCGAGCCGCCCTCGCAGGCGCGGCCTTTTGGGGAGTCGCGGGAACCACCACGGCAGGGCTCTGGTATCAGCTCTTCCGCCGCCCGCTACCGCGTACGAGCGGGAACCTGCGGCTCGAGGGTCTGGAGGGTCCGATCGAGATCGCACGCGATCGCTGGGGCGTCCCGCACATCCGGGCCCAGACCAGCAAGGACCTGTGGTTCGGTCAGGGCTTCTGCCACGGACAGGACCGCCTATGGCAGATCGACCTGTATCGCCGCATCGGTGCGGGCCGGCTCGCGGAGATAGCCGGTCGCACAGGACTGCCGACGGATCGTTTCATCCGGACCCTGGGCCTGCGTCGCGTCGGTGAGAAGGAGGCCGCCGGCATGGACGCCGATGTACACGCGCCGCTCGAGGCGTTCTGCGCCGGAGTGAACGCGGCCGCGGGGGATCGCCCCTTGCCGGCCGAGTTTCAGCTCCTGCGCCAAGGCTTCCACGCCTTCACGCCGGCGGATGCCCTGACGATGACGAAGCTCCTCTCCTACGGGCTCTCGACCAACTGGGAGCGCGAGCTCCTCCGAGCCGAGATGACCCGCGAGCTCGGTCCGGAGCTGACCGCCCGGCTGGACCCCGGGTACCCGCGCGGCAACCCGGTCGTGCTCACGCCGGGCGTCGAGTGGAGGGGCGACGGCCTTGACCTGGCCGAGCAGATCGCAAACGTTCGCGACACGATCGGGCTGGCGGTCGAGGCGACCGGCTCCAACAACTGGGCGGTCAGCGGCGAGCGCTCCGCGACCGGCGGGCCCCTCATGGCGGGCGACCCGCATCTGCCCCCCAGCATGCCCGGCATCACCTATCAGGTGGGCCTCTACCTGGGCGATCGATTCTGCCGGGGCGCCACTCTGCCCGGCCTCCCCGGCGTGACGATGGGGCAGAACAACGACGTCGCGTGGACGTTCACCAACGTGATGGCCGACGTCATGGATCTGTTCATCGAGCGGATCGATGGCGACGAGTACGAGTTCGAGGGCGAGCGGCGCCCGCTGGAGCTGATCGAGGAGGAGATCGCGGTCAAGGGACAGCAGCCGGACCGCCTGATCGTTCGCAAGACGGAACACGGCCCCGTCGTCAACGAGGCGCTGCGCGCCGACGATGCCGAGCCGCTGGCGCTCCGCTTCTCGGCGCTCGACTTCCCGGGCATCACGCCGGCGAACTTCGGCGTGCTCGACTTCGCGAGCGGCCCAGATCTCGTCGAGTCCCTCGGCGGCCACTGCCACCCGGTATCGAACCTGGTGTGGGCCGATCGGCACGGATCCATCGGCTACAAGACGGTCGGGCGCATACCCATCCGGCGAGGCGAATGCCCGGATCTCCCAAAGCCGGGATGGTCGGGCGAGTACGAATGGGAGGGCTGGGTGCCCTACGAGGAGCTGCCTCGCATCGACGACCCCGATCGGGGCTTTTTGGTCACGGCGAACAATCAGGTCGCGCCCGACGACTATCCGCACCACATCACGAGCGACTACCTGGACGGCTATCGCGCCCGGCGGGTCGAGGAGCTCCTCGAAGCGCGACCGAAGCACGATCTCGAGAGCCTCGAGTCGATCCAGACCGACATGCAGTCGATTCCCGGGCTGGAGACGGTCCATCGCCTGGTCCGGCTTAGCCCGCGCGACCAGCGCGAGACGTCGGCGATCGAGCGCCTGCGGTCGTGGGACGGGGACATGGGGCCCGACTCGATCGCGGCCACGATCTATCAGGCGTTCACCCTGCGGCTGGGCAAGGAGGTGGCGCGCGCCGCGATCGCCGACCGGGATCTCGCCGAGCGGTGGCTGGACCGGGCCGACAACGGGTTTATCGCGCACGTGACCTCGCCGTGGCGGTGGCAATCGCACCTGCTCGCGCTATGGGCGGAGGGCGACGACGAGCTGATCGGCCGGCCGTGGGACGACCTCGTACTGGACGCGCTGCGCGCGGCAATGGACGATCTGGAGTCCGAATTCGGGCCCGATCAGGAGGCGTGGCGGTGGGGCCGGGTGCATCCGCTGGTCTTCCCTCACGCGCTCGGCGCTGCCAATCCGCTCTTCGCGCGCATCTTCAACCGCCGGCTCGAGGTGGGCGGCGGCCAAGAGACGGTCGCGCAGGTGGGCTGGGATCCCAACGACCCGTTCACCGCGATCTGGGCGCCGTGCTGGCGCATGGTCGCCGACCCGGCTCACCCCGAAAGCTCACGCTGGCAGGCGTTCACCGGCCAGTCCGGGCACCCGGCCAGCCCCCATTACGACGACCTGCAACCGGACTGGAAGCAGGGCCGCACCCAGCCCATGGCGGGCGAGGGGCCGTGGCGAACTCTGAAATTAATGCCCTCCGCCTCCTCCCAGGGAGCCGAAGGCGACCGGTGGTCCGAGCCGGATGCTCGGACTCGTCCGGGGTCGGCGGGGTCGGCTGCAGGGTGAGCCGCCGGGGTGAGATCCAGCTCTCCGCTGACGAGCAGCGCGAGCTGATTGCTTCAGAGCGGATCGTGGTCGTCTCCAGCCTCGGTCAGCGAGGATGGCCCCACTCGATGCCGCTGTGGTACGTGCCACGCGACGGCGAGATCTGGGTCTACACCTACGCCAAGTCGCAGAAGGTCCGCAATCTCGAGCGCGATGCCCGGGCGACTCTCCTGATCGAGACAGGCCACGAGTACGGCGAGCTTCGCGGGATCGAGATCGAGGCCGAGGCGGAGATCCACCATGACATCGAGACCGTCTTCGAGATGGCGAAGGAGCTGACATCGCGATATGCGGACGGGGCGGCCGTGCAGGGCGACGCCGCCGAGGCGCTGAAGAGCCAGGCGCGAAAGCGGGTGGCCATCCGCTTCGAGCCCAGACGGATCGCGACCTGGGATCACCGCAAGCTGGGCGGCGGGTACTAGCTCAACCCAGGCCGAGCAGCGGCCCGGCGCGACTGGAGACCGTGACGTGGATGGACGCGGGCTCGACGGCGTAGTCGATCACGCCCAGCGCGCGAAGGCGATCGAGCGTGAACTGAAAGGCGCTTGCCTGATCTTCGCTGCCGTACTTGCGGCGGATGTCGAAGGACCAGCCCGTGGTATGCAGCGAGTAGTTCGGAGTCGCCTCGGAATTGGTTGCCACCAGCCGCTCCTGGTAGGAGCGGTCGCGAACTGCGCTGCTCACGATCAGGCGCCCGTTCTGGTGCCCGCTGATCGCCTGCACCCGCGCCGCCATGTAGATCAGCGTGGCGAGCGCCTCGGGGCGAAGCCCCGCGTACAGGCGACGCTCGGCGCCGACCTCGTCCGCGAGCTCCCCGAGCTGGCGGCTGATCCTGAAGCCGAGCCCGGGGTCGTGAGGGATTTCGACCACGCCGCCGTCGTCATACCCGTCGGCGAGCTCGTCGGGATCCGCGAAGGAACGCGTCCGGTTCTCGGGGTGAAAGACCTCCTCGGCCGTCGCCTTGGCTTCGTGGAGCGCGATCAAGGGGCGCAGCCGCTCGCGGTCGTTGCGGTACAGGCGCAGGATCTCGCGAGCGGCGAGGACCCGCCACAGGTAGGTGGAGGAATCATCGCCGAGGCCGCCCAGGATCTCCCAGGCGGCCGGGTGGCGCAGCGGGGACGAATCGAAGTAGAGCTTCGCGTAGCTGAGCTGCTCGCGGCCTACCAGGTCCGTGACCGACCCGCCTTCTCCGCTTGGCCCCGCGTACGCGTCGATCACACTCTCGAGGTTGCCGATTCCCATGTGATACGACTCGACCGCCAGGTCCGCGCGGCCGAAGTGCTCCTCGGCAATTGACAGGTACCTCGCCATTCCGGCGAGCGCCGCTTCGGGATCGAAGCGCTCATCGACGCGGGCGCGCTCGGCATGCAGGTGGCGCAGACGAGACGGCAG
>DATFON010000207.1:0-6864 GCA_035265465.1 Solirubrobacterales bacterium | reverse complement strand
GGTCACGGGCCGGGATCTCGGGCTGGCCGTGCTCCACCTTCCCCAGCTCGTCGCGCTCGCCCTCGGCTTCGAGCCGAAGGAGCTCGGCATGGGCAAGCACATCGCCTCCACCGAGTGGGTCGAGTCCCGCCTCGCCGGTGGTGTCCCGGCCTGATCGCGTGGAGTCCGGCGAGGCCACACCCCGGGCGCCGAAGCCGCCCCCCGAGGTCGAATCGGCGGTGCTGCTCGGCCACATCGAGGAGGCTGTGAGCCTCTACGTGTTGCACACGGGCATCGACGAGGAGACCGCCCGCGAGGTGGTCCTCCAGCTCGCGGCGGACAGCTAACCGAGGATCTGGCCCGGGACGTCCTCGCGCGGCCCGGGCTCCTCCTGGTCCTCCCGCAGCCGCATCCGCCGTTCGATCCAGCTCGCGCCCACCGTGTCGGTCAGGCCGTGCGCGACGATCGAGCAGAGGATCGTGAAAGCAGCGATCTCGAAGATCAGCCCGCCCTCCCCGACCGAGGACTTCAGGACGAAGAGGGCGAACAGCATCGACGCCACGCCCTTCGGGCCGAACCACGCGATGAACAGCTGCTGCGGCCCTGGCAGGCGGCTGCGAATCAACGCGAGCAGGATCGCGACCGGCCTGGCGACGACCAGAGCGAGGATCACGAAGATCGCGAGCCGCCAAACGTCGCCGCTGTATCCGATGGCGACGATCAATGCCCCAAAGATGAAGAACGTGATCACCTGGGAGATGGCGCTGACGTTCTCGGCGAACTCCACGAAGGCGTCGGTAATCTCGTGCTCGGCCACGCCCATCGTGATGCCGGCGACGAACGCCGCGATCAGGCCATTCCCGAACGTCACGTCGGCGAGCCCGAACGCCGCCAGCCCGAAGCCGACGGCGTAGATCCCCTCGTACCGGCGGGTGATCCCGCCGCCCGGAAGATGGTGGTGAAGACGGCCGCCGACCATGCCCAGCACCACGCCGATCACTCCGCCGAACGCAGCCTCACCGATGACCTTGGCGCCCTCGCCTCCCGCGTCGCCGCCGGGCTGCGCGAGGACCAGGAAGAACAGTACGAACGGGAGGGCGAGACCGTCGTTGAGGCCGGACTCGAGGTTCAGCGTATGGCGCACGATTGCGGGAACGCGCTGCGCCGTTACGACCGTTGACGTCACGACGGGATCGGTCGGAGTGAGCACCGCCGCGAGCAGGAACGCCTCGGCCCAGGACAGGCTTGGAAACACTGTGTGGCCGATCAGGGCGAGGATCCCGAGCGTGATCGGCATCGCCACGACGATTGCCCGCGTCGCCGGCCCCCAGTGAAGGCGCAAGAGCTCCCGTTCCACGAACAGACCGTCGGAGAACAGGGTCAGGATCAGGGCGATCTCGATCACGTCGACGATTCCCGGGGAGGTCGCGGTGACCGAGACGACGCCGGCCTCCGCGAGGCCGATGCCGAGCGCGACGGACAGCACCGAGATCGAGAGGACCGTCCCTCGCATCACGCCAGAGAGCGCCGCGGCGACGGCGAGCAGCACGCCGAGCACCAGGAGCGCGTCGCCGAAGCCGAGGTTCATGCCCGGCTTATATTGGGTTCAGGGGCGGGCCGTCGGGGCGTAGAAGTCCACGTAGCGCCCGCAGGCATTCCGCAGCGGAATCATCCGCTCGGCCTCGCCCGGAATCGGACCGCCCGCCCCAGCCGGACTGGCCGCGATCGCACCGACGTGCGCCTCAGACTTCGTGCCAAGCAGCCGACCCGCGAGCGGCGGACTCTCGACGCTCACCGTGAAGCGGACCGGCCCGCGGTGTCGTACCGTGAGCTCGCCGGCCGGGTAGTAGGGCACCGAGCCGCGGTAGTCGAGGTTGGCCGGGAGCGTGGCGTCGAGGCCGGGCGCCGAGACGCGCACCGGCTGTGTCGCGTCGTATTGCAGAGACACCTCCCACTTTCCCTTCGGCAGCGTCAGCTCCTGGGTGACTGGAGAGCCGTCCTCCACCGTGGAGCCCGGCGACCAGCTGCCGCCCACCGTCGGCGTCGCGGGGAAGACGGTCGCGCGGCCAAGCGTTGGCGGGCCGGGCGCGTTGGGAGGCGTGCAGTGGAACGTGACGCCCGGATCGTCGGCCTCGTCGAAGGTGCGGCGGTCGCCAACCGGGCCTGTCCGCTTCCAGAGGACGAAGTCCGATGTCTTGCGCGCCGGCTCATAGGCCCGGGGCGGGCCGCTTGCGTATGCGGCACGGGTCGTGATCACGAACGGGAACTGGACCAGCGTCTGGGCCGTGACAGAGTCGAAGTCGAACTTGCGGAAGACGTCCTTCAGCCGCAGATCGGGCTTCACGTAGTTCGGGTCGTAGAAGTTGCGGACCGCGGTGAACGGGCGGGCGCCGCGAAGCTCGTAGGCGACGAAGTTGTCGCGCCCGAGGAAGAGGACCTTTCGGTCCTCCACGAGGGGCCGCAACTCGGCGAGCTGGTCGGCGTGGTCGGTCGGACCCACCGGCGCCTGCCGCAGCACGAGGAGCCCTGACACGGCCATGCCCGCCGCGAGCACGATCGCGAGTCCCGTGGCGACCCACGCGCCGCGCGCCGGGCGATCGCGCTCCAGCAGGCCGCCGAAGGCGATGAGGGAAATGAGCGGTGCCGCGATCGCGAGGGCCTTGGCGCTCGTGTACACAGTTCCAAAGAGGCGGGCGCCTAAGTAGGCGAGGATCGCCCCCGCCAGTGCCGCCGGGATCGCGGGACCGTGGCGCTTCACCCATCGCGGTGCGGCGACGACGAACGCGAGCGCGGCGATCACCGCGCCGGCGTAGAAGGCCGCCGGATGGCTGGAGTCCGACGCGGCGAGCCGGAACTCGCTGGTCGGCCAGATGCCGAGCGCCTCGAGCGGAGAGAGCTGATGGCGCAGGTTGCCCAGCCCGCCGCTCAGATTCGACGTCCGGAATGCGCGGAAGTCGCCGAAGTCGATCATCCGCGCCCACTCGGGGGCTGTGAGGAGCGCGAGCACGCCGATCCCCACCACGCCGGACCACAGGGCCGCCCTGCGGGACTCCGGTGCCCGTCTGAACAGCTGGATCGCAATGTAGATCGCCGCCGCAGCCGCAAGCCAGAACACGCCCGGGAAGCTGTAGGTGTAGGTGGCACCCGCCGCGATCACCCCCAGCGGCACGGCGCGGAGCGGCGAGGTCGCCGACGGCAAGAGAAGCGCGAAGGTCAGCAGGAAGAGCGCCTCGATCGGTTCCTTGAAGGCCTCCTGCGCCAGGTACGCGGCCACGAGATAGGGCAACGCGACGAGTACAGCCGCGACGATGCGAGGGGCCGGGCGCAGGCCACGAAGCGCCTCGACGGCCACGAGCGCGGTCAGTACCGGGATCGCGAGCGTAAGCCCGGCGAAGGCCTCCACCAGTCCGGTGCCAAACGCTTCGCTCAGGCCATCGACCAGCGCGTGCGGCCCAACGGGATAGCCCTGGTGGATGAGCACCGGCATCTCGCCAATCCGCGTGTTGAGCCAATCTGCGATCAGCAGGTGGTAGGCCATGTCGTCGTTGACGAGCCCGACGCCCAAGATCCCCACGCGCTGGTTGGCGATGAAGGGGATGGACGCGACGAGGAGGGCGAGGATTGCCGCGGCGGCGGCGAGCGCCGGGTGCGCGCCCGGAGGACGCTCCGCGTCCGTGCATCGCACCTTCCTCGCAGTCCCGCTGCGCATGTCCTCCGCGCCCGCACCCGGCGCTCGCCGCCTCATCGCCACCCCCGCCAAAGAAAAAGCAATGAGGATGCTGAGCGTGATCCCCACTGTGGTGCCGTGGCCCGGAAGCTTGATGGCCAGGCCGCTCGCCACCAGCAGCGCAGCGAGGCCCACCGGGCCGGCGAGCCAGGTCAGCTCCCGGCGACCGCAGAGCGAGAGGATCGCCTGCCCGACCAGGAGCGAGCCCGCGCAAACGAGCGCGACGGATGCGTAGGCGCCCAACAAGGGCCGCGATCGTAGAGGGCCGGGCTCTAGAGCACTAGGTCGATGTAGGCGTGGCCGCGGCGCCCTCTGGGACGCGCACGAGCCCGCGCTGGTGCAGGAGCTCCGCGACCTGAACCGCGTTGGTCGCCGCGCCCTTGCGCAGGTTGTCGCCGACGATCCACATATTCAGGCAGCGCTCATGCGAGGGATCGCGGCGAATCCGACCCACCAACACCTCGTCCCGGCCAGTGGCATCGGTGGCGAGGGGATACACGCCGTCGGCGGGGGAGTCGACCACCACCACGCCGGGCGCCGCGGCGAGCAGGCGGCGGCATTCCTCCGGGGCCAGTGGCTCGCGGGTCTGCACGTTCACCGACTCGGACTCCCCCTTCAGCACGGGGACCCGGACGCAGGTGGCGGAGATCTTCAGCTCGTCCTCGGTGGCGCCGAGGATCTTGCGGGTCTCGGCCATCATCTTGCGCTCCTCGGTGGTGTAGTCGTCACCGCCCTTGAACGTCTCGACCTGCGGCAGGACGTTGAACGCGATGCGGTGCGGATAGACCTCGGCCGGCGGCACCTCGGAGTCGTGCAGCAGGGCGTGCGTCTGGGTCTCGAGCTCGCGCATCGCGCGGCGCCCCGTGCCGGAGACGGGCTGATAGGTGGAGACGACGATCCGCTCGATCCCAACCGCGCGATGCAGCGGTCCCAGCGCGACCAGCATCTGCATCGCCGAGCAGTTGGGGTTGGCGACGATCCCGCGGTGGTCGTCGAGTGCCTCCGGGTTGACTTCGGCGACGACCAGCGGGACGTCGTCGTGCATGCGCCAGTAGCTCGTGTTGTCGACCACGACGGCCCCGGCCTCCACCAGCCGGGGGGCCCACTCCGCGCTGACCTTCCCACCTGCTGATGAGAGCGCGAGGTCGAGCCCGCCGATCGAGTCCGCCGACAGCGGGCGACACTCGAGCTCGCGCCCGTCGTAGGCGACCTTGGCTCCGGCCGAGCGCTGGGAGCTGAACGGGATCACCTCGGCGGCCGGAAAGCCGCGCTCGGCCAGCACCTCGAGGATGGTCGCGCCAACCGCCCCGGTGGCGCCGACGACGCCGACCCTGTAGCCGTCGCCGGCCATCGTCAGGGAGCCACGCGGGGCCGGTGCTCGGTTCCCGTGGGCTCCTCACGACGGACGGCGTCGGAGCCCAGCTCGAAGGCCTCGTGAAGGGCACGCACGGCTTGGGGGATGTCGGCGGCCTTCACCACGCACGAGATCTTGATCGGCGAGGTGGCGATCATCTCGATGTTGATCCCGTTCTCCCCCAGGGTTCGAAAGACCTTTGCGGCGACCCCGGGGTGACTGCGCATCCCGGCCCCCACCACCGAGACCTTTCCCACTTGGCGGTCGGTCTGCACCGCCTGGGAGATGCCCAGGCCATTCAAGGCCTCCGACGCCGCCTGCAGGTCGTCGGCGTCCATGGTGAACGACAGGTCCGCCTTGGCGTCGGCGGAGACCGGCTCGTTCTGGATGATCATGTCGACGTTGACGTTCGCGTCCGCAAGCGCACCGAAGACCCGGCCCGCGATACCCGGCTCGTCGCGCAGGCCCGTGAGCGTCACTCGCGCCTCCTCGGCATGCGTCACCGCTGTTACTGAGGGTCTTTCCATGGTGTCCTGCTCGGAGAGCACGAGGGTACCTGGGCCGTCCTCGAACGAGCTTCGACATTCCATGCGGACCTCGTGGTTTCGGGCGTACTCGACGGAGCGCAGCTGCAGAACCCGCGCGCCGGACGCGGCCATCTCCAGCATCTCCTCGAAGGAGACGAAGGGCAGGAGCCGCGCGTTGTCGACGAGCCGCGGATCGGCGCTGAACACGCCCCGGACATCGGTGTAGATCTGGCACACGTCGGCGCCCAGCGCAGCGGCGATGGCGACGGCCGTGGTATCGGAGCCGCCCCGGCCCAGGGTGGTCACGTCGCGACTATCGCCCGACACCCCCTGGAAGCCGGCCACGAGCACGATCCGGTCCTCGTCGAGCGCATCCCGAATGCGGTCGGCCCGCACGTCGAGGATCCGGGCCTTCGTGTGCGAGGAATCGGTGACGATCCCCGCCTGCGATCCGGTGAGCGAGATCGCGTTGTGGCCCAGGTCGTTGATCGCCATCGCGCACAGGGCGCACGAGATCCGCTCGCCGGTCGACAGCAACATGTCCATCTCTCGCGCGGCGGGCGAGGCCGACACCTCATATGCCATTTTCACGAGGTCGTCGGTGGTCTTGCCGCGAGCCGACAGCACGGCGACGACCCGCTTGCCCTCCTCGCGCGCGGCGACGATCCGGGCAGCCGCCCGGCGGATGTCATCGGGCTCGGCCACGGAGGTGCCACCGAACTTCATCACCACGATCTCGCCGCTCGAGGCCATGGCGAATGAGGATAAGGAGAAAGGCCCGAGGCCGAGCGTCACCCCGAGGCGCCCCGACCGCCGAGTGCCGCGAGCGAAGGCACCGAGGGAGGCGACCCGGCGGTCCTGACGGCGATGGACGGATTTCGCCCCCTATAGATGCCGAAATCCATCCATCGCTGATCCATCGTTCGCCGAAGGGGTTCGATGGCCGGGGCCGCCCCTCATTGCCGCCGTTTTTCGCCGTTCTGTGACGGCCTGCACACACAGGCCGCTTCTTGGGCGATATATCTGCGCGATATATGGATCTCTCGAGCACCGCCTACGTGATCCTCGGAATGCTTGGCTGGCGGCCGATGAGCGGCTACGAGATCAAGGCGCTCGTCGACAAGTCCACACGGTTCTTCTGGGCCGCGAGCTACGGGCAGATCTATCCGGAGCTGCGCAAGCTGGCAGCCGCCGGGCTGATCGAGGGGAAGGCGAGCCCGCAGGGAGGCCGTCGGCGCAACGTGTACCGGTTGACGCCCGCGGGACGCAGGGAGCTC
>DATFON010000206.1:0-10663 GCA_035265465.1 Solirubrobacterales bacterium | reverse complement strand
AGCGCGTCGACTCCTCCATTCCCGATCACCGTGTCGTCGCCCTCGCGGGCCGTCTGCACGTAGTTGATCGAGATGCCGATGGTCGCGATCCGCTCTCCCTTGGACCGCTGCTGCCACAGCGCCGAGCCCATCGAGTAGTCGACCATGGCGTAGGCGACCGGGCCAGCGAGGAGCCCGGCCGGGTTGATCAGCGCCGGGCGAACCGTCAGCCGGACCCGCTCGGCACTCTCCCACCGCAGGCCGAGCCACTTGGTGAGATCGTCGATCGGGTCGCCGGCAGGGGTCATGGCGGCGCGAGCGTATCCGGGGCGCCGATCCCGCCGCCACGGCCTGGAGCTTCACGGCGGCGGGATCGCGCACTCGGACTACTTCGACGGACGTGCTGGAGGCGGCACCGGCACCGGGAGATCCTCAGCTCGGGCCCCCAGGCAGTGGGAGACGCCCGTCAGACGCTTTGAGCCCTGGGTGCTCAGGGTCGGGCGCAACGGGGCCATATGGCCCCGGGGCGGCGGTGCCGGGAGCCCGCACTCCTTGGCGGCCCGCTTCATGGCGCTTCTGGCCTCGGGTGGTGGAACCTGAATCGAGAAGCCGCCGCCCTTGGTCGAGGTGTGCGGCACGTCGATTCCGTTCTCGGACATGCAGTCGGTGAGCTGGTCGAGGTGCTCGCGGGCGTCCGCGGCGCTCTCGGCTCCGGCCTCGCCCCGCGCGAAGAACGCGCCGGCCGGTGCGGCCACCGGCAGTGGCGCCCTCTGAGCGCGGGATTGATCGCCGTCGCCGCCGCCGGAGTCCGCCCAGGCGGGGATCGCGATCGCCGCGGCAGTGAGGGCGGCCGCCGCCACGGCGCTGTACAGGTACTTCAGGTCGAACTTCCTCATACGTCCTCCTTGGTCGGGGTCGTGAGAGGACAGCGCCCGGGCCTGAGAGGAGGCTGAGAGCCGGCGAAGGGCTTCCTAAGAGGTGACCGCAGGCCGAGTGGCCTGAAGGCGCAGGGTGACAACCGTTCCTCCGCCGGCTGCCGCCACGGCGGCCACCGACCCCCCATGTGCCTCGGCGACCTGGCTCACGATCGCCAGGCCGAGCCCGGAGCCCGGCATCCCGCGCGCGCTCGGGGCACGGTAGAAGCGCTCGAACACGTGCGGTAAGTCGGCCGCGTCGATGCCCGGCCCGTGGTCGCGTACCGAGACCTCGCCGTCGCGGACTGTCACCTCGATGTCCCCTTCGGGAGGGCTCCATTTGGCCGCGTTGTCGAGGACGTTGCCGACCGCCCGCTCGAGCCGGTCGGCGACGCCTTGTACCTCGCATGGCTCGGTCGTGAGCGTGAACCTCCTTCCAGGAGCGTTGCGCCGCGCCCGCTCCACGGACTCGGCCACCAGCTCGTCGAGCCGCACTGTGCCGCCACTGGTTTCGGGCTCTTCCTCCCGCGCGAGGTCCATCAGGTTCCCGACCAGCACTCCCAGCTCGCCGAGCTGGGAGACCACGTCGCCGAGGAGGCGCTCGCGGTCGGCCGGCGCAAGACCGTTCTTGGCCGCCAGCACCTCGATGTTCGTCCGCAGGCTCGTGAGGGGCGTGCGCAGCTCATGGGAGGCATCGGCGACCAGGCGGCGTTGCGCGGTGACCGAGCGATCGAGCTCGGCGAGCATCGCGTTGAAGCTCTCCGCCAGGCGGGCGAGCTCGTCGCGCGAGCCGTTGATCTCGATCCTGCGGTCGAGGTCGCTTGTGCGCGCCACGTGCTCGGCGGTCTCGGTGAGCTCCGTCAGCGGCGCCACCGCGGTCCGCGAGATCGCCCACCCGAGCAGCGCCGCGGCCGCGACACCCCCCAGGCTCACCAGCCCGAGGACGAGCAGCAGGGTGTGCAGCGTCCCGTCCACCTCCTCCAGCGAGCGAGCGACCTGGATCGCGTGGCCCTGCCCGAGGGGGCCGGTAAGCACTCGCAGATGGTCGCCGCCCACGTCGACGTCCTGCAGGAACTCGCCCCTGCGACCGGCGGCGACAGCCCGGGCGCGGTCGCTTACCGGGAGCCTCACCGCCTCGTCGCCCGAGCGGTCCACGCGTCCCGACGCCGTGATCACCTGCGCGATCCCCTGCGGGCCGCCGGGCGGGGCGGACGGCAGCAGGACCTCTGCGCCGCGACGGCCCGGTGAGTCCGGCGGCGGCGGGACCCGCACGCTGAAGTTGCCGCGGGGGCCGGTGACAGGGACCGGAACTCCCCCAGCCACCCTCAGTGTCGCCGCGCCGGCGAGGTTCTCGAGCGAATCGTCCACCTGGGCGCGCAGCTGGTCGCGGACGACGAAGTAGACGATCGCGGACGCGGCAACGATCGCCACCGCAACCGCGGCCGCGGAGACCAGCGTCAAGCGGCGGCGGAAGGTCACGGGTCCCGCAGCACGTAGCCGACGCCGCGCACGGTGTGGATCAATCGGCCCTCCCCTCCCGCCTCGAGCTTGCGGCGCAGGTACCCGACGTAGACCTCGAGCCCGTTCGAGGAGCGCCCGAAGTCGTAGCCCCAGACGCGTTCGAGGATGACCGAGCGCTCCAGGACCTGGCGCGGATGCTCCATGAGGAGCTGAAGGAGGGCGAACTCGGTCTTGGTCAGCTCGACGCGTCGGTCGCCGCGGTGCACCTCGCGGGACCCGATCTCCATCGTCAGGCCACCGAAGCTGAGCTCGCCGTCGGCGGCGGTTCCGGTCGCCCGGCGCAGCAGCGCTCGCAGCCGCGCCTGGAGCTCCGCGAGCGCGAACGGCTTCACCAGGTAGTCGTCCGCCCCGGCGTCGAGGCCGGCCACCCGATCCGAGACGCCGTCGCGGGCGGTGAGCATCAGGACGGGAGTGCGATCGCCGTGGGCGCGCAGCGACCGGCACATCGCCACGCCGTCCATGGTGGGCATAAGCACGTCGAGGATCACCGCATCGACAGTGGCTGCCGACAGCTTCGCCAGGCCCTCGCTGCCGTCGCCGGCGAGCTCGACCTCGTAGCCGTCCAGTCGCAGCGCGCGCTCGAGCGAACTGCGAACGGCGGGCTCGTCGTCCACGACGAGTATCCGCATCGGCGCATTGTTTCCGGCGAACCTAAGAGGAACCTGAGAACGCGCCTGGGCTCGGTCAAACTGGAGCCGAATGAGCGAAGCCGAGCTCCTCATCGTCGGGCTTCTGGTGGCCGTGGCGGGGCTCAGCGCACTCGCGCGGCACCTGGACCTGCCGTATCCGATCGTGCTGGTCATCGGGGGGGCCGCGTTTGGATTCGTCCCCGGGCTGCCCGAGGTCACGCTCGACCCGGAAGTCGTGCTGGTCGTCTTCCTGCCGCCGCTGCTGTACGGGGCGGCCTTCTTCGCGAACCTCGGCGATCTGCGACGTGATCTCCGCTCGATCGCCCTGACGTCGATCGGCCTGGTGCTCGCGACGATGTGCGCGGTGGCGGTCGCCGCCCACGAGCTCATCCCGGGTTTGCCCTGGGAGGCCGCGTTCGTTCTCGGCGCGATCGTCTCCCCCACGGATCCGCTGGCGGGCGCGGCGATCATGCGCCGCCTCAACGTCCCGCGGCGCCTGGTGAGCATCGTCGAGGGCGAGGGGCTCTTCAACGACGCCACCGCGCTCGTAGCCTTCCGCGTAGCCGTCGCCGCGACGGTGGCCGGTAGCTTCTCGCTCGCCGATGCCGGGTTGGATTTCCTGCTCGGTGCCGCCGGCGGCGTTGCGATCGGGCTCGCCGTTGGCTGGGTGATCGCCGAGATCCGCAAGCGCACCGTCGACGCCCAGGTGAGCATCACGATCTCGATCCTCACCGGTTACGCGGCGTTCGTCCCCGCCGACGCGATCGACGCGTCCGGCGTCCTCGCAGCGGTCACCGCCGGCCTGTTCATGGGCATCCGCGGCCCCAGCATCATTCCGGCGCGCATCCGCCTTCAGGGGTTCTTCGTCTGGGACCTGCTCGATTTCATCCTCAACGCGACGCTGTTCGTGCTCGTCGGCCTGCAGCTCCGCGCCGTGGTCGACGGGCTGTCTGGGTTCTCGGCGAGCACACTCGCCGGCTACGCGCTGGCCGTGAGCGGCGTGGTCGTGCTGACCCGGCTCGTATGGGCCTACACGCTGCCCTACGTGATCCGGATGCTCGACCGGCGACCGGCCCAACGCGCGCGGCGCGTCGGCGCGGGACCCCGCCTCGTGATCGCCTGGAGCGGGATGCGCGGCGCCGTCTCGCTCGCCGCGGCGCTGGCGATCCCCTTAACGACCGATGCCGGAGGGGCGTTCCCGCAACGCGACCTGATCATCTTCCTCACGTTCGCCGTGATCTTCTTCACCCTGGTCGTGCAGGGCCTGTCGCTCCCGCTGCTGATCCGCCGCCTGGGTGTCGAGTCCGACGGCACCGAGGAGAGCGAGGAGGTTCGGGCCCGGCTCGTGGCCAGCAAGGCGGCGCTCGACAGGCTCGACGAGCTGGAGGCCGAGGACTGGACTCGCAACGACACGGTCGAACGCATGCGGGCCCTGTACGACTACCGCACGCGCCGCTTCGCCGCCCGGGCGGGCAAGATCGAGGACGACGGGTTCGAGGACCGCGCGCTCACCTATCAGCGGATGGTGCAGGACGTACTGGCGGCGCAGCGGAACGCTCTGATCCAGATGCGAAGCGACGGCGAGGTCTCGAACGAGGTCATGAACCGGGTCATCCGCGAGATGGACCTCGAGGAGTCACGGCTCGAGATCTGAGACCGCCCTACTTATAGCCGCATTGATGGATTCGGGCTGGAACTGGTTCTCGTAGAACGCCGCGGGGAACAGGCCGAGGTTCGGGGAGCCGGGATCCAGGTTCGCGGGCGCGAACAGGGGATCGGTGAGGCTCGTGGGTGGGGACTTGGCGTACTCGTCGTCCGGGAACCCGTGACGGCCGAGGGCCACCGTCTGCCACTGGGTCTGGGGCTTTGGGAACTGTCCATCGTCCATCCCCACTGCCTCCAGGTACTGCGCCGCATCGCTGGTGAACAGATACGGCTCGTTGTCGGTGAGCATGCCTCCCGAGAAGACCGTGCATTCGAGATTGCGCGCGTTCCCGCCATGCACGTCGGGCACCTGGTACGCCGCCCACACCAGCGGCATCAAATCCGAGTACATCCAGGTCTGGAAGCCCTTGTTGATCGAGGTACGGAGCTTCGTGTCGGGACTGGGGAAGGACCAGGGGCCGGCGTTCACGTTGCGGGCGACCGTGTCCAGCTTGTCGGGATCGCTGACGATGATCTTGCCCATATCGACCAGGCCGCCGCGGGCGAACTCGTAGTTGACGAGGATGCGGCTGAGGACCTGACTTGACCTCTCGTCGATTTGGTCGAGCAGCGGCGCCCCGTCACTGCCGCTGTCGTCTCCGGCGAAGAGACCGGCGGCGTGGTAGGTGAGGCTCGCGATCGGTCCCTCCTCCGGGAGCACGATCGAGCCGAGCTCGAGCATGACCTCGAAGATGTTGCTCGGGTCGAATCCCGCCTTGACATCGGGAGGACGGACCGCGGCCTGGATGTTCTCGCTGATCTTCTTCAGTTCGAAGACGTCCTTGACCGTGGGATCGAGGACCCCTTGCATCTGCTCGATCCAGCCCTCGACGAAGATGAGCTTTTCGATCTCCTTGTCGAGCTGGGTCTTGACTGCGTCGAAGTCGAGCTTGAGGCAGCTGCAAGCTCCCGCCGCGTCGGCGTAGGTGAGCGTTCCCAGGGTCGTGCGCCGGTTCTGCCACTTCGCCGCGGTGTCGTAGTGGAGTACGTACTGCTGGCGCATGTCCGGCGGGGTGATCGACTGGTTATCGAGCACCCGCCTGGTGATCCAGGCGTTCGCGTTCTGCTGGCCCCCGGTGAACTGCGGGTACGTGTGCACGGGTCCGTAGAGGAGTGGGAGCAGCTGGTTCGTGGCTTCGGTGGTGGGATCGGAGGGCGCCGGGTCAAATCGGTCGTCGCGGTTGCGCGAAAGGAGTCCCTCGAGGCGCGCGGCCAGCGGCCTACGGGACACCACGTCCCCGAGCAGGGAGCCCGCGCCGCGGGGCAGGCTGCTCACCTCAAGTGCCGCGGCGCTTCCGCCGTACCCGGGGTTGCAGCCGAGCGCCCCGGGCGGCTGGCAGACGGAGCCGACAAGCGCATAGCCGCCGCTGCCGTCGAGTCCATCGAACACGGTGCGAGTGCCGCCCAGCCGCTGGATCTGGCGTGCGATCTGGTCCCAGGCAGCGGTCGTTGCCCTCGGTCTGCGGTAGCTCTGGATGAAGACGAGGTCGTTGCGGGCGAACGTGCTCATCTCGGTCACCATGCGGGTCTGCTCGTCCCTGTCCTCGGCCTGGCCGTAGCCGGTGTTGACCTCGAAGGAATGGTGCGACCTCACGTGCAGGTCGTAGCGGTCGACGGCGACGACCTGGAAGCTCGCGCACGGCGTCACGCGATCGGGCTCGGGATTGCACCCGGAGGTCTGATCCGTGATCAGCTGGTCGCCGACCCTCACCGAGACCTCGCCGTCGGGGACGTCCGACGGCCTGGTGTCGAAGGTGGGGTAGTCCGGGAATTGGAACCCGTACTCGCCCACCGCACCCTCGTACTGGAGGTAGCCGGAGAGCCTGCCCTGCCGGGTTCCAGGGGACTCGCCGAAGCTCGTGAACGCCGATCCCTCGGGTGCCTTCGGAATCCCGACCACGGAGAACTGCGCCTGCGTCGGCTCGTCTCCGAGCGTCGAGCCGCCGATCTTCGTCAACAGACTGCTCAGCTCGTCGGCGAGCGCCTGGTCGTCGCCGATCCCGGACGCCGAGCTCAGGATCAGCATGTAGCCCGGGTCGTTGCAGTCGCCGACCAGCTGCTCGAGCATCTGGATGCCCGCCACCGTCCTGGGGACGGCACCCGCGAAGGGGACCGAGCTGTGGCACAACTCCGGATCCATCCGGGTCGCTCGGTCGATCAGGGTGTAGGAGATCGTCCTCGGGCTCGTGCCGGTGCCCGCGACGGGCTTGCCGTCGATCGTGATCAGCCCGTTCGCCCCGGCCGTCTCCAGGCGGACACCGATCGGCGGGTCGTTCGGCCGTACGGAGACGATGCTGGTGTCGCGGGAGACGCGGTCCGCGCCGCTCGCGCGCACCCGGACGCGGATCAGGTATGTCCCGGCGCGGCTCGGCTTGAACGTCGGGGTCGCTGTGCGCTTTCCGCGCAGCGGTCCCTTCGCGCCCTCGCCGGCCCCGCTCGCAGCACTCGATCCGGCCGCGGCCGTCTTGACGACATGCCAGCGGTAACGCGGCGCGCCGGCCGGCAACCCACCCCGCACGCGAGTGGCGCCGGCGTTCAGCTCGATGCTGGTCCTAAGGACCATCCCTCGGTCGGCGCCCGCGCTGGCCACGGGTTGGTCGCGCCGGATCCGGAAGCGCCGCTTTACCCGGTCATAGCTGCCGCTTCTGCGGACCGCCGTGACCGCAAGGCGGTTCTTGCCGAAGCGAACGCCGTCAGGGGCCCCGAGGAGCGCCACGCGAACCTGACCCCGCCGGTGGACGAATGCGGCCCGCATCCGACTGCCGTTCAGGCGCGCGAGAAGCTCGCTGCCATGCGCGTGGTTGGCTCGAGCGACGACCGGGGCCGGCCTGCTGCCGACGCGCATCGAGAGCCGCAGGAGATGCGCATCCCGGCGCGCGACGATGAAGCTCGTGCTGTCGTAGCCGCGCCCGCGCGCCCCCTCGGTCCTCACGTAGATCGAGTTGACGCCCCGCTTCAGGCGCGAGCCGCGCAGATGGGCGACCCGGCGAAGCCCGCGGGATTCGAAGGTGCCGGTGATCCCCTTGCTGCCGAGCCAGGCCCGAAAGGAGCTGGTACCCGGCGGGAGCTTGACGACCACCTTCGCCTGGCGCTTCTTGACGAGCTGATCGCTCGCCGGCGATACGATCCGAGGGGACGTCGATCCACCCGCTGACGCCGAGCTCACGCCGGCGACGAGCGAGGCGAGCAGCGCGCAGACGAGCACGGCGCAAACGCGATTGTGAGTTCTCGTCACTGGTTCTCGCCTCGATCTACCGTCGCTTCTGGGCGGCCACGTAGCGCTCGCCCTTGCGCAGGGTCACGGTCTTCTTCTTCTCGAAGTCGCGGACCCTGACCTTTCCCTTCAGAGCCTTGAACACGGTCGAGCCGTTGCAGCGATCGGCGACCCGCCATGTCGCGTGGTGGACGTCGGCCGCGCCGTGCCTTCCCTCGATGCGGAACCTGCCCTTGGTCCTGCCCCGGAGCTTTCGGTCGTGCCTCCCCGGCTCGGCCCCGTGGCAGCCGAGCCGCCCCGCGAGCTTCAACCCCGTGTGGTGATGCTTCTCCAGCCGGCTCAGGCGGAAGACCCCTCGCCGGAACTTGCCCAACCGGGTGACCGGGCCGGCGCCCCTGGGGGAGATGAGCCGCGCTTTGCCGCTGCGGGCGTCGACGACGCAACCGAGCGAGATCTTGCCTTGCGCCCTTGAGCCGCATGAACCGTCCGTCGTCTCGGCACTTCGTCCTCACCGTGCCCTCGAGCGCCTGGACCGCGGCGACGCGAGGCTGCGCCCCCACGCGTGGCGCGAACTTCTGGATCCGGTGGTTGCCCGTGTCAGCGACGTAGACGCCGCCGGAGGCGTCGACGGCGACGTCCTGGGGGCGGTCGAACTGGCCGTCGGCGGAACCGGACCTTCCCCACTTCGCGATGAAGTCGCCGCTCGCGGTGAATTCCTGGATCCGGTCGTTCCCGGTGTCGGCGACGTAGACATGCCCGGCGTTGTCGATGGCGATCCCGGTGGGGCGATTGAACTCCCCGTTGTCAGACCCGGAGCTCCCCCACTTCGTCATGAACTCATCGCCGAACGGGCCGAACTTCTGGATCCGGTTGTTACCCGTGTCGGCGACGTAGACGTTCTGCTGGTCGTCGGTGACGACGCCGCTCGGGCCTCGGAACTCTCCGTCGCCGGAGCCGGAGCTCCCCCACGTCGATGCGCCCGTGACGTTGTTGAACATCGCCATCCGGTCGTTGCCGGTGTCGGCCACGAGGACCGTGCCGCCGCGGTCCACGGTGACGTCCTTGGGCTGGTTTAACTGGCCGATGCCCTGGCCGCCGCTCCCGATCTTCGACAGGAACTCGCCGTTCGACGTGAACTTCTGGATCCGCTCGTTGTCCCCATCGGCGACGTAGATGTAGCCGTCGTCGTTGTCGATGCCGAAGGGGTTGTTGAACTGCCCGTCGCCGGAGCCGTCACCGCCCCACTTGGTTATGAACGTCCCACTCGGCGTGAACTTCTGGACCCGGTTGTTCTCATAACCCTCGACGGCGTAGACGTTGCCGCCGGCGCCCGTGGCGAGACCCCTCGGCCCGAACAGTCCGAACTCCCCGTCGCCGGCCCCGCGCCTCCCCCACTTCGTTACGAAGTCGGCGCCGCTCGTCGTGAACTTCTGGATCCGCGCGTTGTCCCTGTCGGCGACGTATACGTCGCCGGCGGCATCCGTCGCGATGCCCAGGGGACGATCGAATTGCCGTTGCCCGAGCCGGAGCTCCCCCACTTGGTCAGGAAGGTGCCGCTCGAGGTGAACTTCTGGACCGGTCGTTGAACGTATCGCCGACGTAGACGTTGCCGTCGGTGTCGGTATCCACGCCGACGGGCTGGTTGAACTGCCCGTCGCCGGTGCCGGGGGTGCCCCACTTCGCGACGTAGTCGCGGCCCGCGGTGAACTTCTGGATCCGCTCGTTGTCCCTGTCGGCGACGTAGACGTTGCCCGAGGTGTCGGTGGCGAGCCCCACGGGGTTGTCGAACCGCCCGTTGCCCGAGCCGTGACCGCCCCACTTCCTCAGGAAGTCGCCGCTCGGGCTGAACACCTGGATCCGGTCGTTGCCCGTGTCGGCCACGTACACGTTTCCGCCCAGGTCGGTGGCGACGGCGACGGGGGTGCGGAATTGCCCGTCGCCGGTGCCCGAGGTGCCCCACTTCGTTATGAAGTCTCCGTTCGAGGTGAACTTCTGGATCCCGTTGTTGCGCCCGTCGGCGACATAGACATTGCCGGCGAGATCCGTGGCGACGTCCCAGGGACGGCTGAACTGACCCTCGCCGAAACCGGCGGTCCCCCACTTCGTTACGAGGCTTCCGTTCGCGGTGAACTTCTGGATCCGGTTGTTGTACGAGTCGGCAACGTAGACGACCGCGGGAAGGCCCAGCAACCTGCCTGCGGCGTCCGTATCGACGCCACCCGGGTGGTTGAACTGCCCGTCGCCCGAGCCGAATGCTCCCCACTTGGTGGCAAAGTGGTACTGGTCCGCCGCGGACGCCTGGTCGGCGAGGAGAACCATGCCGGCGGCAA
Source organism: Solirubrobacterales bacterium (assembly GCA_035265465.1). Taxonomy (GTDB): domain Bacteria; phylum Actinomycetota; class Thermoleophilia; order Solirubrobacterales; family 70-9; genus AC-56. Next base: position 372 of record DATFON010000206.1, on the reverse strand, counting down.
GCATCGCCGCGGCGAGCGAGACAAGGCGCACGCATACGACGGACGCGCCAACGCGATTATGGCGTTTCCTCAGAGCGTCCCTCAGTGAACCTGGCACCCGCCGATGTGCGGACCCTATGCGTGTCCCGGCGGAAATGCAATCGGCCGATCGGATGTTCCGCGATCCACCGATCGGCTACGCGTACCCCACGATCGGAGGGGTGTCAGGACTACGGGGAGCGGAGCTGGATCGGCCCCGAGAGCTCCCCGGCGACGAGCTGGCCGACAAGCTCCTCTTCGGAGTCGAACACCTCGTCGGCCTCGCCGCTGGCCACGATCCGGCCCTCGTGGATGACCGCGGCGTAGTCGGCGAGCTTTCGCGCTGCCGACATG
>DATFON010000205.1:0-10938 GCA_035265465.1 Solirubrobacterales bacterium | reverse complement strand
GCTGAAACGTGCTGCCGAGTCGATAGGCTTCCGGGCCCCTCCTGAGCGCCAGGCGCGCGAAGCAAGGAAATGGATCTGGGCGTAGCGCGAGCATCGATCAAAGCCTGAAGTGGCCGACGCCGCCGACAAGAACACCGGCTCAACTGGCGACGGTTCTCCGCCGAAGCCGGATCCCGCGGGCTACTTCGAGGGCGAGTCGATGAACCGGCGGCGGGCCATTACCGTGGCCAGCCAGGCGATCGGCGGAATCGCCGGAGCCATCATCGTGCTGCCTGCGGTGGGGTTCGCCGTGGCGCCGATCTTCGAGAAGCCGGAGGAGATCTGGGAGAGTGTCGGCCCGCCGAGTCGCTTCACCGCCGATACCTACAAGCCTGTCGTCTTCACGATCGTCGAGGGCATCGGCGAGGCGGGGAAGACGACGGCGTTCGTCCGCCAGGGCTCCCAGAAGTACGGGGAGTCGCCGGACAGCTACGTCGCGATCTCGTCCCGCTGCGCGCATCTCGGCTGCCCGGTGAACTTTGTGGCCGCATCGCGGAGCTTCGTCTGCCCGTGTCACGGCGGCGTGTACGACTTCGAGGGCAAGGTGATCGGCGGGCCCCCCGTGCGCCCGCTCGACCGCTTCCAGACCCGCGTGGAAAAGGGCCAGGTGCAGCTTGGCCCGCGATACAGCGTCACCTCGCAGCTCCAGCCCGTGCAGACCAGGGATCCGGGCGAGTTCACCGGCGGGATCTGGAACTACATCTATCCGCCGCGGCCTGATGTGCCGCCGGCGCCGTAGTGAGATGAGATGAAGATCCCCGACCTCCTTATCCCGCCCCCCCTCAAGAAGCCCCAGAAGCCCGGCACGGGCAACGGCAACGGCGCCGATCCAACCGCGCGGCTCAAGGAGGCCCCCGCGGACCTCGTCGGTTGGCTCGACGAGCGCACCGGCGGTGGGAGCTTTCTCACCGGGATGCTCTACCGGAAGGTCCCGAAGGGAACCAACTGGTTCTACACGCTCGGGTCCGCCACGCTGTTCGCCTTCGTCGTGCAGGCGGTGACCGGCGTCTTCCTGGCGATGTACTACGACCCGTCGCCGACCCAGGCGTACGGCTCGGTCACCCACCTCACGAACGACGTCTTCCTCGGCGAGTTCGTCCGCGGGATGCACAAGTGGGGCGCCAGCGTGATGATCATCGTGATCTACCTCCACATGGCGCGAACTTTCGTCTTCGGCGCCTACAAGTACCCGCGCGAGCTCAACTGGGTGATCGGCGTGACGCTCTTGATCCTCACGATGATCATGGGCTTCACCGGATACCTGCTGCCGTTCGATCAGCGCTCCTTCTGGGCAACGGTGGTGGGCGTGAACATCAACGGCACCGGCCCGTTCATCGGGCCCTACCTCAGCGACTTCCTGCGCGCTGGCGCCGAGTTCGGCCCCTCCACGCTGGCGCGGTTCTACGCGATCCACATGCTCCTGGTGCCCGGGCTGATCATCGCCCTGATCGGAGCGCACCTGTACCTCGTCGTGAAGCTCGGGACGACGGCGCCGCCGTGGCTGCATCCGAAGCGCAGCAAGGCCACCGCCAAGGAGGAACGGGTTTGAACCGCGCCGAGAAGGAGGCCTACCTCCGCGAGTACGAGCAGCTGAAGAAGGAAGGGAAGCCGTTCTTTCCCTACGCGGTGATGAAGGACTCGACGATGGCCCTGATCGTCGTACTCGTGATCGTGCTGCTGTCGATCGTGCTGGGCGCCGAGCAGGGGCCGAAGGCGGATCCGACGACGACCACTTACACGCCGCGGCCGGACTGGTACTTCTTCTTCCTCTTCGAGGTCCTGCGTGTCCTCAAGCCCCCCTACCTCGTCCCGCTGGCGACGATCGGGATCCCGACCATCGCAATGGTCCTGCTGTTCCTGCTGCCCTTCTACGACCGCGGGCCGGAGCGCCGACCCGAACGCCGGCCAATCGCGATGACGGCGTTGAGCTTGACCATCGTCGTGATGGCGTATCTGACCTACAAGGGCGCCAACGCGGGTCCCCCGACCACGATCGAGATGGACGTGCCAAAGCAATACGAGGCGGGCAAGCTCGTGGTCGCGCAATCGGCCTGCCTCGCATGCCACAAGATCGGCGAGAGCGGCAACGGCACTCTGGCCCCCGACCTCACGCACATCGGGTCGCGTATCCCGCGCGAGGCGATCCTGCGCTCGCTGGAGGCGGGCCCGAGCATCATGCCCTCCTTCCAGAGCCTCGGCAAGAAGAAGCTCAACGAGGTCGCCGACTTCCTCGCATACCTGAAGTAGCCAGACTGCACGCCACAAGAGCGCCAAGCAGCGGTCATGGCCACCACCCAGACGTCACTTCCCAATCGCGAATCCGGCGAGTTCGCCGGTCAGGTGCGGAGCATGTTCGACCGCATCGCGGGCGTCTACGACCTGATGAACACCGCGATGACGGCGGGCATGCATCATCGCTGGCGCGCACGTGCTGCGGAGCTGGCCCAGCTCGCCCCGGGCGGAGCGGCGCTCGACGTGTGCTGCGGCACCGGGGACCTGGCCCTCGAGCTGGCCGGGCGAGTAGGCCCGGCGGGGAGGGTCGTGGGCTGCGACTTCTCGGAGCGGATGCTGGAGCTCGCTCGCGGCAAGGCGGTACGTCGCGGCGCCTCCAACGTCCGGTTCGAATGGGCGGATGCGCTTGACCTGCCCTATCCGGACGGGTCCTTCGACACGGCGACGATCGGGTTCGGCGCCCGGAACCTCGCCGATCTCGACCAGGGACTCCGCGAGCTCGCGCGCGTGGTGCGCCCGGGCGGCCGTCTGGTGATCCTGGAGATCACCCAGCCTCGACGCCCGCCTCTATCGGCCTTCTATTCGCTGTGGTTCGACCGGATCGTGCCGCTCCTCGGTACCGTCGCGGGCGACCGCAGCGCGTACACGTACCTGCCGGAATCGGTCAAGCGATTCCCGTCGCCGCAGGGCCTGGCGGAGCGGATGGCGGCCGCGGGGTTTCCACGAGTGCGCTATCTGGTCCTCGCAGGCGGCATCATCACCATTCACGCCGGCGCTGCCGGTACTTAGATCGGCGCCCGGGAGGGATCGCGAGCATGCATCAGATGGGAGGATCGACTTGAATCGGACGGCAGTCCCGCCGCCGGTCACCATGGTGCTGGACGCCGCCGATGCGTGGCTCCCGACCCGCATGGAGGCGGTCGAGGAGCGCCTGCGGCGACTCGTCGAGGGTCACGGAGACGCGCTCGACGCGGACGCCGGGTCCACCCTGGCTGCCGGGGGCAAGCGCCTGCGGCCGATGCTCGTCCTGCTGTGCGCGGGCCCCGGCGCCGGCGAGCCGGCGATCCGGGCGGCCGCGGCGATCGAGCTCGTGCACATGGCGACGCTCGTGCACGACGACGTTCTCGATGCCGCCCCCCTGCGCCGCGGGCGCCCGACCGTCGTCGCCCGCTCCGGGCGCGAGCGAGCGCTCGCCGTAGGCGACCTGCTCTTCTCGCGCGCGTTCGCCGAGCTCGGACGCGACGGCAGTGAGCGCCAGGTCGAGCTCCTGTCCGGCGCCTCCGTCGCCCTCGCCCTGGGGGAGCTCGCCCAGCGGCAGGACGCGTTCGACATCTCGATCTCGGCCGAGCGCTACGTGGATCGCTGCGGGTTGAAGACGGCCCGGCTGTTCGAATGCGCTTGCCTGATCGGCCGCGCCGGCAAGGGCGGCGAGCTCGCGACGAACGCCGTCGAGCCGGACCTGTCGCTGGAGCGCGCCCTCCAGACGTTCGGCCGTGAAATCGGGCTGGCGTTCCAGCTGCTGGACGACGTGCTGGACGTCACCGGCCCGCCGGAACGGACCGGGAAGGCGCGCGGCACCGACCTACTCGACGGCACCGTGACCCTCCCGCTCATCCTGGCGCGGGAGGAGGATCGATCGCTTGCCAAGCTCGACCTGGGCGAGCTGGACGCGGAGGGCGCGGCCGCAGTCTGCGACCGGGTCGCCGCCACCGGGGCGCTCGAGAGCGTCAGAGCGGACGCCCGCGGCCGCGTGGAGATCGCCAAGCGCGGACTTGCAACCTCCGGTCTTCGGCCCGACCAGCGACGACTGCTGGAGCTCGTCGCGGACGGCGTCGTCGAGCGCTACTCGTAGGGCTGGGCTGGGAGCAACCACCTGCGTGGCGGTCCTTGCAGAATCTCTTGCGGCGGCTTCGCCGCCTTACATGCCTCTGCGGCGACAAAGCCGCCGCCTCTAATACCTAGAAGTCTTCGGGGAGGATCTTGTCGCCGTTCAGGGCGGTGACGAAGCGGTCGATCTGGTCCTCCATATTGGCCCGGACCAGAATGTTGAGATCGTCGAGAACCGCCTCGGTACCGTGATCCAGAGCCTCGTCGAGGCGGTCGACCACGTCCTGGTTGTAGCGACCGCCGCCGTTCCACTCGCACTCGGGGCAGCGAAGTGCGACGTGCCACTGCCGGTCGCTGGCGGGGGCCCAATCGGTCGGATAAACGAGATCCGAGCCGCACTCGGGACAGACGTGAAGATCGCCGCGCCGGCGTCGCTGTCCGGAGGAAACCCGAGCCTCGAAAACGCTTGGCTCGAGGCCACGCTCCATGTCCGTTCCCTTGGCTGTCTCCCTGTCTGCCACTTCGAAAGCTCTATCGGCTCGACCGCCCAGATGCTTTAGGTGGCACACCCAACCGCAATGCGGGAGAGCCGCTGGTAGCGGCGTCGCGGGAGCTACTCGTCGTCGGGGAAGTTCAGGTAGTAGCGCGAGGGCGTCGGCCCCCGCTGTCCCTGGTACTTCGACCCGGTCGCATCGCTCCCGTAGGGGTGCTCGGCGGGACTGCTCATCCGCAGGAAAGAGATCTGCCCGATCTTCATCCCCGGATAGATCGCAATTGGGAGATTCGCGACGTTCGACAGCTCGAGCGTCAAGTGCCCGTCGAAGCCGGCATCGACGAAGCCGGCAGTGTTGCTGGCGAACACTCCGCCGTGACCGGCCAGAAAGTTCTCGATCTTGCGACCGCTTGGTCTCACCTCAAGATCAAAGATCGGCTCGACCGATCCGGTGTCCTCTACGTCGACGACCGAATCCCAGAGGAGATGGCCATCAACGAGGCGATCCAACCGGCTCAGTGAGGCGGGACAGTCCGGACGGCGGGAATACGCAGTGCGGAGTCGTCTCAAAGTCGCTAGTCGGATGGCATCTCGCCCAGTTCGGTTCTCGAGGTTGCAGAGATCGCTCGCGTGTCGATATCCGCCGAGTTTGCTCGCCGCCACCTGACTCAGTCCGGCCTGTTCCCTGATCTCGACCAGGAGCCGGTCCGGCAGCGGCACGGCAGTTAGAAGCTTGTGTTCCCTCAACGGCAGATAGACCTGCCAGAGATCACTCCCGTGCCGATGGCGCTTTGACGTGCCGGCGCGGCGGCCAAGGCGCTCTGCCAGCAGCAGCAGATCGGCCACGAGGCCATCGGAACAGGTCCATACCGACGTCCGCTGGGCGTCCCGCGACCCGTCGCCGTCAACGAGACCATCTAGGAACTCCTGCATCCGCGCGTAAGGCCAGCCAAAGACGATTGGGGGAATTCTCTTCGCATGCGCTCCCTCTCCGGTCCCCAGCCAGCTCAAGAGCAGCGAGAACAATGACGAGCATCCGGTGATCGCTCCCGGTGAGCGATACATCGGAATGCCGAGGCGTCCCAGAATTCCTTCCACCCGATCGAGGATGTCCTGATCGGTATTGGAAATCGTGAACTGAGTCTCCCGACGTGAGCCCTCGGCGACGTATAGCCCCAGGAGCCAGACGAAGTCGGGATCGATCTTGAGGAACCTCGGGAAGCCGCGCTTCGCCTGGCGGATGGAGATCCGATCATCGCCGCCGAGACTCTCCAGCAGCCTTGGGATGCCATGGGCCACGCTCAATGGCAGCCTGCTTCTGTCCCGGTAGTAGGTGAAGTGCTTGAGACCGATGTCGCGGAACAGACGCCTGATCAATGGCTCATGTACTACGAACGCGTTTGCAACGGACGGCCCAGTGCACATGATCCGGTGGTAGTCGTCCTTGGGAATGATCCGGAGTAGGTCAAGGCGGAGTTCCGAATCCGGAGGATCGGGAACGAATCGTGGAATGGCGACGCGTGTGCCAGGTTGGAGCTCCAGCGTCCGGGTCTTCGCGAGCTTTCCGTCTTGGTCGAGCGTGAAGAGGTTGTGGCCGGCGGTGATCCGGATTCGTCGTCCCGAGGCGAGCTTCACCTCGAAGATGCGATCGGGCGGTCCCTCGAACCAGCCCGTGATCTCGTGATAGTCGACCTCGAACGTTTCCGGATTGAAGGACACGACCGAGCCGCGAATTCGATCCCGAACGATCTCGCCGATTGGCCGCGGCTCGAGCCGCCCGTCGTGCAGCAGCATCACCGGCTCCGAGGCCGGGAGGCTGGAGTGGATCAGCAGCCCCAGCCGTCCCAGGCTCGACTTGCCCTCCAGGCGGGCGACGAGGTCGTCCCCCAGCGCCACGCGCTCGCGGGTGGAGCCCAGGACGAACTCGCCCGGGTGCAGGATGAAGGACTTGCCCTCGTCGACCTCGACCAATTCCGTCAGGTCGTCCTGCGGCTTCTTGGGGTCGATGAACGGCGTCGTGTCGTTGCGGAAGACCCGGAAGAAGCGGTCGACGTGGAGGTCGACGGACGACGGCTGGACCGCGTCCTCCGCCAGGGGCTCGATGACGATGCCGCCGGCCTCCAGCTCGGCGCGGATCGTCTTGTCCGACAGGATCATGCGCGGCAGGGTATATCCGGTCGAGGCGGGCCTACCGCGTCGCCGGTGTCAAGGCGGCGCCCAATCGAGCCGGAGATTTCGATGCAGAGGCCGCGACGTCAGTACCATCCCTCGGGATGCCAAACGTTGGACCACTCGAGTTGGTCGTCGTCCTCATCATCGCCCTGGTGATCTTCGGGCCCAAGCGCCTGCCGGAGCTGGGGCGCTCGATGGGCAAGGGCATCCGCGAGTTCAGGTCATCGGTCACCGGCAAGGACGAGGACGAGGACGAACCCTCCAAGCCGGCCGAGATCGAGGGTGCGCAGGATGCCGATGAGCCCGTCGAGGGCGAGGTCGTTACCCACCACCGCTCCTGAGCCGTGCCCCGTTTGAGGGCGGCGCAGTTCGACGAGCAGATGACGCTCGTCGAGCATCTGGACGAGCTTCGCAACCGCATCATCGTCTCGGCGGTCGTGCTGGTGGTGGCGTGCGGGCTCTGCTTCTGGCAGAACCACCTGCTGCTGGAGATCGCGAACAAGCCGCTGCCGGCCAATCTCAATGGCCAGGAGCTGAAGCCGATCACCTTCGGAGTGGCGGAGCCGTTCATGAGCACCCTGAAGGTGTCGATCTACGCGGGGATCCTGATCGCGCTCCCGGTGCTGCTGTATCAGCTGTACGCCTTCCTGCTGCCCGCGCTCAAGCCGATGGAGAAGCGGGTCATGATGCCCTTCCTGATCCTGGTGCCGGTGCTGTTCATCGCCGGGGTCGTCTTCTCGTACTTCGTCGTCGCCCCGGCCGCCGCGAAGTTCCTGTTGAACTTCAACGAGACCCAGTTCAACATCCAGGTCCGAGCCAGCGACTATTACGGGTTCCTGCTCACCACCCTGCTCGCCATGGGGCTCATCTTCCAGATCCCGATGGGAGTCGTCGCCGTGACGCGGCTGGGGATCGTGACGCCGAAGCAGATCTCCCACAACCGCCGGTACGCCTATCTGGTCCTCTTCGTCATCGCGATGTTGCTGCCCGGTACCGACCCCGTGACGATGCTGATCGAGGCGGCCCCGCTGCTCTTGCTGTTTGAGTTGTCGCTCATCCTGGCCAAGCTGCTGGGGACGCCGGGCGACGCTGCCAGCACAGCCGAGCCTGAGCCGCCAGGCACCCCCGCCAGCTAGGCTCACGCGACATGCTTTTTGACCTCCGCGGCAAGCGCAGGCGACTCGTCCAGGTGACGTTCGCGACGCTGGCGCTCCTGTTCCTCGTCGGCTTTCTCGGCTTTGGGATCGGCGTCGGCGGCGGCCCCGGCGGGATCTTCGATGCGCTCGGCATCAGCAACAGCGATGGCGGCGGCAGCGCCACCGATCAGATCAACTCGGAGATCGACGCCGCGAACGCGAAGCTGGCCAAGAATCCGAACGACACGAAGGCGCTGTTGAAGCTGGCGCAGAACGAGTTCCTGCTGGCCAAGACGGGCGTTCAGACGGACCCGAACACCGGCGCCCCGGTGTCGGTTTCCAACGATGCCCACACGGATCTCGGCGACGCTGCCGACGCGTGGGAGAAGTACCTCAAGGTCAACAAGGGCAAGCCGGACGTGACGGTGGCCTTCGACATGATCAACGTCTACGTGCTCTTGCAGGACGCGGATGGCGCGGCGCAGGCGCAGCGCATCGTCGCGGAGGACCAGCCGAGCGTCAACTCGTACGGCCAGCTAGCCCTCTTCGAGTACGCGGGCGGCGACATCGAAGCGGGAGACGCCGCCAGCGACAAGGCCTTGTCGCTCGCGTCCAAAACACAGGCCAAGGGGATTAAGCCTCAGCTGGCCGAGGCGCGCAAGCAGGGAATCAAGCTCCAGGAGGCTCAGGAGAAGGCAAAGAAGCAGGCCGGCGAGAACGCCACCAAGCCCGGATCGAACCCGCTCCAAAACCCCTTCGGCGTGCCCGGGACGACGCCCTAGCGCCACCCCGGCCGAGCACGCTAGATCCCCGGCGCCGGCGGCCGGATGCTCGCTACCATCGTCGGCCCCGGGCCGTTAGCTCAATTGGTAGAGCAGGGGCCTCTTAAGCCCAAGGTTGAAGGTTCGAGTCCTTCACGGCCCATCAGTAAAGCCCTGCACGCTCCGGGTTTTGCCTGCAGCGCGAGCGGTCACCGCGTTTCACAGCTCCGCGTGGGCAACGGATTGGGCAACGCGGGCTCGTCGGGGGTTGCCTCAACCGGAAGGTGCTAGAGGCTGCGCGCGCGTAGTGTCCAGGCGAGTCTCAATGGGTCGCGTGTCCTGAAGGTGCGCCTATACGCGGGCTTACAGTTCCGCGACGAACGACCACGTTCTTCTGGGACATCGCCTACGCAGTATCTCGCCAGTGCCGCACCGCAGGGATGCCTTGAAAGCGTCAGATCGCAGCCACCGTCACCCAGCAGTCCTGGAGGTCGCCGTCGTTGTCCCGCGAGTAGACCCAGAACTCACTCGCGGTCGTGTAGCCGGCGAGCTTGGTCACGCTGACGAAGTTGTCCGTGCAGAATGTGTCGCCGCCGTCGATGGCACCGCCGAGCGCCAGCTGGGTCGCGATGCCGTTGAACCGGATCTCGTAGACGCCCGTTGTGCTACGTCGCACCTCGACCGTTCCGCCGGAGCAGTTTCGCTTCGTATCGACGTAGGTGCTGCTCGACGTATAGGTGCTCGGCATGCTCGAGTCCCCCTTGATCCGGGCAAAGCCGAGGATGAGCCCCGCCTGGCAGCCGAGATTCGCAACGCTGAGGGATGGCTCGTTGATGTCGGAGCCGCCGAGCGTGTCAGGCGAGACCTCGTGGCCCTGGATCGCGTTCGCCGGGATCTCATAGGGCCCTCCCTCGATCGCCGGGGAGATGTCGTTCGGCGAGAACGCATCCGGGTTGATCTCGTGGACCCCCACGGAATTCGGGCCGAGGTCCGGAGCCGCCAAACCGCCGCCGGGTGCCGCGTCGTTGCGGACATCGATGGAGCGCACCTGGTCATCGCCGATGTCGGCGCTCTTGACCTGGCCGTCGACGATGTCGGTGCTGAAGATGGCTTCGTGGCTTGCGACCGCGCTGCCACCGAGAGCGACGAACAGCGCGATGAGGGAGACGACGTTTGCGAACTTCAGATGGGAGCGAAGCCGTTGACGCATATTGATGCCTCCCGTTCCGTCGGGGCGGAGGCCAAATACGTCGGCAGGTCCGTCAGGGCGAGTCGGCAGGTTCGGCGATCCGCCGATGGCCAGCCGACCCTCTCACCGAAAGCACTGCAGGTCAAGGGGAGGGTGTGTGCGAAGCCTCACGCGCTCGAGAGACTTCTCCTGCGACATCGCCCGCTGGACATCTCTCGCCCAAGCCGTGAATGCAGCAGCGGCTCGCGATCGTGTACTGGTTTCTCGGGGACCGGGCAGTTGGTTCGGCGTGCGATTGGCTCGTTGGGCGACATCGGCCGATTTGGGCTGAAACGGCCGCCGTCTAGGGCGTCAGCGGTGCCGCATAACGGTCAGAGGGCCGTTGCAGGCACTTTGCGTCTCAAGCGGAGGGGGAGGATTCGAACCCTCGACACGCCTTGACGACGTGTAACGGTTTTCGAGCCTTGCGTGCCCATGGGTTCGATGGCATGAATGAGCCGGATGAACGGCTAAGCAGGCCGAATGGGAATGGGCTTGGGAACGGAATTGACCCCCGAGGCCGCGCTCGCCGAGTGAGCCGCTGCGAGGAATGCCATCGCAACCGGCGCGAGCACAGCGGCGTCGTGTTCAGAAACATCACCCGATCCGACGGGATCCCGGCTCCTTCTCGCAGCTCCCTGCCGAGTCGGCTCCCTTGCCGCCCGCGCAGACGTCGATGCCTTGGCCGCCAACGAGCCGGTCGTTTCCGTCGCCTCCCTTCAGGTGGTCGTTGCCCCCCTGTCCGATCAGCTGATCGGGGCCCCCCTCACCCTTCACCATGTCCCTGCCGGGCCCCGCGCATACGTAGTCACCGCGGCCGGCCGTCCGGATCTTGTCGTTGCCGCCGAGCCCGAGATACACGTCCACGCTCGGGCCACCCACGAAACTATCCCGGCCCGGAGTCCCTATGTCCGTGGCCGCTAGCCCCCGGCAGCTCGGGACGGACGCCGTTGACGTTCCCCAGTCAGGATTCGTGCTCCCTCCGTCCGTGGTGAGTTGGCGGATCTGGACGGCACCCGTGGACCCGACGGCCGTGGCCTGGGCCTGCGC
>DATFON010000204.1:0-23771 GCA_035265465.1 Solirubrobacterales bacterium | reverse complement strand
GCGGTCTCGGGATCCTGGATGTGCTGCACGACCCAGGCGTCCGCGCCGTCGTCGCGACGCTGCCGGGCGTAGTCCACCATCCGCTCGAAGGCTCGGCGCCGCGTTCGCACGCGCTCGACCGGGGTGATCTCCTCGCCCAGGGTCAGGATCGGCTTGATCTGAAGAGCCGACCCGAGCCACGCCTGAGCGGCGCCGATTCGGCCACCCCTTCGCAGGTACTCGAGGGTGTCGATCACGAACCACATCTCGAGCGCGTCGCGGGAGCGCTCGGCGGCGGCGAGGGTGGCGGAGCCGTCGGCGCCGCGGGCCGCCGCACCGGCCGCCGCGAGGACCACGAGTGCCTGACCTCCGCAGCCGGTGCGGCTGTCGTAGACGTGAATCCGATCGCCACCCTTAGCCTGGTCGATGAGCCGCTCCTTTGCCTGGGACGCCGACTTGTACGTACCGGAGATCCCAGCGGAGAGGTGAATCGAGACGATGTCCTTGCCGTCGGCGAGAAGGGGCTCATAGACGGAGCAGAAGTCGCCTACGGAAGGCTGCGACGTGGTGGCCCCCTCGGAGCTCGCGCGCAGACGCTCGAAGAACTCCGTGTACTGGTCGCCCGCGATCTCGATCTCGGGGCGCTGCTCTCCGTCAAGCGATACGTACAGGCTCACCCGCTTGATGTCGTGCTCCGCGATCAGCTCCTGGGGGAGATAGGCCGTCGTATCCGTGACGACGGCGGTCTTCGTGTCGGCGGGCACCGGGCGGTTCTATCACTTCGGCATGGGGCGACTCGGCCACGGGCAGGACCCCGCCGCCTCTACCATCGGGCCGTGGGCAAGACTCTCGTCACCGGCGGCAGCGGCTTCGTGGGCTCCCACGTGGTGCGCGCGCTCGCGGCCCGGGGTGACGATCTGCGCCTGCTGGTCCGGCGAGGCTCGAGCCTCGACCACCTCACGGACCTCGAGTTCGAGCGGACCAGCGGGGACGTGATGGACCGCCGAGCCGTGACCCGGGCGATGAAGGAGGTGGATCGCGTGTTCCACATCGCCGGCACCACCTCGATGCTGTCCCAGCACCGCCAAAAGGTCTTCGACCTGAACGTCAAGGGAACTCGGATCGTGCTCGAGGAGAGCCTCGCGGCGAGCGTCGAGAGGGTCGTGTTCACCTCGTCCGTCGCGGCGATCGGTCCGGCAAGCCCTCGCGGCACCGCCGACGAGACGCAGCCGTTTCGAGCCGGGTCCCTCGGGATCGCGTACGTCAACTCGAAGCACGAGGCCGAGGTCGAGGCGCTCCGCCTGGCGGCGCATGGGCTGGCCGTGGTGATCGTGAATCCGTCGTTCGTGCTCGGCCCCGACGATCCGCGGGGGACGTCGATGGAGCTCGTGCGGCGGTTCCTGCTGGGACGCATACCGGCATACGTCGACGGCGGTCTGAACATCGTGGACGTCCGCGACGTCGCCAAGGGGCATCTCCTCGCGGACGAGAAGGGCGAGCCCGCAGAGCGGTACATCCTCGCCGCTCGCAACTTTACGTTCGACCGCCTGTTCGCCGACATGGCACGCCTGTCGGGCCGCGACCATGTCCCCGTGAAGCTCCCCGGCGCCCCGACCCTGCTCGCCGTCGAGCTGATGGCTCGCGCGGGTATTCCGGTGCCGATCGCCCCCGACGAGGTCCGGTCCGCAAACTGCTGGTGGACCTACCGGAACGCCAAGGCCCGCAAGCAGCTCGGGTTCCAGCCACGACCGCACGAGGAGACACTCGAGGACGCGGTTCACTGGCAGATGGATCAGCTCGGCGACCGGGTCACGACCGGCCGCGGGGTGCCCGAGATCGCCCTGAGTGCGGTGGCGCCGTTCATGAGACTCGGGGAGCGGGTGCTACGGCGATGAGTGCGCCCAGGCTCGTTCTCTATCGCTGTCCCACCCGGACGAACGTGCTGTGCCCGTGCGGGGCGGTCGCCCGGCGCCTGGGGAAGCTCGAGCTGGAGTACCGCACCGAGCGGGTTCCCTACCGTCGCAACGCTCGCCCCGAGATCGAGGAGCTCACACGCCAGCGCCGCGTGCCGGTCCTGGTGGACGGCGAGGAGGTCATTCACGACTCCAAGCGAATCCTCGAATACCTCGATTGGAAGTACGAGAATGATTAGGACTGAGCGGGCCTATACAATCTGAAGCGATGGATACTCCTGACACGGCAGTTCAGCTGACCGACAAGGCGGCGGGCAAGATCAAGGAGCTGATCGGCTCCAACGGCAATTCCGAGGAGCAGGCGCTTCGCGTCGCGGTGCGCGGCGGAGGCTGTTCGGGCTTCCAGTACGCCCTCGCCCTCGACCAGCCCAAGTCCGACGATCACGTGTTCGAGCACCAGGACGTGGCCGTCGTGGTCGACAAGGTGAGCATGCAGTTCGTCTTCGGCTCGGAGGTCGACTACGTCGACGGCCTCCAGGGCGCCGGGTTCGTCGTCAACAACCCGAATGTCGTCGCGGCCTGCGGCTGCGGCTCCTCATTCCAGGTTCGCGACGACGCTCCCGAGCACGCGGCCGTCTAGCTAGCTACCAGCTAACGAGCTAGCCGCAGCTAGCCGCAGGTCGGCCAGGCGCTCGTGCCGTGCCGCTTCTTGAAGGCGACCGCCACCACGGCCTGCGTCCTGAACCCGTAGTCGATCGGGTCGCCACCGGGCGACTTGGGGGCGCCGCGCCACGTCTCCCGCATGAACTGGAAGGCGCCGCGGTACTTGCCGCCGCTGCCGATCGCGTCCGGGTCCTTGCCGGACTCGCACTCTGCCGTGTGCCGCGCCCAGCGCTTGTGACGACGAGAGGTGTCCTCCCACAAGCGCTTGTACTTCCCGCCGCCGCCGTCCGAGTCGCTGCCGCTCACGGAGGTGCCTCCGCTGGAGGCCCCCGCCGTGCCGGCGGTCGAAACGATGGTCACCGTCAGCGCGGCCGCAGCGGCCACCAGCACCAGGATCATCTTGATTTTGGGCGTCACGGCGCCCGGTGAGACGTTCACGATTAACGCTCTTTCGTTGCTTACGGGGTTAGCTGACGGGCTCGCGCCGAAGAGCTGGCGCTACGCGGCAACCTTGCCGCGATTCGCCCCAAAAACAAATGGGCCCCCCGCTACCCGCCGTCGATGAGGCGGGTGTTCAGCGGTCGCGAGAGGCTAGCAAATTGTGAGCAACGCGTTAGCACCGGGGCCGTGACCCCGATGAACGCGGCTGAGCTAGCTGCCGTCGACCTGGAGTGGTGGGCTCTGCTGGGGGTCCGCCGGCGGTGCCTGGCTCGGGGCGGACGCGGCCTCGGGCTGCTGGACGCCGAGCAACTCGGCGAGCTCGCCGCTCTCGAACATCTCCTCGACGATGTCGCAGCCACCGACCAGCTCGCCGTTCACGTAGAGCTGCGGGAACGTGCGCCAGTCGGAGATCTCGCCGGTCACCTCGCGGAGCGGGTCCAGGATCGGCAGGACGTCGATCGCCCCGTACTCCGTCCTCATCTGCTCCAGCACGCCGACCAGGCGCATCGAGAACCCGCACCGCGGCATCTCGGGGGTGCCCTTCATGAACAGCAGCACGCGGTTCTCGTGGAGAACCTCCTCCACCTTCTGCTTCAACTCTGGGTTAGCAGGCATGTGTTCACCTTAGCGCGTCGACCCGCCGGGCCCCTCATGCCGGTTTGGTGGTGATGGAGAGCGCGTGGATGGAGCCGTCGTCCATCCGCGGCTGGACGGCCGCGCGCACCATCCGGTGCTGGTCGACCCGGCTCTTTCCCTCGAACTGGGGCGCGCGGACGATCGCACGCAGATGGTCGCCGCCCCCGGTCTCGTCGACCACCTCAACCTCGGCGCCGGGCAGCGCGTCGGCGATCATGCGCTCGATCTCCGCGAGGTCGGCCACGCCCGCTAGCCGGAGACCGGCGCTCCTCGCGCGGCCTCGAGCATCTCGTTGACTCGGACGAACTTCACCCGCGGGCGCCCAAGCGGCTTGCCGCGCTCCTGCTCGGCGACGTCGATCGCCTGCCAGCCCACGAACGTCACGTGCTCAGGGGCTCGTTCCTCGAGCAGCTGCATGATGGACGCGCGGTCAGCGGCCCCCGCCGGCGCGGGAAGTCGCTCGGCGACGGCGTCCTCGATGACGTTGTCAACGGTCTCCTGCGCGTCCTTCTTGTTCGTGCCGATGACCCCGGACGGGCCACGCTTGATCCAGCCCACGGCATATTGGCCCGGGACGGGATTCCCGCGCTCGGGGTCGGTGACCCGACCAGCCTGGTTCGGGATCACGCCGCGGCGCTCGTCGAAGGGAACTCCCTCGAGCCCGATGCCCTTGTAGCCGATCGAGCGGAAGACCACGCCGCACTCGAAAGTCTCGCGCTCGCCGGTGTCGCGAGGGCGAATCGCCCCGGAGTCATCGCGATGGAGCTCGTTGCGCCCGACCACGATGCGCTCGACCTTGCCATCGCCCTGCAGCTCGACCGGAGAGCGGAGGAACCGCAGGACGATTCGCCGCGACTTGCCCTCGGGCTTGCGCTGGGCGAACTCGGTGAAGATCTCGACGTTCTTGCGGGTGGTGATGTCGGCCTCGTCGGACTCGAGGTATTCCCGGCTGAGATCGTCCAGGTCCACCTCGGCGGGGTCGACGTCGATGTCGGCGTCGACCATCTCGCCGAGCTCGCGCAGCTCGGGATTGGTGAACGCCGCCTGAGCGGGGCCGCGGCGGCCGAGCACGAGGATCTCCTTGATGCCGCTTTCTCCGAGCGCGTAGATCGCGTGCTCGGCGGTGTCCGTTTCCTCGAGCTCCGACCGGGTCAGCCCGAGCATGCGGGCCACGTCCGTAGCGACGTTGCCGTTCCCGATCACCACCGCCCGCTCGCAGGAGAGATCGAACTCGTGGTCGGCGAAGTCGGGGTGGGCGTTGTACCAGGCGACGAATTCGGTGGCGGCGTGGCTGCCCTCGAGCTCCTCCCCGGGGATGCCAAGGTGCCGGTCGGTGGGCGCTCCGTAGGCGTAGATCACGGCGTTGTAATGCTCCGCGAGCTCGGCGGCGCTCACGTCGCGTCCGACCTCGACGTTGCCGAAGAAGCGAAAGCCCTCGCGCGCCGCGGTCTTCTCGTAAACGCGGATCACCGACTTGATCTTGGGATGATCCGGCGCCACGCCGGCACGGACGAGTCCGAAGGGCGTCGGGAGGCGATCGAACACGTCGACCTCAAAGTCGATCTCCTCTTGGCGCAGCAGGTGCTCGGCAGCGTAGAACCCCGCCGGCCCGGAGCCGACGACGGCGACGCGCAGCGGAGACCCGGATGTGGCTGGCAGGTCGTTCACGGGGCGGAAGAGGTTAGGCGAGTGCGGGCGCGCTGCGCGCCGTCGCGGCGCCGTCGAGCGCGTCGAGGGCTCTGGCGACTGACATCGCCACGCAGGTGAAGATCGGCGTGTCACGCAGCGTGTAGGAGCTCGACTCCGTGCCGCGGAGCTCCTGCACCAGATCGAGGAATTGGCCTGGGTCGTCGGCCTCGAAGCTCACGACGAACTCCTGATCGTCGAGTCCAAACGAGTACGCCGTGTTGATGGCGATCTCGGGATATCGCCGGCCCACTGCGATGTGGTCGTTCATGATCCGCTGCCTCTCGTCTGCCGGCAGCCGGTACCACTCGCGCTTCTTCTCGAATGGGTAGACGAACAGGTAGCGGCGCTGCGAGGTGCAGATCTCCGGACGCGCCTCGGAGTCCGAGTATGGGGAGCGCTTGGTCATCGCCAGGTAGGAGTGGGGGATGGACATCCACTTCGCCAGGCCGCTCTGCGCGAGGACGACATGGAAGGTGTGGATGTCGTCCAGGCGGGGGCTCTGCGAGAGCAACATCAGGTCGGTGTCGCCGCGCGTGCCGACCGTCGAGTAGGCGCGAAGCGAGCGATCCTGGGCGAAATCGTCGCAGGCCGCCCGAAACTCCCGTTTATCCTCCGCGCGCGCCTCGGGATCGCGGCGCTGCCACGCGGGGTCGAGCTTGAAGAAAGTGAACTTGGCGAAAGTGCGATCGGGCACCGCCGCGATGGTAGTGCTTGTGCTTGCGCTGCTGGCGGCCCCGGACGCCGCTGCAAAGCAGCCGACGCACATCACGATCGCGGTGGTGCCTCCTCACACGTCGGTGGAGGAGCTGGCTCGGGTTCGTGGGATGGGGGTTGGGATTCTTTCCGCCGGGATTGGAGAGGTCTCGGCCGCGCAGACCTATCTCGATATCGGGCAGGGAGCCCGGATCCCGGATTCGCTTTATGACCGGGCGCTTCCGCCGCTCGACCTCGCGGCGGCGGCTGTGGCCGCGTCTTCACGGGTCGCTCCGGCGGTGTGGCGGGACGTTCGCGAGCGCGCCGATTCCACGCCCGCCGACATCGTCCCCGGCCTGCTCGGCGCGACCCTCGAAGACGCAGGCGTCTCGGTGCGTATGGCTCGGCGGGCGGGCACGGCAGCAGCAATGGTCGTGGACGAGCGCGGATCGCTTCTAGCCGGACCCTGTAATGCCCGCGACTGCCCAAGCGTCACAGTCGTCCCCGCGGACTTGCGCGACGTTCGGACCCTCGCCACCGGGCTGCGGGGCGATGATCTCCTGATCGCGCTCGAGCGGCCGCCGCCCGCTTCGAACCACGGGCTCGCCCTGGGGATCGCCGGGCGCGGCTTCGACGGAACGCTGATCTCCGACTCGACCAGGATGCGCGGCTACGTTGTCTCCACCGACCTCGCGCCGACCGTCCTCGAGCGGCTGGGTCTCCCGGTGCCGAGCGACATGACCGGAGAACCGATCCGAACCGATGGTGTCGCTGATGCGGCGTACGTTCAGGACCTTCAGGATCGGCTCGCCGTGATCGGACCACGGCGGGCGCCGGTGATCGGCCTCAGCGTGCTCGCCTGGATGGTGCTCACGGCGCTCGCCGGGGCCGCGTTCCGCCGGGATGGCCTGCGCGTCGCGCTGACGATCTTCGCCGCGACCCTCGCGCTGGTGCCGGCGGTCCTGCTCCTGTGTGCGGCGCTCGAGCCCAGCGAGCTCGCCGAACGGCTGATCGTGGGGATCGGGTGCCCGGTGCTCGCGGCGCTGATCCTGTGGTTCGCTCCAGGGCTGCGAGGACTCGCGATCGCCGCCGGCGTATCGGTGACCGCCTATGGGATCGACGTCGTCGCCGGCTCCCATCTCACCGAGCTGTCGTTGATCGGGCCGAATCCCGCCGGCGGAGTGCGCTTCTACGGGATCGGGAACGAGCTCGAGGCGACCGTGGTGGCGCTCGTCCCGATCGGCACGGGGGCCGCGCTGGCGGGGTGGGCCCCGCGCACGTCCCCGCGGGCTGCGGCCGTCGCCTTCGCGATCGCCGGGCTCGTCGCGATCGCCGTCTTCGCGCCGGGCCGCTTTGGCGCCGACGTCGGCGCCGCGATCGGGATCTCATTCGGAATTGCCATCGCGATCGGGGTTTGCGTGGGCGCGCGGCGGGGACGCCTCGTCTGGGTGATCGTCGCGCCCCTCGCCGCCCTCGCCGCCCTCATCGCCGTCGATCTTGCTCTGGGCGGGAACGCCCACCTGACGCGCACCGTGCTTCGCGCCGGTGGCCTTGGCGATCTCGGGCAGGTGTTCCAGCGACGCCTCGAGCTGTCGGCGCACAGCTTCGCCCGCTATTCCAACTCGGCGATCCTCTGGATCGTCATCGCGCTCATCGTCGCCGGGCTGGTCCAGTGGCGGCGCATCCGGCGGTGGTTCGGCGACCGTCCCGCCGCCTGGGCGGGCTTCGTGGGGGCCCTCGGCGCGACCGTCGCCGGCACGCTCGCGAACGACTCCGGAGCGCTTCTCCTGGCGATTGGCACGGTGCTCGCCGCGGCGACCGTGGGCGCGGCCTGGGCGACGCACGAGGACCGCCGCCGGCCAGGGCTTTGGAGGCCCACGGGTCCGGTAACCTGATACCGCTTGGCGACTCGCATTCAGGCGCCCCCTCGTTCCAGCTGAGTCCAGGACTCACTCCGATGCGCATAGCAATCGTTAGCCCATACTCGTGGACCTACGGCGGCGGAGTGAACCGCCACGTCGAGGCTCTCACCGAGGCGCTTTTTGCCGGCGGGCACGAGGTGCGCGTGATGGCGCCCTGGGATCCGCCTGATCGGATCTCGAGGGTGCTCCATCGCGGGGCGGCCGAGCGCCGGCCACAGCCGGACTACCTCGTTCCCCTGGGACGGAGCGTTGGCTTCGGCGCCAACGGGGCTGTCTCGAACCTCGGCATCACCCACTACGCGGTCAACACGATGCGCCGCGAGCTTCGCGCCGGCGACTTCGACGTCGTGCACGTCCACGAGCCGCCCGCACCCGCCATCTCCTGGGATGCGTGCTCGTTCCGGGGAGCGCCGGTCGTCGGCACGTTTCACGCCTACTCCACCAAGCCGGTCCCGAACTGGATCGCCAACGGGCTGGGCGCGCGGCGAAAGTTCAACCAGCTCCACGCCAGGATCGCGGTCTCGCAGGCGGCGGCGTGGACCGGGCGGCGGTGGTTCGGCGGCGAGTACCACGTGATTCCGAACGGTGTGGACGTCGATGCCTCCCCCACCGGGCCAAAGGCCCCCTCGGACGAGTTGCGCGTGCTTTTCGTCGGGCGTCCCGAGGAGCGCAAGGGGCTACCGGTCCTGCTTCAGGCATTCGAGGGGCTGGTGGAGCACGTGCCCGCCCGGCTGACCGTCATCGGCTCGAGCCAGGACGACGTCAAGCGCTACCTGACCGATGACGCGGCCGAGGACCGGATCGAAGCGCTCGGGCGGATCGGCGGACCCGAGCTGTGGCGCCACCTGCACGAGGCCGATGTGCTGTGTGCGCCGTCGCTGACCGGTGAGAGCTTCGGGATGGTGCTCACCGAGGCGTTCGCCGCCGGCACTCCCGTGATCGCCTCCGAGATCGCCGGATACTCGGACGTGGTCACCCACGGGGTGGACGGCATCCTGGTGCCGCCGGCCGATCCGCAGCGCCTCGCCGAGGAGCTTCAGGGCCTCTATCTCGAACCGGAACGGCGCAGGCAGATGGGCAGGGCTGCCCGCACTAGCGCCCAGCGCTACGCATGGCCGAACATCGCGGCACAGGTGGAGCGGGTGTACGAGCAAGCCCAGGAGGCGCCCGCTCCGGCCACGACGCTCGAACGGATCTCGCGAGCTCGCGGATTCGCTCCGATCGACGGAAGCCGGCCCAGCCGGCCAGCTCGCCTTCCCTCGCTCGACCCGGAGCCCGCGCGGGCGCCTGCGCGGCATGGTGTCGCCCGCCGCGTGGCGCTGGGGGTCGCGGGGATCCTCGGCATCGGGTTGACGGCGCTGGCGGCGAACAAGATCGGCCTTCAGAACGTGGTGGCGAGCATGGTCCGGTCCGACCTGTCGCTGGTCCTCATGGCGCTCGGCCTGATGGCAGTCGCGATGATGCTCCGCGCGGGGTCCTGGTACGCGATCGCACGGGCGGCGCTCCCCTACACCCCGCTTCGCCGGCGCGACGTCACATCGGCGACGATGATCGGCGTCCTCATGTCGGCGACATTGCCGGCCCGCCTCGGCGAGCCCGCCCGCGCGATGGTGCTGGCGCGGCGCACCGGCCGAATGAGGTCCACGTTCCCGGTGCTCCTCGGGACACTCGTGTCGCAGACGGTGCTGAACATCGCCGCTCTCGCCCTCCTCGGCGTCATCATCGTCGCGTCCACCGATCTGTTCCACTCCGCCTCGACGAAGCTCTTCGTCTTCAGCCTGGCGCCCCTTGTGGTGCTGCTCGCGCTGCTCCTGGCCCCGGTGGTTGTCAGGCGGCAGAACGGCTCCGGTCGGCTGGCGCGGATATCGGCAGCGGTCAGGAGCGCCCTCCTGCGCGTTCGCCAGGGTCTCACGGTCTTCCGCAATCCCCGGTACGGCTCGTTCGCCGCCACCGCACAGCTCGCCGCATGGGGCGTGCAGCTCGTGTCGTGCGCGGTCCTGTTCGAGGCGCTGGGCATGAGCGGCGTGGGCATCGGCGCGGCGGCGGCGGTTTTGTTCGCCGTCAACGTGACCGCGGTCGTGCCGGCCACCCCGTCGAACATCGGCGTCTTCCAGCTCGCCGTGATCAGCGTGCTCACCACGGGATTCGGGGTCGCCGCCGCCGACGCGCTCGCCTACGGCGTGATCCTGCAGGCGGTGGAGGTCGCCACCGCCGTCGTGCTCGGGCTCCCGGCCCTCGTCCGCGAGGGCCTCACCTGGTCCGACATGCGCCTCCGCGCTCTGAGCGCGGCGCCCGTGCGTCTCACGCCGCGGAAGTCCGGCGCGCAGGCGACCGAGACCAGCTAGCCACCACTAACCTAGACCGACCTAACCGACCAGGAGCGATTCGATGGCCCTTTCCAACATCGCCGGCTTTCCGCGCATCGGACCCGAACGCGAGCTGAAGTTCGCGACCGAGGGCTACTGGCGCGGCGACGTCTCGCGCGACGACCTGCTGGCGACCGCGAGGCGCATCCGCGTGGACAACTGGAAGTTCATGCAGGGGGCCGGGGTGGACCTGATCCCGTCGAACGACTTCTCCCTCTACGACCACGTTCTCGACACGATCGCGCTCGTCGGCGCCGTGCCGGATCGCTACGAGCACGCCGACGGTCCCGTCGACATCGATACCTACTTCGCGATGGCCCGCGGCCGCCAGGAGGACGGAATCGACGTCACCGCGATGGAGATGACGAAGTGGTTCGACACGAACTACCACTACATCGTGCCCGAGCTCGGCCCTGACACGACCTTCTCGTTGTCGTCCACCAAGCCCTTCGACGAGCATGCCGAGGCGATGGAGGAGCTTGGAGTCGACACGGTGCCAGTGATCCTGGGGCCGGTGTCGTTCCTGCTGCTCGGCAAGTCGGCCGAGGGCGTTTCCGCGGACTTCAACCGGTTGGACCTGATCGAGTCGCTCCTCCCCGTCTACGGCGAGGTGATCGAGCGCCTTGCCGAGCAGGGCGCGACCTGGGTGCAGCTGGACGAGCCGTACTTCGTCCAGGACGCGGGCGAGCGCGAGCTGAACGCGCTGCGGCTCGCCTACGAGGAGCTCGCGAAGGTGCACGAGCGCACCCGCATCTGCGTCAAGACCTACTTCGATCACGTCGGCGATGCCTACGGCGTCCTGCGGGACCTCCCCGTGGAGGGCATCGGGCTCGACCTGCATCGAGGCGGAGCCGATCTCGACCGCGTGATGGAGCGCGAGGGTCCCAAGAACGTCGAGCTGATCGCCAACGAGGGCGGGCTCGAGGACCAATGGCTCTTCGCGGGGATCGTCGACGGGCGGAACGTGTGGATCAACGAGCTCGAGCACAGCCTCGACCTCCTCGGTGGACTACGCGATCGGTGCGAGGAGCTCGTGGTCTCCACCTCGTGCTCGCTTCTGCACACCCCGCTCGACCTTGACGCCGAGCCGCCCTCCGAGGTGCTCGACGACGAGCTTCGGTCCTGGATGGCGTTCGCCAAGCAGAAGGTGGGGGAGGTCGTGACGCTGGCCAAGGGCCTCGGCGATGGACGCGAGGCAATCGCCGGCGAGCTCGACGTGAACGACCGGGCGCACGATGACCGCCGCGAATCGCACCGCACACGAAATCCGGCGGTTCGGGACCGGGTGAAGGCGCTCACCGACGCCGACGCCCGCCGCTCGAGCGAGTTCGAGGTCCGTCGGGAGGCTCAGCGCGCGCGCCTGGGTCTGCCGCTGTTCCCGACGACCACGATCGGCTCCTATCCGCAGACGGCCGAGATTCGCCAGGCACGCAAGGAGCTCCGCGAGGGTGGGATCGACCGGGCCGAGTACGACCGGCGCATGCGCTCGGAGATCGAGCGGGTGATCAACTTCCAGGAGGAGATCGGCCTAGACGTTCTGGTCCACGGCGAGCCCGAGCGCAACGACATGGTCCAATACTTCGCCGAGCAGATGGAGGGTTACGTCTTCACGCAGAACGCGTGGGTGCAGTCCTACGGCTCGCGCTACGTGCGGCCGCCGATTATCTACGGCGACGTCAGCCGGCCGCAGCCGATGACGACGGACTGGACGGCATTCGCGCAATCGCTATCCGAGAAGCCGGTCAAGGGCATGCTCACCGGCCCGGTCACGATGCTCCAGTGGTCGTTCGTTCGCGACGACCAGCCGCGATCGGCAACGTGCGAGCAGCTCGCGCTTGCGATTCGCGACGAGGTCGAGGACCTCGAGGCTGAGGAAATCAAGGTGATCCAGGTGGACGAGCCGGCCATTCGCGAGGGCCTGCCCCTGCGCCGCGACCGGTGGACCGAGTACCTGGAGTGGGCCGTCTACTCGTTCCGCGTCGCCACGGCCGTCGTGCGCGACGAGACCCAGATCCACACCCACATGTGCTACTCGGACTTCGGCGACATCATGGAGCAGATCCAGCAGATGGACGCGGATGTGAACCTGATCGAGGCCGCGCGCTCCCGCATGGAATTGCTCCACGATTGGGAGCGCACGGGCTACGCGCAGGAGATCGGGCCGGGCGTCTACGACATCCACTCGGCGCGGGTGCCCTCGACCGAGGAGATGGTCGAGCTGCTCCAAGCCGCCGCGAAGGTCCTTGACCCCGAGCAGATCTGGGTCAACCCCGACTGCGGCCTGAAGACCCGCGCCTGGCCCGAGGTCGAGGCGGCGCTTCGCAACATGGTCCAGGCCGCGAAGCAGCTGCGCGAGGA
Source organism: Solirubrobacterales bacterium (assembly GCA_035265465.1). Taxonomy (GTDB): domain Bacteria; phylum Actinomycetota; class Thermoleophilia; order Solirubrobacterales; family 70-9; genus AC-56. The sequence goes on along the minus strand of DATFON010000204.1, from coordinate 11,111 downwards.
GCTCGTCCCCGCGAGCTGATCGTTAGCGTTTCTTTAGCCGACGCTTACCGAACGCTTGCTAGCCTGATCTCTCGGAGTAAATGCGGCAGCCTGTCACGGCGGGCAGAGGGGAAGAGAGATGGCTGACCAGCAAGTGCGGGGATTTGCCCTGCGTGGAGATGAGCCGCAGCGCCTGGAGTTGAGCGATGGCTCGCGCCTGATGCTCGACGGGGAGTCCGGCGCGGATCGCACCGAGTGGCGGCGGCTTGGTCGCCGGCATTCGAACCTCTCGGTATCGGAGGCGGTGGACCTGGCTGGGCGCGAGTACGCGGAGTACGTCACGGTGCGCACGCGCGCCGAGGTCGAGTGGCTGCGCGCAGTTGCCGATTGGTATCGCGCGCAGGCAGATCGCCTGCAGCTTCAGCTGGCGGACGGTGCCGCTTAGGCGAAGTCTCTGCGGCGGCTTCGCCGCCTGACTGCACATGCCTCTGCGGCGACAAAGTCGCCGCCCTTCATCACAGGACCACCCCGTGCCGGACGACGTTGGTCGAGACGACCTGCTCGTCCGCGAAGTGGCGGAGGTAGGTCGGGCCTCCGGCGCGGGCGCCGGTTCCCGATAGACCGTTGCCGCCGAAGGGCTGGCGCCCGACCATGGCGCCGGTGATCGCGCGATCGACGTAGACCACCCCGGCCGGGAGTAGGTCGATGAGCGCGTCGATGCGATCGGGCTGGCGGCTGAAGATCCCCGCCGTCAGGGCCTGCGGCAGCTCGCGGACGCGGTTGGCCGCCTCGTCCAGGTCGCGAACCCGCTCGACCGTGAGCAGTGGCCCGAAGATCTCGTCTCGAAGCACGGGTGTGTCGGCGGGCAGGTGACCGGCGTCGACCAGCAGCGGGGCGACGTACTGCGGTCCCGGAGCCGACTCAGCCCGAGCCAGCTCCGCGCCGGTGCAGGCCTCCGCGTAATGGTTGAACTTGGCGACGGCATCGGGGTCGATCAGGGGCGGGACCTCGGTCGCGAAGTCATCCGCGGGCCCCACGCGCAGGATCTCGACCGCCCCGGCGAGCCGCTCGGAGAATCGGTCGGCGACGCCCTCGTGAACCAACGTCCTGGCCGCCGCGGAGCACTTCTGGCCCGCGTAGCCGTAAGCGGAGCGCACGATCGCGGGCACGGCTTCGTCGAGGTCGACGTCGGAATCGACCAGCACGCAGTTCTTGCCGCCCAGCTCGGCGACGATCCGCTTGATCTGGCGCTGCCCGTCGGCCGCGTGGGCACGCCGCTGGATCTCCAGACCAACGGCCACCGACCCGGTGAACGCGATCGTGGCGATTCGCGGCTCGGCGACGAGCCACTGCCCGAGCTCACCACCCGCGGGGAGGAACGCAAGCGCGTCCTCGTCAACGCCTGCCTCCAGCAGGAGCCGGGCGAGCTCCCAGCCGCACGCCGGGCTCTGCTCGGCGGGCTTGAACAGCACCGGGCTTCCCATCACCAGCGCGCCGGAGACCATCCCGCACGGGATCGACAACGGGAAGTTCCACGGGCTGATGACCGCCGCCGGCCCGCGGGGTCGAACCCGGATCTCGTTGTGCTCTCCCGGGGCCTGCAGCAGCTCATCGCCCAGCTCACGGGCGCCCAGTCCATAGAACCGGAGGAAGTCGATCGCCTCGCAGACCTCGGCATCGGCGTCCTCCCAGGGCTTGCCGACCTCGCGAACCACCAGGGCGGTCATCCGGTGGCGACGTTCGGCCAGTAGCTCGGCGGCGCGCTCGAGCACGGTCGCCCGCTCGTCCGGCGAGCGCCGTGGCCACCGCGAGCCGAGCGCAAGCTCCAGGGCGCGCTCCGCCGAGTCGGCGCTCGCCCACCCGAGGCGCGCGACCTGACGCTTGGGATCGCACGGATCCGTGGAGCTCGCACCCTCGCCCGATATGCCCTTGGCGGCGACCAGGGTCTCCACCCGCAGCGGCAGCTCGGCGTCCAGCGCCGCAAGGGTGACCGTCAGCTCCTCTCGCACCTCGGGGCGGCGGAGTTCGAGCAGGGGGTGGTTTCGAAACTCGTTCACGCCGGTGCCTTCAGCAGCTCCTCGAGGGATTGATGGCGCTGGCGCATCAGGAACCCCTCGTTGGAGGAGTTCTCCAGGAGCCGCCGGACGAGATACGCCATCCCCGCCACCAGGTCGCCGATGGGCGTGTAGATGCGGACCCGGTATCCGAGCCTCGAGAGGCCTTCCGCGAGCTCGTCGCCAAGGCCCCGCAGCACTTGGAGCTCGAGCTCCTCCGGCCGGCCGCCCCGCCGCTCCAAATAGGCGACGGCGTGCGCGAGCGAGCGCAGGTTGTGAGTTGCGATCGCCGGCCGGACCGAATCGCGCGAGTCGATCAGCCGGCGAGTAAGCCGCTCGAAGCAGGCGTCGGATTCGCGCTTCTCGCTCCACACCGGCGCTTCCCAGCCGTGCTGCCCCGCGATGACGTTCTCGTGGTCCCAGTACGCGCCCTTCACGAGCCTGACGGTAGGGGGAACACCGCGCTCGGTTAGGGAGGGTGATGACAGGATCCGGTCCAGCGTCTCGTCGGCGTCGCGCAGATACGCCTGGACCACGACGCCCACGGACGGGGCGTCCCGGAACTCCTCGCTCGCCAGGACCTCCTCGAACGCCAGGAGCAGCGTTTCGCGGCTGTCGAAGTCCTCCATGTCGAGATGGACGTGGGCGCCCAGCTCGCGCGCCAGGCCCAGCATTGGCCGGAGGCGGCGGGCGGCATCCTCGGCTCCCCGCTGCGGAGCGAGCGGCCGCAGCAACGGCGTGAGCGCCGTCAGCTTGATCGACAGGTTGGCTCGGGGTAGGGAGCCGTGCTGATCGGCGTCCAGGAGAGGCTGTTCCGGCCAGTCCCGCGTGACGCGGGCGAGGACCCTGAGCGTCTGCGCGCAGCGATGGAAGTAGGCCTCGGCCTCCGCCTCCGAGACGGTCGACTCCCCCAGGAGATCCAGCGCGAACGCCTGGCCCCGCCGCCACATCGCTCTCAGGTTCCGGGTCGCGGCCTTGACGTCTCGACCGGCGATGAACTGTCGGGCCAGGATCGCCGTTGCGGGCCCGCTCGCCAATCCGTACGCCGCCAGGAGCGGACGCGGCGTCAGGCGACCGCGCAGCGGACGCAACGTTGGCGGGATCGGCTCGCCGTCGACCTCGCGCAGGAAGGCGCGCAGGTGTGCTCCCCGGTCGATCGGTCCTCGGCACGCGGGCGCGGCGTCGACGAACCGGAACATCGCCGAGCGGAGGGCCGGGCGCCCGTCCAGGCTGCCGAGCTGCCGGCGACCCAGGGCCACCAGCGGACGTTGCCAGGACGAAGGCTCGACGCGCCAAAGCTCCTGTGCCAGCTCCCGGATGCGAGTCTCGAGCGCATCGTCCATCCAGCCGCGAGGCTACTCCCGCGGGATTCTCCGCGGGCGAGTCGGCTACCCTCTTGCCGCGGCATGCGAACGGCAGGGAAGCTGATCATGGGTCACGCGAGGCGACGAGCGGTCGGACTCGCAGCGCTGGTCGTGGTGCTGGGCGGAGCAACGTATGCCGACGCCTCGCCGCGCCCCGCCCTTCGTGATGCCGGCGGATCCAACGCTCCCCTCTCGTACGCCCAGGCTCCGGAGTGGATCGCCGCACACCAGGGCGGCTACGGCAACGATCCGTCGAGCCCGGGCCCCTCAGTCACCGTCAACGTCCCCAATTCCGGTGGGCGGATGGGATTCATCGAGGTATGGGCGCAGGTGAAGGCGAACAGCAACCAGACCGCGGTCGGGCTGTTCGACGTGACCGGAGGACATCGGCGGTTCGTCCCCGGGCAGGACACCCTCTGCTCCACCACTGCCGTTGTTCCGCTGCCGGGTGACCTCTTCATGACGCTGGACGGGGTTCCCGGCGTCTACGGGACCCCGATGTCGGTCGCTGCCTGCGCCGGTGCGCTCGGCCCGCCCGGCCCGGTGCTGCTGCGCGTGCCGGCCGGCCAGCGGAGGTTCCGGCTGGAGTACGCCGACTGCGGCTGTGGTGGCCCCGGCAAGGCCGCCGTGTCGCACCGCTGGCTCTGGATCCGGCCGGCCCCCACCTCGTAGCGAGCCCGGCTACCGGCCGCTAGAGGCCGAGCCGGTTCCGCAGGCCGCGCGCGTTGATGAAGCGGTTGGCGCGGTTGATCAGCTTGCGGCGCGCGGAGGTGTACGGGAACCAGAGCGGGTCGCGCTTGCCCTGCTTCATGCGCGGGGCGACGATCGACTCCGGTCGCACGAACTTCTTGATGCCGTAGGACGCGTGGCGGAAGCCGATTCCCGAATCCTTCCAGCCACCCATGGGGACGCCCATCGCGAAGTAGGTCGTGAGGACGTCGTTGACGTTGACCGCGCCGGCCTCGATGCGCCGGGCGATCGCCTCGCCGTCGCTGCTCGTTCCGGCGAACACCGACGCCGAGAGCCCGTAGCGGCTGTCGTTCGCCATCCGCACCGCCTCGTCCGCATCCTGCACCTTCATCACCGGGATGACCGGTCCGAAGGTCTCGTCGGTCATGACCTTCATCGAGTGGTCGGCGTCGGCGATCACGGTGGGCTCGTACCAGTCGCCCGGCCCCTCCTTGCGGTTGCCGCCGGTGAGTACCCGGGCACCCTTCGAGCGCGCGTCGTCGACGTGGTCGGCGACGATTTGGGCCTGGGCGGGCGTGGTCATCGCCCCGACGTCGGCGTCGTAGCTGCGCTCGTCACGACCCTGGCGAAGCTTTCGAACCTGTTCCGAGAGCCTGCCGACGAACTCGTCGTAGATCGGCTGCTCGACATAGACCCGCTCGATGGACATGCAGATCTGGCCGGTGTTCGCCAGGCCTCCGGTCGCGGTCGCGTTCACTGCCCGGTCCAGGTCGGCGTCGCGAAGGACGATCAGCGGGTCCTTGCCGCCAAGCTCGAGGCTCACGGGAGTCAGGGTGTCGGCCGCGCGCTTCATCACGACCTTGCCGGTGCGGTCGGAGCCGGTGAACTGGACGAAGTCGACCTCGTCGACGAGGGCTCCGCCGGTCTCACCGATGCCGTTGACGACGTCCAGAACATCGGGACCGCCGATCTCCTCCTTCCAGCCACGAACCATCTCCATCGTCGAAAGAGGGGTGAACTCCGACGGCTTGATGACGACGGCGCAGCCGGCGAGGAGCGCCGGGATCGCGTCATCGAAGGCGAGGATCAGCGGGAAGTTCCAGGGGCTGATGACGCCCACCACCGGATACGGGCGGTAGACGATGCGAAGGCGCTTGACCTTCAGGGGCAGGATGTGGGGGGTGGGCGTCTCCTCGGCGAGGAACTCCTTCCCGTGCTCGCCGTAGTAGTTGATCGTTCCGCTGAGGAAGGGGGCCTCTGCCTCTGCCTCGGCTCGCACCTTGCCGGTCTCCTCCTGCATCACGTCGGCGAGCCGGGGCTCGTTGTCGATCATCCAATCGCGGAGCCGCTCGAGCCACCTGCGCCTGCCGGTGAAGCCGATCGACTCCCACTCCGCTTGCGCGGCGCGAACTCGTCCGACGACCTCGGCGACACGCTGCGGCGAGTCGACTGGGATCGAGCGGATCGTCGAGCCGTCAACGGGACGGTGGACCTCGATGCTCGTGCCCTCGGCGGAGGCACCGTTCCCGGACGCGGGTGGTGCGCTCTGGGTCGCGGAAGCGCTCTCCATCGCGATGGGGACTTTACTCCCCACCGCTCTGCGTCAGCTGGCTTACTTCCTCAGCAGCCGGTAGACGGGACCGTCGAGCGAGGTCACGTACACGTGGTTGCGCGCGCCAGTGCCAAATGAGCTCGGGTGGTCGATGTGAATCCCGACCGCGCGGTCGCGTCGCGCGCGGGGCCGATGGGGGACGAGGCTCCTGAGCTGACCGCGATAGAAGTCGGCGTAGAGGTAGCGCCCTCGCAGGCCTGGAAGCCCGCGATCGCGGACGACCACGCCGCCCGTGATCGCGCAGCCGCCGAACGATGCGCAGTTCGGTCCCGAGTGCGAGTACTCGAGGATCGGAGGCCGGTACTTGCGCTTGGGCCGGCGCGCCTCGTTGTCTCCCGGGTAGTCGAAGCGGTGGTCGCCCTCGTAGTGATCCCACCCGAAGTTCGCGCCGCGGAGCCGCTTGCGAGAGGCGTAGTCGACCTCCTCCCAGTTGCTCTGACCGACGTCGCCGATCAGGATGCGGCCCCTGTCGAACGAGAAGCGGTACGGGTTGCGCAGGCCCATGGCGAAGATCTCGTTGCGACCCGGCTTTCCGGCATACGGATTACCGCGCGGAATCCCGTAGGGCTTGCCGTGCCGCCGGTGCGGGCTGATGCGCAACACCTTCCCCAGCAGCTTGTGCCTGTTCTGGGCATTCTCGGGCGGGTCGCCGCCACCACCGCCGTCACCGGTGGCCAGGTACAGCTTCCCGTCGGGTCCGAACGCGAGCGTGCCGCCGTTGTGGTTGGAGTGACCGGGGTGCGGGACGACGATGACCCGCCGGCGGGAGGAGCTCCGCACCCGGCGATTGCTCTTGGCGTGAAACTCGTCCACCTCGATATTGCCGTCGGCGTTCGTGTAGTAGACGTAGAGGAGCCGGTTGCGCTGGTAGCGGGGATCGAACGCGAGCGAGAGGAGACCGCGTTCGCCGCTGGTCGACACGCGGCCGTGGATGTCCAGGAACGACCCCTTGATCCGCCGGCCGTTCTTGAGCGCGGCGATCCTCCCCTCGCGCTGAACCACGTAGAGGAAGCTCGACGCGCCCGGAGCATGCGTTACGTAGACGGGCGAGTCGAAGCTGCCGATCCGGTGCTTGGCGATTCCGCCGCCGCGGCTCCCGATCTGCTGCTGCGTGACCTTGCCAGAGCCGTCCGGGGACGCCGCGGCCGCTGCCAAAACGATGCAACCGCCGGCGAGTGCCGTCACGAACGCGGCGGTGACCGCCTTGGCCTTGCTCGCTCTGCGCGTTGAGCCGCCCACGATCCGCGAGGCTCAGGGCCGCTGGACCACCTGGTACACGTGGCCGTCGCCCAGCGATGCCACGTAGAGCTGGCCGGCGCCCCCGACTCCGAACGCACTCGGGTTGGCGACGTCCAGACCGGTGCTGCGATCCCCGGTCGCGCCGCTCGTGCTCGCCCGCAGGCTTCGGATGTCGCCGTTGCAGTTGTCGCTGTAGACGTAGCGGCCGTCCAGCAGGCTGAGCGTCGATGAGTGAACGACGTAGCCGCCGATGATCGCGCAGTCCAGGCTGTGGTCGTGGACCTTGATCGGGAAGATCGGGGGACGGTGGTTCGGGTTGGGGTCGGGCCGGCTCAGGTCGAAGGCGGCTCTCCCCTCCCAGGTCGGCCAGCCGAAGTAGGAGCCCTTGGCGCGGCTGAGCGTGGCGTAGTCGATCTCCTCCCATGATGCCTGCCCGACATCGCCGATCGCGAGGTTCCCGTTCGCGGAGTCGAACGAGAAGCGCCAGGGGTTGCGCAGGCCGTACGAGAAGATCTCGTCGCGCCCGGTCCGCCCGACATAGGGGTTGGTTCGCGGAACGGAGTACGGGGCGCTCCCGTGCTTGTGGGGATTGATTCGCAGGATCTTCCCCAGCAGGACGTTCAGGTGGCGGGCGTTGTCGTGGTTGTCACCGCCGCCCCCACCGTCGCCCGTTGAGATGTACAGGAGCCCATCGGGGCCGAACTGAAGCTGCCCGCCGTTGTGGTTCGACTCGCCCGGATGCGGGACCACGAGCACGGTGCGTCGCGAGAACCGGTTCGCGCTCCTATTGGAGGGGGCGTGGAACTCGTCGAGCTCGAGGTTGCCCAGCGCGTTCGTGTAGGCGGCGTAGAAGATGTGGTTCGATCGGTAACGCGGATCGAACGCGATCGAGAGGAGGCCGCGCTCGCCGCAGCAGGAGACTCGGCCGCTGATGTTCAGGAACGGCTGGGCCCGGACGGTGCCGTGGTCGACCACGCGGATCTGCCCGCCCTGCTGTACGACGTAGAGGAAGCCGGCGGCGCCGGGAGCGTGGGTCACGTAGATCGGGGCGTCGAACGTCCCGACGGATCGCAGGCCGAGGCTGGGCGTACCGCCCGACGCTCGGCCACCGAGCAACGCAACGAAAAGCGCGGCCACGGCGGCCACGACCGCGCCGGTGAGGAGCGCCCATCTTCGTCCACTACGACTCGCCCCCACCATTCTCAATTCAGAGTACTGCTGCCCGCGCGAGACGGTTCAGGTTCCAGGCGAGTCAATCGGCAGCGACGACGCGGTAAACGGGGCCGTCCAGCGAGGTTGCATAGATGTGGCCCGCGTCGTCCTCGCCGAACGAGCTCAGCGAGGGAACCTCCAGACCCAGCGAGCGATCGTCGGTGGCCCGCCGACCCGGCACCGCCGGAAAGCTGCGCAGCTCGCCGGCGCAGTAGTCGCCGTACAGGTAGCGGCCGTACAACGAGGGCAGGGAGTGGTCGCGCACCACGTACCCCCCGGTCACCGAGCAGCCGACGTCGTGGCTGTAGATGAGCACCGGCGGGATGGCGTCCGGCGCCGTCTGGTCGTCGTTGAACCGGGCGAACCCCTCGTAGGCCGACCACCCGAAGTTCGCACCTCGTCCCGCGCCGCGGGGAACGAGATCGATCTCCTCGAAGTGGCTCTGGCCGACGTCGCCGATCGACAACGCCTTCGTCAGGCGGTCGAACGAGAAGCGCCATGGATTTCGCAACCCATACGAGTAGATCTCGGCCCGGGCGCCGGCTTGATCCACGAACGGATTCGACGCTGGGACCGAGTAGGGGCGGCCGCCGCCGGCCCGCGGGTCGATTCGCAGGATCTTGCCGAGCAGGGTCCCCAGGTCCTGGCCGGTCCGGTCGGGGTCGCCCTCCGATCCGCCGTCGCCCAGGCCGACGTACAGGAGGTCGTCGGGACCGAACAGGACAAGGCCCCCGTTGTGGTTGGGGAACGGCTGGTCCACGCGCAGCACCACCCGCGCGCTTCCCGGATCGAGGGTAAGCGGGTTGGAGCTCGAGCGGCGATACTCGACCACCCGGGTGTCTGCGGAGCGGTCGGTGTAGTCGACGTACACGAGCCCCGACTTCGGGTAGTCCGGTGCGAACGCGATCGACAGGAGACCCTGCTCACCGCAGCAGGACACGCGTCCCCTGAGGTCGAGGAAGGGGGCGTCCTCGGTGCTTCCGTCGGTCAGGACCCGCACGCCGCCGGTCCGCTCGACCACGAACAGGTGATGGCGGTCGCCGGGCGCCTGCGTCACGTAGAGAGGTTGATCGAAGTCCCCCAGCTTCTCGAGGCGGACGCCGCCGATGCCGTTGCCGGTCGACTGGGGCGCCGTCTGCGTCGTCGATGGCGGGCCTCCCTGCGACGTCCCCGAGGTGGAGGGCGATCCGCCGCCGCAGCCCGCCAACGCGACCATGGCGGCCAGCAGGGCGGCCGCGAGCTTCAGATGCCTACCGCTTCCCCTGCGATCCCTTTCGGGCCTCGGGACCGCAATTTGTGACTACCTTGCCGCCTCCGGTCACGCAGTTCTGTGGGGGCTTGGCCGAGATGGTCACCACGAACTCGCCCTTGACCGGACTGCCATCGGGGGTGACCGCCTTGGCATTGCCGGTCAGCGAAGCCGAAACCTCGTAGTGCACCGTGTACGTGCCGGGCCGCACCGGGGTCACTCGCCAGGCGATGTCCTTGCTCGCGTCGGGCTTGATGGCGCCGAACTGGAAGGTGTCGGTCTGCGCCGCGGCCGCGCCCGCGGTGGGCGCCTTCTCGAGGTTGGCGAGCGAGTACTTCGCCGTTATGAGCTTGGGGTAATCCTCCTCGAGGATCCACACCGGCCGGAACGGGCTCGCCAGGTTCGGCTCATCCACCCTGATGTTGAATGAGCCCTGTCCGGAGCCCGTCGACGTCGCCGGTGACTTCAGGTTCCGCTGGCCCTCGGCAACCGTGTTGATCGTCACCGCGAGATCGGGAATGGTCTCGGTGCCGGCGTTCTGGATCTCGAGCTGCAGGTCGCTCGTCTCGGCGAGCTTCTGATGGTTCGGGAACTTCGCCTTCGTGACCTGGGCCGCGAAGTTTCCAGACGGCACGGTCGCGTCCTGGCGCTCGCCGCCTCCGCAGGCCGCGATACCGAGGCCGAGAACAACCGTGGTGATCCCGGTTGCGATCCTTGCTCCCGGACCCCGGAGTCGCCGCCTTCCGGCGTTTGTGCCGCTCTCCCCCAAGGCGCGGGGGAACATACCACCTGCTACTCGCTCAAATCGCCGCATCGGTGTGCGGACAGGCTGGCTGTCTGGCCAGAAACGGTTAAGGGTGGCGGTGCGCGGTTTCATGGAATACATTTACCGAGTCGTCCGTCAGCGCGCGCGGGGACAGAGGAGAGATGGTCCGAACCGTCGCAGATAGGGCATTCCTGCCGGCCAAGAGCCTGTTCGAGCAGGTGGGGAACATGATGATCCTCACCGGCAAGACGATCACGGCCGCGATCCGCCCTCCCTACCCCTACGGCGGCGAGTTCATCTCCCAGTTCATCTTCGCCCTGCAGCTGTGCTGGTTTCCGATGCTCATCTCCACCGTCGCCTTCGGCTTCGGCGCCCCCGGCCTGCAGGCGGCCAACTTCCTGACCCTGTTCGGAGCGTTGGATCGCCTCGGCGGCTTCTTCATCCTCGCCTCGGTTAGGGAGTTCGCGCCGTTCGTGACCGCGGTCGTCGTCGCCGGCGTCGCCGGGACCGCGATCACCGCCGATCTGGGCGCCCGCAAGATCCGCGAGGAGCTCGACGCGCTCCAGGTGCTGGGGGTCGATCCGATCAAAAACCTCGTCGTCCCCCGCTTCCTCTCCCTGATGATCCTCACCGGGCTTCTGGACATCTACGCGCTTTTGTTCGGGATCGCCGGCGGGATCTTCGCCGAGATCGCCTACCACGCCCCGCTCGGCGGCTTCTTCGCCACCCTGCTCAACAACGCGAGCGTGACCGAGCTCTGGGGCTCGATCCTCAAGTGCACCCTGTTCGGGGCGATCATCGCGATCGTCTGCTCCTACAAGGGGATGAATGCGTCCGGAGGCGCCGCCGGGGTCGGCCGCGCCGTCAACGAGGCGGTCGTGATCGCCTTCTTGGGGGTCTTTGCCTTCAACTACGTCTTCACCCAGACGCTGCTCGCCACCCATCC
>DATFON010000203.1:0-5126 GCA_035265465.1 Solirubrobacterales bacterium | reverse complement strand
GCAAAGCCGCAGATTCGGCCGCCACGGCACCACGCTTCGCTTCGGGGTCGACGAGACCTCGAAGGTGGACGCCGACTACTACGCGATGCGCCACGGACATCGCGACCACTTCGCCGGCTGGAAGCGCTGGGGCGCCCACGTCGGCTACAACGACGTGACGTTCGCCGGCCGCTCCAAGCACTTCCGAGCCCGCCCGGGACGCTACGTGGCGGTGATCCGCGCGACCGACACGAGCCACAACGCCGCTCGCAAGAAGGTTCGCCGCTTCAGGATTCGCTAGCCGTCGACCGTGATCGATGCGGCTACGGCCGCCCGGCCGCGATCGCCCAGGCGATGAGCGGTCCCTGTACCGGCAGTCGCAGCCACAGCGCCAACCGTCCGCCCGGGACCCGATAGCGCTCGGGATGCAGCGCCATATGGATGTTGGCCGGGAAGATCGCGAGCAGGGTGGCGACGCTCCAGGCCGATGCGACCCGGCGAGTACGCGGGTGTAGAACCCCGGCGCCGCCGGCGACCTCCGCGACCCCGCTCGCGTACACGATTGCCCGCGGCGCGGGGAGACGCGGGGGGACGATCGCCGCGTAGGTCCGCGGGATGACGAAGTGCATCACCCCGGCGAAGATGAAGAACGGTCCAAACAACTGGCGCACCCTCATGCGGCCGGAGAGCCTACAGGGAGTGTGATGTGCGTCACACGAGCAATTATTTCAGGTGTGCAATGGTTGCGCGTGTGCAATCATCATCGTAATGCAAGGCGCGACGGCAGCAGACTTGAAGGAGACAGCCCGCAAGAGCGGTGAACGCTCTCCCGAGCTCCGCGAAACGGCGGTGCGGCTCGGTGCCCTGCTGCGCCACATCTTCATCTTCTCCGGCGGCGAGCACCTGCGAAAGATGGAGGAGAGCGGACTCACACTCACCCAGGTCAAGACACTTCTCATGCTCGCCGGCCCGGAGGGTGCGGAGCCGTACGCGGGCCGCGACATCGCCGAGCGGCTCCAGGTCTCGCTGGCCTCGGTCAGCCGAGCCGTGGACGGGCTGGTCCGCAAACGCCTCGTGTCCCGAGTTGAGGATCCCGAGGACCGCCGTGTCCGGCGCCTGACGATCACCAACAAGGGGAGGCGGCTCGCCGGCGAGATCGTCGCGGCGCGCGTCGCCGACATGGAGGCCTTCGCGGCGAGCCTCTCTCCGGCTCAGCGCCGCAAGCTCGACACAGCGCTCGAGGCCCTGCTGGACAGCGATGAGATCCGAGCCGCCGCCAACGAGATTAAGGGGGTCAGTGGCTCGTGACCCGTCATCAAGCACGCCTGATCACCGACGCCAATCGCAAGTGGTGGACGCTCGGCGCCATGTGCTTCGCGCTGTTCATGATCATGCTCGACAACACGGTCGTCAACGTGGCGCTGCCATCGATCGAGAGCGATCTGGGCGCCAGCCTGTCGAGCCTCGAGTGGATCATCAACGGTTACACGCTCGCCTTCGCCGTCTTCCTGGCGACGGGCGGCCGCCTCGGCGACATCTTTGGACGGCGTCTGACGTTCCTGATCGGCGTCGTGCTGTTCTCGGTTTCGTCGGCCACCGCAGGGTTCGCGCCGGACACGACCTGGCTGGTCGGAAGCCGCGTCGTCCAGGGAATCGGCGGTGCGCTCATGATGCCCGCGACGCTCTCGATCGTCACGAACGCCTTTCCGCCCGCTGAGCGCGGCAAGGCGATCGGTACATGGGCGGGGGTCTCCGCGCTCGCGCTCGCGATCGGCCCGGTACTGGGCGGATTCCTGACCGAGGCCGTCTCCTGGCGGGCGATCTTCTTCATCAATCTTCCCGTGGGCATCGGCGCGGTCATCGCGACCCTGTTCGCGGTGCGCGAGTCGCGCGATCACACGGTCGGGCGCGAGGTCGACTACGCGGGCGTCGCCACGCTGACCGTGGCCTTGACCGCGCTGGTCCTGGCCCTCATCGAGGGCAACGCGTGGGGCTGGGGATCGGTGCCGGTCCTGTCGCTGCTCGGCGGATCCGTCGTGATGATGGGCATCTTCGTCCTCGTCGAGCAGAGGGTGGCGGCGCCCATGGTCGAGTTCCCCCTGTTCGCCAGTCGCAACTTCGTGGGATCGAATCTGATCGCGCTGATCGTCACCTTCGCGATGCTCGCCCAGTTCTTCTTCCTGGCCCTCTACATGCAGAACATCCTCGGCTACTCGCCGCTTCAGGCCGGCGTGCGGTTCCTGCCAGCCACGCTCATGATCGTGGCGATCGCACCGATCGCCGGGCGACTGACGGACAAGATCGGAGCCCGGATCCCGATCGCCGCCGGACTAGGGCTCGTGTCCATGGCGATGTTCTGGCTCACCCGGATCGGGCCGTCGACGACGTATGGCGACCTGCTCCCATCGTTCGTCCTCATGGGCATCGGCATGGCCCTCGTCATGTCCCCGATGTCGACCGCGGCGATGAATGCGGTCGCCGACGCCAAGGCCGGCATCGCCTCCGGGGTCCTCTCGATGAACCGGATGATCGGCGGCACGCTCGGCGTCGCGGTGATCGGGGCCGTGTTTCAGGCCACCGCACGCTCGCAAATCGATTCCTCGCTGACCGGCTCGGGCCTGACGGCCGGGCAGCGCAGCGACATCGCCCACGGTCTCGGCGGTGGCGTCTCGGCGGTTCCCAACGGCGTCAGCCACGACCAGGCGGCCCAGATCGCCTCAGCCTCGCGCGACGCGTTCATCGACGCCTTCGCCTCATCGATGAAGGTGGCGACGGCGGTGGCGCTCGCCGGCGTGGTGGTGGCCGTGACCCTGATCCGCTCGCGGCGCACGGGCACCGGCGAGGCGGAGGTCCCCGCCGGTGGCGTGACGCCGGCGGCGGAGCTCGCGACCGGCGAGCACAGCGCCAGCTAGCGACGGCGGCGTCGGCGCCGGGGCGGGCAGCGAGGGGAAGCGTCCAGCTCCCGCGCCCGATCGAGTGTGGGATTCACCCCACATATTGGGGTGAATCACGCATTCGATTCAGGAAGGGGGCAGGCTAAGCGCGGGCCAGCTCCCGGGGTTCGCAACGTCGATCCGCGGCAGTGTCTCGACCTTTACCTGAGCGAGCCGCTCGATCGCCTCGCGATTCGAGGCCTCGACTGTCCCCGGCTCGTCCGGCCACGGAGTGAGTACGACGGCCGAGACTTCCAGCCCCACCGCCCGAGCGCACTCCACAGTCAGCAGCGAGTGGTTGATGGTTCCCAGCCCGGGCGAGGCCGCGACGACGATGGGCAGGCCGAGGTCGCGCGCGAGGTCGCGGACCAGGTATCCGAGCGTCAGCGGGACCAGCAGACCACCGACCCCCTCGCACACCACGAGGTCAGCGCCCACCGACGCGGCCCGAGCCGTCGCCAGCAGCCGCGCCGGGTCGATGCGCTCGCCCGCCAGCTCCGCGCCCAGGTGCGGCGAGACCGGCGGGTCGTAGCGGTACGGGGCGATCTCGTCGTCGGACTGCGATGAGCCGGCGGCGCGACGGAGCAGGGCGTGATCGGGCTCCCCGCCCTCGTCCAGCCCGCTGACGGCCGGCTTGAACACGCCCACCCGCTCCCCGGCCTCGGCGTGCGTGCGCGCGATCGCGGCGGCCACGACGGTCTTGCCGACCTCGGTCCCCGCTCCCGTGACGAAGACGCCGCGCAACTAGTGGTGCTACGCGGCTTCGCGGAGCGGCGTCGGGACCGCCCCCGGGCGTCGCTGCTCCGGGGCGGCGATGCCGATCTCGGCCGCCGCGCTCGCGATCACCCGGGCCGCGGCCTGCAGGTCGTTCGGTCGGTGGTTGGCCATGACCGAGAGCCGCAGCCGGGAGGTGCCGGCGGGCACCGTCGGTGGCCGGATCGCCTGGGCGAACACCCGGCCCTCGAGCGCGCGCTCGCACAGCTCCAGTGCGGTCGCGGCGTCGCCGACGACGACGGGCACGATCTGCGTCCGCGACGGTCCGACGTCCAGTCCATGCCCAGCCAGTGCCTTGCGCAGGATCGCGCCGTTTCGCCGCAGATGCTCGACCATCCCGGGCTGCCCGTCGAGCATGGCGATTGCCGCGCTTGCCGCCCCCACAGCGGGGGGCGGGAGGGCGGTGGAGAATATGAAGGGCCTCGCCACGTTCACGAGGAGGTCGACGATCTCCGCGCTCGCGCAAACGTAAGCGCCGTAGCTTCCCAGCGCCTTGCCCAGGGTGCCGACGATCACGTCGACCTCGCCCGAGAGCCCAGCATCGGCGACGGCACCGCGTCCGCCGGGACCCAGGGAGCCCACGGCGTGCGCCTCGTCCACCAGCAACCGGCAGCCGTGTCGACGCGCCAGCTCGAGGATCTCGGCGATCGGGGCCACGTCGCCGTCCATGGAGAAGATGGCATCGGTGACGATGAGCGAGGCGCGCCCATCCGCCTTGCGCAGTCCCCAGGACAGGTGCTCGAGGTCCGCGTGCCGGTAGACGAACCGCTCGGCTCGGGAGATCCGGCAGCCGTCGATGAGGCTCGCGTGGTTGAGCTCGTCGGAGAGAATCACCTGTCCGCGCCCGGCAAGCGCGGCGACCGTCCCGAGGTTGGCCAGGTAGCCCGAGCCGAACAGCAGGGCCGCCTCGTAGCCGGCGAATTCCGCAAGCCGTTTCTCGAGCCGTTCGTGCACAGACATGTTTCCCGAGATCAGGCGCGACGCTCCGGCCCCCGCGCCGAAGCGCTCCGCGGCGTCGGCCGCCGCCTGGCGAACCCGCGGGTGGTCGGCGAGTCCGAGATAGTTGTTCGAGCAGAGAAGCAGGACCTCGGCGCCGTCGAGCATGACGCGCGGACCCTGCGGGCTCTCGATCAGGCGCAGCCGCCGATACAGCCCCGCGGCGCGGAGGTCCTCGAGGCGGTCGCCGACGTCGCTCACCGAATCATCCAGTCTCAGTCACCCCAGCCTGCGGGCTGTGCCGCGGCGTCGGCTTCGGGGTAGGGCGGGGGCTTTTGCGTCTTCTTCACCACGCGAAGCTGTGTGGACGGATCCCAGAAGGGCGCCTCGGCCTGGCTGTCGATGAGCTCTTCGACCGGGGTTCGCGGAGTTTCGCCTTCGAGCCACCCGGAGCGATTGTCGGGGCGCGGCTCGGCGCCGTTGTCGGGCTGGCGGGCGACGTTC
>DATFON010000202.1:0-4940 GCA_035265465.1 Solirubrobacterales bacterium | reverse complement strand
CGGAATCGAGGCCCTCGACGCCGAGGCGGTCGACCTGACCCTCGGCTCGGCGCTCAAGTACGAGGACGATCAGGAGGTGATCCGCGCCGCGGGCCTCGACCAGCTGGTGTCCAGCCGTGGCTGAGCCGGCTTCCAAGCACCCGTTCGGGGTCGAGACGATTCACCTCGACCTGGCGCCGCTCGCCGCCGCGCTCGGCCAGCGGCTGCGCGAGGCCCGCGTTCCGGTCACTCCCGAGCGTTCAGCCGACTTCGCCCACGCGCTGGCGATCACGCGGCCGCAGAGCCGCGGGCGCCTCTACTGGACCGCCCGTTGCATATTCGTGACCGACCGCGCCCACGCTGCCGCCTTCGACGCCGTCTTCCGGGCGATCTTCGGCGGCGGGGGCGCCGCGGAGAGCTCGCCCCCCGACGAGGCGCGGACCGTCCCCGCGCAGGCCGACGAGCGCCCGAGCTCCGATCGCTCTGCCGCTTCCGCCGAGCCGGCCCGGGAGGCCCGCCCGCCCACCGTGGCGAGCTCGCCGTCGCGCAGCAGCGACGGGGACGAGGACCGGAAGGCAATCGAGGTCCCGCGCGCCATTGCGAGCGACGAGGAGGTGCTGGCCGGCAAGAGCTTCGACGCCCTCGAGCCCGACGAGCTGGCCCAGCTCTACCGGCTGATGTCGCGGCTCGAGCTCGCGACGCCGCTGCGTCGTACCCGCCGGTTCGAGCGCGCCCACCACGGCCGGCGTGTCGACATGCGCCGGACGCTGCGGGCAAGCCTGCGCAGCGGCGGCGACCCGGTCCACGTCGCGCGCCGCCGCCGCCGCGTCCTCCGCCGCCGGCTCGTGGTGCTCTGCGACATCTCCGGGTCGATGGAGCCCTACGCCCGGGCCTACCTGCAGTTCTTGACCTGCGCGGCCGGAAGCGGGCGGCACGTCGAGGCATTCGCCTTCGCCACGCGGCTGACGCGCCTCACGCGGGCGCTGGCCACGCGCAACCCCGAGTGGGCGATGCAGCGCGCCGCGGCCGCCGCCCCGGATTGGTCGAGCGGGACCCGCATCGGCGATGCGCTGAAGGAGTTCAACGACCGCTACGGGCGGCGCGGCATGGCCCGGGGTGCGGTCGTGGTCATCCTGTCCGACGGCTGGGAACGGGGCGACCCGAGGCTGGTCGGCCGCGAGATGGAGCGCTTGGCCCGTCTCGCCCATCGGATCGTCTGGGTCAACCCGCGGGCCGGCGCGAGGCGGTTCTCCGTTCAGGCGGGCGGAATGGTCGCCGCGCTCGAGCATTGCGACGCGCTCGTCAGCGGTCACAGCCTCGAGGCCCTGGGGGAGGTGGTCGAGGCGATCGGGGCGCCCAAGTCGGCGGGCGCCGCGCGCGTGGAGAGCATCCGCGCGGAGCGCGCCGAGGGGGGCGAGCAGGAGGAGGAGCCGTGGGCGAGCGCCACGCCCATCGCGGGCAGCTCGGTGGCGATGCCGAGCGGCTATGGGCCGAGCCGCGGCAAGACGACCCCAGGCTGGGGAGAGCGATGAACGCCGAGACGAAGATCTGCATATACCCGGGCTGCGACCGCCCGGCCGCGCCTCCGAATCCGCTGGGCGGACCACAGCCCGCCTTCTGCGACCTGGAGGACCACAACGCCCTGACCGCTCATCAAGAGCGCCAGCGGCTCGCGTCCGAATCGAGCGCCGGCCGCGACGAGGAGGAGGAGATCAGTGATGGCTGACGAGGCCTATCGAGCGGTGTTCCTGCGAGTTCACCCCACGGGCAAGATGGTGCTGAGCCTGACCACCGACTCCGACGGCAGGGAGGCGGAGTACGCGGAGCTGGTCGCCCGCGAGCTCGGCGTCCCGCCGCTGGACGTCAAGGTGGTCGCCGCCGACACCGACCGCTTCGGGGTTGGACACGGCTACAACACGACCCCGTCCGCGGGGACGGCGGCGGCGATCGCCAGCGCCACCGGCAGGATCCTCGAGAAGGGGCGAGCGCTCGCGGCCGCGGCGCTCGGCACCGCGCCCGACAGGCTGACCTGGTCGGACGGCCGCTGGTCGGTCGGTGACGGCAGCGATCCCGCGGCCGCGAAGACGATCGAGGATGTCGCCATGTATGCGCACGGAACCGGCGAGCTTCCGCCGGGCGTCGAGGGTGGGCTCGACGCGCAAGCGGTCTACAGGGATTGACGAGCTAGAGGTGGCCCTCCAGCGCGACCTCGACATCGTCATGGACCTTGAGCGCTCCGAACAGGGCGGAGTAGGGCTTCAATCCCCATTCGGTCTGAGTGACCACCGCGCTGGCGCCGAGCGCCCCGTCCTCCGCGATGTCGAGGTCGAAGGAGATCGGGTTGGTCCGCTCGCCGATGGTCAGCTCGCCGTCGACGGTGAGCCCGCCGCCGCCGTCTCTGGGCTCCACCCGGGTCGAGTGAAACTCGATTTCCTGGCGCTTCAGCACCTCGTCGTCGATCGTCTTGTGGATGCTGGCGATGTCGTCGTCGCCGAGCGGTTGCAATCCCCCTGTGCCCTCCACCACACGCAGCGAGCCCGCGTCGACATGAAGCTTGATCCCGGCATCCGCGGGATCGTCGCCAACCACGAGCGTCGCATTCCAGGCGGTCACACGGATCAGGAGATCGTGTCCGGCCTTGGCCGCCGCACCCGCCCGTCGCGTGTGAATCGAGAGCGTGGCGGTGTCGGGCCCGAGCTGGTGGGTACCCGCCGGCAGCGACACGCGGCGAGCATACCGACGACGTCCGCACGAATCCGAGCAAAGGAGTGACCGCATGGCGACGGAACTGGAGCATTCGTTCACGACGACCAAGCCGATCGACGAGAGCTTCGCGACGGTCACCGACCTCGAGCGGGTGATCCCATGCGTCGATGGGGGTCGCGTGACCGAGGTGACCGGAGAGGACTCCGTGAAGGCCCAGATCGACGTCTCGATGGGAGCCATGTCGATGAAGTTCGCCGGCACCGTGGAGGTGGTCGAGAAGGACGCCGACGCCCACCGTGCCCTGCTGCGCGTGAAGTCCAGGGAGGCCGGGGGGCAGGGACACGCCAACGCCGACGTCACCTTCCAGCTCAACGACAGCGGCGGAACGATCCATACCAAAGCGCAGATCACCGGCAAGGCGGCCTCGATGGGGGAGGGCGTGGTCGTCGGGGTGCTCGACGCGCTGATCACCGACTTCACGACGAAGCTCGGCCAGGCCTAGATGGCGACGGTGGTGATGCGGGAGATCCGCGAGGGCGAGATCCCCTTCGCGGCCGGAACGGCGATCCAGGAGCTTCCCGACCGTCCTGCGTTCCGCGGCAACGGACCCGACGACTATGTCTGCGTGCAGTGCGGCAACGTCCTCGCGGAATCGATGCACCCCATGCAGATGACGAAGAAGGTGCGGGTCCGTTGCGCTCGTTGCTCGACCGTCAACGTTGCGGTGGAGGATGAGCCGGAGAGCACGGACGGCCCGGAAGGTGGCCGGGGCGCGTGATATCAGAGCCTGAATCCCGATCCGCTTCGACCTCGGCCACGCGCCCAGTTCGAGGCACGGGCTCTGCAGGTGGGCGCTCGAGGGACCTGAGATTCCAGGCCCCTCGAGCAATGGTGCGTCGTGGATCAGACGAGTGAGCGAACCCGCTCGACGAGATCTTCAGCGCCCGTCTGGACATCATCGACCCGGTGCTCCACTTCGCGTCGGCCCTGCGTCACCCGTTGCTCGACGACGCGTCGATTGCGTCGCAGGGCACGCTCTCCGCGCCTTTCGAAGCGATCGAACTGGCGCTGGGCACGCCGCGGATCGGTGTAGGTCAGGGCTGTTTGAGCGAGGCCGTCGCGAGCTTCGAGAATCACCCCTACGGGGACGTAGAGAGCACGCTGGGCCCGTCGTGCCGCGGCCTCCAGGCGGGTCACCTCGGCTGCGCCTCGCTGGGTCGCCGCCCGGCCAGCCTGCCTGGCGGCGGTTCGAGCCGTGCGCCCTGTGCTCTCAGCGGAGCGGACCGTTCGGCGAACAGAGCCCTTCGTGCGACCCGTGCTCTGCGCGGCTGCGTTCCGTTTCCGCGTCGCCGCGGCCTTTTTGGCAGCAGCTTGACGTTGCGTTTTTGTCTGGGGAGCCATCGTGGCCTCCTTCTCTGTTTCTCTTTGTTTGTCTGTTCACTACGAGTTTGCCCTCGGCTGGCGCTGGCCACACCCGGGCTGACTACTGGTCCTCGTTCAGTAGTCTCGAGCGCCCATCCGGCAGGGCATCGCGGCTCGGAAACCGGCTCAGAGCAATCTGATCAGCAGGTTCACCAAGATGGTGAGGACGATCGAAAGCACGATCGACCAGACAAGGCAGCCAGGCATGAACCGCACCTGAGTGCCTTCGCCAGATCGCTTCCAGATCACGAACATCGCTCACCGCCTGCACACCGGTTCCGAGGCACGAGCCCGGCCGAGACCCCGGTTGGGGCCCCGGCCGGACCGAGCCAACGAGCAGCGCATTGCTTCGACAGCATCCTGCTCATTGGCATTTGTTCCTAGCGCCCGCTACCGGTCGCCGTCGTTGCGGCTCTCCGTGTACGGATCGCTCGATCCGGACTTGGCCAGACCGCGACTGATGAAATAGGCGCCGGCGACGATGGCCACGTAGAGCCATGCCTGGCGGGCGGCGAACGGGTCATTCCCGCCGCCGTCCCCAGCGTCGATCACGGCGGCGCTGATGAGAATCGCCACGACGACGCCGACCATTGCCCAAAACTCGGTGGTCTTGAAGGCCTGCTTGGTCTCGGTCGCCAGCCGGCGGATGCGGCCGTCGCGACGGATTGTGTCGGTGCGCCCAGCACCGGGCTTGGTTGCGGCTTCCATGCGTCTGTCTCCTGTGTCGGGTGTCTCCGCCTGGGCCGTGCAAGGTGACCGGGGTCACGCTCGCCCCTTTGCTCCCAGACCGGATGTGCGGGTTGCTTCGCGTCTGCGAAGCACTGCCGCCTCGC
>DATFON010000201.1:0-4055 GCA_035265465.1 Solirubrobacterales bacterium | reverse complement strand
GGGCGGGAGCCGATGTGGATCGGCTCCTGGCGGCATGGGCAACCGTCGAGCCGCGCGCGCCCGGCCAGCCCGCTCCACAGAACGGGGCGCGCTTCAACTGGGAGCCGCTGACCAGCCGCTATCGCGCCATGCTCCGTGACGGCGCCGCCCCGGTGATGTTGGCGTGGGGCAGCCCGGCCTGGGCGAGGGTTCCGGGATGGGATCGTCCGGCGGGGTGCAGCGCGCCCGGGGGTGGCAACTGCACGTTTCCGCCCGGCCCCGCTCACATCCCGCAGTGGCGCGCCTTCCTCCGCGGCCTGATGGTCCATTTCCCCGACATGCGCGCGCTGGAGATCTGGAACGAGCCCAACCTGGCGCGGTCCTTCGCCCCGCGTCCATCCCCGGCGCTCTACGCCCGGATGCTGCAGGCGGCCGACCAAGCGGCCCGGGAGGTTGGCTTCGACCGGCCGATCATCACCGGCGGCCTCTCCCCCAGCCCGCCAAGCGCGGGGAAGATGCCGCCGGCTCGTTTTCTCTCGCGCGTGTACGAATTGGCGGGAGGCGCCGTCTTCGACGGGATTGGAACGCACCCGTATCCCGCGGGTCCGCCGTGGGTGGCGAACATGAACGCCAATCT
Source organism: Solirubrobacterales bacterium (assembly GCA_035265465.1). GTDB lineage: Bacteria > Actinomycetota > Thermoleophilia > Solirubrobacterales > 70-9 > AC-56. The sequence continues at coordinate 3,439 of DATFON010000201.1, read as the reverse complement.
CGACCAGCTTCGAGCAGTCAGCGAACGCTTCCACGATGCCCCGAAGCCGCTTTGGATCACCGAGGTGGGTATCGGCGGCGCACCCGGCGGGGTGGGGCAGTTCAACGTTCCGCTCGCCCAGCAGGGACCGATCCTGGTGCGGATGTATCGCTCGATTCAGCGAAGCGAGGTCCGGGCTTTCATCATCTACAGCCTCTATGACTCGATCGCCGGTGGTGAGCGCTTCGGTCCGTACGGCGTCGTGGGCCCCAACCTCGAGCCGAAGCCGGCGTACTGCTACCTCGCGCAGCACATCGGCCGAACGCACGCCTGTCCGGCCGCTGGGTCGTAGGCTGCACGCGCATGGACTTCCTCGTCAAGCGCGACGATCTCCACACCTGCCGGGTTGAGGACGGGGACATCGCGGAGCTCGAGCCCGGACAGGCCCTGCTTCGGATCGACTCGTTCGGGCTCACGACCAACAACATCACCTACGCCGTGTTCGGCGAGGCGATGTCGTACTGGGACTTCTTTCCGGCGGAGGAGGGATGGGGCCGCGTCCCCGTGTGGGGCTTCGCCGAGGTCGAAGCGGCGGGCGACACCGCCCTGTCGGAGGGCGCCAGGATCTTCGGCTACTTCCCGCCCTCGAACCGGCTCGTGGTGACGCCCGAGTCGATCGACTCTCGGGGCTTCGTTGACGCCTCTCCGCACCGAGCGAGCCTGCCGCCGGCGTACAACAGCTACATGCTCGTCGATGAGCACCCGCTGTACGAGCAGCGATTCGAAGCGCAGCAGATGCTCCTGTGGCCGCTGTTCTTCACGTCGTTCCTCCTCGATGACTTCCTCGGGAGTGAGGACCTCTTCGGTGCAGCGACCGCAGTCGTGTCGAGCGCGTCGAGCAAGACCGCCCTCGGCACCGCCTTCCTGCTCGGCCGGCGCGAGGGCATCGAGGTCGTCGGCCTCACCTCGCCGGGCAGGGTCGGATTCGTGGAGGGCCTCGACGTCTACGACCGCGTGGTCGCCTACCCGGACGTCGGGTCGGTGCCGAAGGCGCCCGCCGTCTACGTCGATATCGCCGGGGACGCCGAGGTTCGCGCGGCGGTCCATCGCCATTACGGTGACGAGCTCCGGCACAGCGCGGTCGTCGGGGCGACGCATTGGGATCAGCTCGCGGGGGAGGAAGCGGCGGCGCTCCCGGGACCGCGGCCAACCTTCTTCTTCGCGCCCGACCACGTGCGCACGCGAAGCGCGGAGTGGGGCCGGGAGGGCCTCGACCGCCACGTCGCCGACGCCTGGGGGCCCTTCGTCGAGTGGTCGACCGGCTGGCTCGAAGTCGTGCGCGGCGAGGGAGGCGACGCCGTCGAGGCCGCCTACCTGGAGCTCTTGGACGGTCGTGCCAGCCCGTCCGTCGGCCACGTGCTCTCGCCCTAGATTCAGCGGCCCGCGGGGTACGCACCGTTGTGTCACCAACTGCGCTAGGAGAGCATTCCTCGCCACTCGTGTCCTCGAGCTCTCGACGAGCGGTCTCGGGGAAGGACAAGGCCACGATGGCGAGGGCAACCAACGGGAGCACAGCCAGAAGCGAGATTGAGGGACCGAGTCCGAGCGGGCCGGAGAGCAGGCCGACAGTCGCGAGCCCGGTCGCGGAACCGGTGACGCCCATGACCAGTGTGAGGGTTTGTGCTTCGGAGCGAATTCGCGTCGCGAATAACTCGGAGGCATAAGGCGCGAGCGCCGCACCCCCCGCCGAGCCCAGCATTGCTCCCGCGAGCGCGAGCGGCCAGATCAGCCAACCCGAAGCCAGGTAAAACCCGGCGTACGCCAGCGCCGAGGCGCCGACCAGGGGGATCCCCACCCCCTTGCGGCTGGTCAAATCGGCGAGCCTACCGCCGAGGAGCACCATCGGAAAGCTGGGAAGCCCCGTGACCGCCAGGAAGACGACGATCTCGAACGCGGAAAACCCGTGCCCGCTGTGGAGGTAGCGAGTCGTAAACTCGAGCGTCGGCGCAGTGAAGGCGGACGCGAGGAACGTCGTGCCGCCAATGAGCAGCAGACGGCGCCGATAGATGCCGCCGAGCACGTCGCGGTACCGGTGCGGCTCGTCGGCGTGGCGCATGAAGCGCGGCGATTCCGCGACGTGTCGTGCCGCGTGGAGGACCGCCGGGATGGCCAGCAATTGGAGCAGGTACACGGAGGCAAATCCGCCCCGACCGGCGGCGGCGAGCGGCAGCGACATGACTGCGAGCACGATCCCGCCGCCCGCCGCCAGGCCGACGAGGCTGAGCGCCACGGCACGCGAGCCGGCGGAGACGATCTCGGCGACCAGCACGGCGATCGCGATCCCCAAGGCGGTATCGATACATCGCAGGACGAAGTGCCCTGCGATGTAGAGCTCGAAGCTTGGGGCGAGCCCGAGCGCACCGGCCAACGCGCAGTGCGCGCACGCCGCAGCGACGACGAGCCGGCGCCGGCCGAAGCGGTCGGCGAGCGGGCCCAAGAGGAGTGCGAGCAGGACCCCGGCCCGTACCACCGCAAGGCCTGTCGCCAGCCCGCGGTTGTCGACGGAATATATGTCCGCGGCGTAGGGCAGCGTCAAGGACAGGAGGCTCAGCGCTCCCCCGCCGTAGCTCCACAGCAGCGAGATCAGACAGAGAGCAGCCAACGACTCGCTCGCGCGAGCAGCGATCGGCTCGGGCGGCGCCCACCACGGCGTGTCGCTGGGCAGCGGCTCCCCAGCATCGGCCGCCCGCTCGACCTGTCGCGCCCGCCGAGCGACCCAGGGTGCCCAGAGGAATCCGAAGTACGGCACGGGCAAGCGGTAGCTGACGCGATGACGGCCGTCCCGTGTGAAAAGGAGGGCGTCCGCCGCCACCGGCAGGTTGCTCGCCGACAGCCGCACGCCATCCGTCAGAAGCTCGACGGGAACCGCGTCAGGCGACGATCGGCCGGTCATGCTGGGCGAATCCTCGCGCTTCGCTGCCCTCGACGCGGAGGTCCAGACGCGTCCGCCAGCGGTCGCGATGGCGGAAGCCCAGCACTCCGCCACGGTGCACGTACGCCACGCCGAAAATGGAGGCGGCGAGATTCGAACTCGCGTCTCCGGTCTCTATGCGAAGGCTTCTACAGGTTTAGCCGGCGCTTTGATCTCGTCTCCCGGCCCCGCGCCGGCGGGTGAATCCGGAAGACCAGTCCCCTTGAGAGTCCCCTGGCGGCGAGGACGAACCGCGTCGGGCAAGCCCGTTTCTGAAGCCGGGGCCCCTCCCCACGGGCCGAGGGAGGGCCGACTCCTCACCCTACTTAGCTTGCGCTAAGCGGCAAGGGCGAACTCATGGTCCGCACTTATTGTTTTTTCCCGGTGTTTAACGAGGCCTCCGGGAACCTCGACCTGCGACCTTTCGCACGGATCGACCGAATCGATGCCTGTCGCCCCCGTGCTATGTCACTACGCATAGGGTAGCCG
>DATFON010000200.1:0-8423 GCA_035265465.1 Solirubrobacterales bacterium | reverse complement strand
AGGCAGGGCATCGACGTGGTCGATACCGATCGCGGCGGCCGGGTCACCTACCACGGCCCGGGACAGCTCGTCGGCTATCCGATCGTGAGCCTGCGCCCCTACGGGGATGACGTCCACGAGTACATCCGGCGCATGGAGCGGGTGATCGTCGGCGCCCTGGGGGACTGGGGCATCGAGGCCGAGGTCGTCGACGGGTTGACGGGGGTCTGGACGCCCGAGCGTCGGAAGATCGGCTCGATCGGGGTCCACGTCAGCCGGGGCGTGACCACCCATGGCTTCGCGATCAACGTGAACAACGACCTCCAGCCGTTCGAATGGGTCGTTCCGTGCGGGATCGAGGCCTGCCGGATGACCTCGCTGTCGCGGGAGCTGGGCGCCGAGCAGGATCTCGCCCGGTTCGCGACGACCGTCCGCGACCGTTTCGGGGATGTCTACGGCAGGACGCCCTCGGAGGTCGGGGTCGAAGGTCTCGCCGAACGGCTGAGCCCAGCCGCCGCGCTAGCGTAGAGCCCATGGAATCCGGTGCCCTTCACATCACCCGCTCCCGCGCGAAGCCCGGCGGCATGCGGGTTGCCGAGGGGCGCCCGTTCCGCGAGCGCAAGCCGCCCTGGCTGAAGGTCCCCGCGCCGGGCGGGCCGACCTACCGGCGCCTGAAGTCGACGATCCAGGCGGAGAACCTGCACACGGTTTGCGAGGAGGCGAACTGCCCGAACGTTGGCGAGTGCTGGGAACGCGGCACCGCCACCTTCATGATTCTCGGCGACGTCTGCACGCGACGCTGCGGGTTCTGCAACGTGCAGACGGGCAAGCCCACGTGGAACGACCCGCTGGAACCAATGCGGGTGGCCAACCAGGTGCGGCAGATGGGCCTGCGTCACGCCGTGGTCACCTCGGTCGATCGCGACGACCTGCCGGACTACGGCGCGGGCGCTTTCGTGGGCGTCATCAGGTCGATCCGGATGCTCGCCCCGGGCTGCAAGGTCGAGGTCCTGACTCCCGACTTCCGCGGCCAGGAGATGCCGTTGGCCAAGGTGGTCCACGAGCGTCCCGATGTCTTCAACCACAACGTCGAGACGGTGCCACGGCTGTATCCGAAGGCGCGCCGCGGGTCGGACTTCATGCGATCCGCCCGCGTCCTGAAGCTGGCCAAGGAGATGGGTGGCGACGAGGTCGTCACCAAGTCTGGTCTGATGGTGGGACTGGGCGAGACGTTCGACGAGATGGTCGAGGCTTTCGGGATTCTGCGCGAGCACCGCGTGCAGATCCTCACCATCGGCCAGTACCTGCGGCCGACCGAGCAGCACCTTCCCGTCGTCCGGTACTGGCACCCGGACGAATTCGAGGCGCTCAGGGTCGCCGCGTACGAGGTCGGGTTCGAGTCGGTGGCATCAGGCCCGCTCGTGCGCAGTTCCTACCACGCGGACGAGAGCGCCCGCGAGGTCGCCGGGCGAAGCCGTACCGCGGCCTAGGACGAGGCGACGCACCGGTTGCCGGAGCGCCGCCTCGCCATGACCGTTAGAGCTTGATCGTCTTGCTGAATCCCTTCGCGCAACCGGGCGACTTCTTCGCCTTGGCGTAGAACTTGCCCTTCTTGTATCCGGTGTTCCCGACGTTCCAGTCACCGTGATCGCCATGACGCTCTGAGATGTCGGAGGCGATCTTCTTGTCGGTTGACGGCTCCTGATGACGGCCCTTCTGCTTGTACACGACCACCTTCCGGTCGCCGGTGCACTTTGCCTTTTCGCTCAGGACCTTGCCGTGGAAGTCACCGTTCTCGCCCTTGATGGTGACCCCGGTGTCCGCCGCGGCGCGTGCGCCGGCCATGCTGGCCATTATCAGCGCACCAGTTATCACGGCAGCAACCAGTGCCACCGACAGCTTCTTGAAGCTCAACTGCTTCCCCTTTGCTCGTGATTGCTCGGAAACCGTTCCGAGTTTCCCTGTCGCAGTGAGACTAGCCCAGACGAGCTCTGCACGAGGACGCGTAGGCTTCCCCGGCCTTGATCCCAGTCAAGGACAACATTCCGACGCTGCGCTTTCCCGTCGTGACCGTCGCCTTGATCGTGATCAACATCGCGGTCTTCGTCTGGCAGGTCACGCAGTCCTCCGATCCCGGCTCGAGCACCTCGCCCCACGTCCCGGGGCTCTCGGAGCAGGACGAGACGACGCTGAGCTATGGCGCGATCCCGTACCGGCTCACCCACCCCGGAAAGAACTGCGCGGTGGGCCAGGTCACAACCGGTCCGAACGCCTCGAACTCGCTGCAGGTGGTCTGCCAGGGAACGTCGGACTACAGGGCCGCGGAGACCTCGTCCAACTTCACACCGCTCGATTCGCCACCTTGGTGGGCGACCGTATTCACGTCGATGTTCCTGCACGGAGGGATCCTGCACATCGCGTTCAACATGCTCTTCCTGTGGATCTTCGGCAACAACATCGAGGACTCGATGGGCAGGCCCCGCTTCCTGCTGTTCTACCTGCTCGGCGGCATCGTCGCCGCCTACACGCAGGCGTTGCTCACGGCGGGCTCCACGGTGCCCGCGATCGGCGCGAGCGGGGCGATCGCGGGCGTGCTCGGCGGCTACCTGCTGCTCTTTCCCCGGGCTCGAGTGCTGACGGTCCTGCTGGTCATCTTCTTCGTCACGATCATCGAGATCCCAGCGGCGATCCTGCTGGCAATCTGGTTCGTGCTGCAGTTCCTGCCCGCCCTGGGACAGGTGACCACCAGCGCCGCCGGGGGAGAGGGCGTCGCGTATTGGGCGCATGTCGGTGGGTTCGTCTTCGGGCTCGCCGCCATCAAGCTGTTCGCGACCCGCGACCGGGCAAAGGCCCTGGGCCCGCAGGGCATCCCCTAGCCTCGATGCCGCCCACCCTTCTCGACACACGCGGATGTCATCGTGCGTAGCGTGTTCCTCTGGGTAGGCCTCGTGTTCTGCCTGATGTTCGGGGCGGCGACGGCGGCCGTGGCCGGGCAGTCGGGGTTCGACATCTTCACCCTGATCTCGTTCCTGATCGTCCTCATGATCATGCTCGGGCTGCTCGGGGCGATCCGAAACCCTCCTGGCAGGTAGCGCGGGCGGTCCGTCCGGGCCGGTAGAACCTGTCCTTGATGAAGGTCTGGATGGCGACGGGAGCGATCCTCCTCGTGGCGGGTGCCGCGGTGGCGTTGCTCCTTGTGGATCCGCAGCTGTGGCTTTCAGACGCCCCACGGCGAGAGGCCTCCACGATCCACGTGGTGCGCCCGGATCCCCCCGGCCACGCTCACTCCCGGCCAGCGTCGCCCTTCGTGCTCGAGCGGGCGGGGCGGAACCTCCCGGTACGCATCGACTTCGCGCCCGCGAATGAGCCGCGCGCCGGAATCCTCTTCGACGTCGACACGGGGCGGGTCCTGTGGCGGCACAATGCGGGGAAGCGGCTTCCGATCGCCAGCCTGACGAAGATGATGACCGCGCTCATCATCGCCAGGCGAGACCGGCCGGACGAGCGGGTCCTGATCACGCCGCAGGCGGTCGCCTTCGAGGGCTCGGGCGTGGGCGTTCTGCCGAAGGGAAAGCGCGTGCCGCTGAAGGACCTGTTCTACGGCCTGCTGCTCGTATCGGGAAACGACGCGGCGATCGCGCTCGCCCAGCACGATTCCGGCAGCATCCGGGCCTTCGTCGAACGCATGAACGGCTGGCGCGATCGCCTGGGCCTCGAGTGCTCTCGATTCTCGACCCCGAGCGGGATCCTCGACCGCGGCAACTACTCGTGCGCGAAGGATCTCGCCGCGTTGGCCCGAGCCGATCTGGCGGACCCCTGGATCCGCCGGATCGTGGCAACGCGCGAGGCTCGGTTCCCGTTCCCGATCAAGGGCAACTATCTCGACCTCTACAACAACAACCCGTTCATCCTCGAGCGCATGAAGGGCATCACGGGACTGAAGACGGGCTACACCGAGGCCGCAGGACGGTGCTACGTGATCACGCAGAGGGTGGGCGGACGCGAGTTGGGCGTCGTCCTGCTGGACACTCCCAATCCGCTCGATCAGGTCCCCGCACTGCTGCGCGCCGGCGCCAAGGCCGAGCTGGGCCCGGGCGGCAAGCGGGGCTGAGCTCAGCCCGCTTCCGGGGTCGGCATTGTCCGGGTCGCCTACGGTGTGAAGTTGTACGTGTGGCAGGGCTCGCCGCCGCAGACGTCGACCACCTTGCCGTTGGCCTTCAGGAACTCGGAGATCTGAGTGCGCGCCTCCGGGGTGTCCCGCGGATCGCTGTGCGGATCCAGGTTCACCGGGGGCGTCTCGCTCTCCACAGGCGCGGTGTTCGTGGTCGGTGGATCCAGCGTGTGGCCCGGTCCGCTGTCCCAGATCACCCAAGCCGACCCGTTGTACGGATAGCTCTGAATCGACGGTATTCCGAAGAAGAGACCGCTGTCCTGGCCGCGGGGCGGGATGTCGAGCGCCGGCTGGTAGGCCTTCGCGCCGATTGTCCGCGCCTCGACGGCCGCCGAGTACTGGCTGACCTGGAAGTCGCCGTAGGCGGTCTGCATCAGCACCTTGTGGGAGGGCGTGTTTGCGAACGGATCGGAGGTCATCCGGGCCGCGTATCCGTCCGGCTCGCCGCGATCCCAGAGCTGCTGCATCAGGTCGAGGAGCAGCGGGTGGATCGACGTGTCCGGGTAGCCGCCACTGCCGGCCTTGCCATATAGGAACAGCGCGTAGGCGGGGAAGTCCGAGCTTCGCTGGAGCAGGAGGCTCCCGTACCCCATGCCGGTCACGCCGAGCACCGAGCGTTTGAAGTCAGGCGCCACGGCTGTGGTGATGCCGCCCATGATCCCGCCCTGGCTGTTGCCGTAGTAGTAGCCATGGTTGGTCTCGAGCAGCGGCTGGCCGTTCGTCTGGAACGCGGGATCGGATGCGAACCCGTCGTCCGTCCTCATCAACCGCGACAGGAACAGGGTGTTCAGGACGCCCTGCTGCAGGCGGTCGACGACGGCCGGGAACCTGTTGACGTCCGAAAGCGCCGAGATGTCGTATGGAACGTCGCCGCTGGACATTCCCCACCAGTCGGTCGCGCAGATCACGAAGTTGTGCTCGCTCGCCAGCGCGGCCTGCGAGCCGCTCGCGACCTGGCTCCCGGATCCCAGGAGCCCGTGCCCGTAGAGCGAGCCGCGGGCCGGATGCGACGGGGTCGCGACGGTCGGGACGATGCAGTAGAAGGGGGCGGTGGCCCGGTTGCCGGGCTGGCGCTCCGGGTGCGCGTAGCGGTCCCCTGACTCGTAGTTGAACGACGACCCGGGCGGGCAGCCGTCCTGGTTCAGCCAGCACGGGACCTTGAAGGTGCCGGTCACGTAGCGGGCGATGCCCGGGTCCGGGTTCGTCTCCACGTCGTCGACGTGGAACCGGGGGGCGTGGCCCGCGACCTGGTCGTCGGCGAGATCCTTGTCGCCCAGCGTGCGGAACGAGGCGTTGCGGATGTGAAGCAGGTTCTGCGTGAGGCTCTTGCGGCTTGCGACCGTGAAGTCCCAGGCCATGTACAGGTTGCCGCGCCGGATGCCGGCCTTCTCCAGCGCCTTGAAGATGTGCTCGTAGCGCTTCTTCTGCGAGCGCTCGTCCTTCGGCAGGCGCTTGCCGTCACGAAGCTTCTTGAACCATCCGGGCGCGTCCAGCTTGTCGCCGTCGGCATCCTTCAGCCGGCGCATGGCGACCGCGTAGGTGTGGCCGTACTCGAAGCTCTCGCCCGCGTGGATGAGCAGCGTCGTGTTCTCGGGGCCGTCGGCGTTCGAGTCGAGCTCCACCCAGATGAGCTGTCGCTCCTTGGTCTTCTCGTCGATGACGACGATCGGGGCTCGCTCCCTGAAGGTCTGGGACATGTCGGTCAGGGGAACGGCGTCCGTCTCCTCCAGCGCGTCCGGGTTGTCGAGGCCCGGCACACGAGCGACGATCGCGCTGCCGGGGCTGAAGCCGTCATTGCGGTTGTAAGGAGCGACGTCGATCTGAGCGCCGGCCTCGTTCGTGGGCATCGCCGCCTGCGGCAGGTCGACGCTCAGGCCGGTCTTGCTGCTCTTGTCCTTCTTCGTGTAGAGGTCGTTCGGGAAGGGGAGCAGGCAGGGCTCGTCGCTGAAGGGCTTGCAGTCGCCGGCGCCACCATCGGCCCCGGCGAGCGCGCTCGAAGGCAATGCGACCAGCCCGATCGCGGTCAGTGCGCAAGCGATTGCGCCGAGACCTCGGCGCCCACGGCGCGACGAATCGACCCTACCCACGTCCGTGCCCATGCTCTCTCCTTCCCGCCGGGCGCTCCTCGCCGATTCTGGTGGCGAGGACCGTGCGGCGCGTTACCGATCCAACCCTATGTCATTTCGTGGTCCACTAGAGAGCAACCATCGCCGAAAGCGATGTCATCCTCGAACGGGACGTGTTTCATGTGGTCGAGGTAGCGAGTCGCCCCATCTTCTCGCTGCCGTCTACGACCCGGAACGGACAGCACTTGGGTATCCATTTCGCCGACGACTACCTCGAGCCAAACGACAAGGCTCAACAGACGCTCGGATAGAGATGGAGCCAGCGGGACTCGAACCCGCGCCCTCGTGGATGCAAACCACGCGCTCTCCCAACTGAGCTATGGCCCCAGGACACCAAGTGTGGCATGACGCCAGCCCGTCCGGGTACGAGGCGACCAACCCTTTGCCGTGGCAGCCGCCGTGTGCGACGATGGCGCCTGAGCAGCGATTTTCCGAGGAGTGAGATGGCCAACACTGAGACCTCGACGGATGCGGTAGGCGAGCGCGAGCATCCCGACAAGTCGCAGCTGGCAGTCGAGGAGGCGCAGGCCGAGGCGGAGGCGACGGGGACCCCGAAGCCCGGGCAGCGCGCCGAGGTTTCGAACCTCGACATCGTCCACTTCTACTTCAACGCCGCCTGCGACCGCCTCGGGCTCTCGGACGACCTGCGCGTCGTCTTCTGGGCGCCCTACCGCGAGGTCACAGTCCAGATTCCCATCAGGCTTCCCGACGGCAAGGTCCACGTCTATTCCGGCTACCGCATCCAGCACAACGGCGCCCGCGGCCCCTACAAGGGCGGCATCCGGTTCCACCCGGAGGTGGACATCGACGAGGTTCGCGCGCTCGCCTCGCTCATGACGTGGAAGACCGCGGTCGCCGGGGTTCCCTACGGCGGAGCCAAGGGCGGCGTCAACTGCCCCGCCGGCCGGCTCGACCCCGTGGACGTCCAGAAGATCGCCCGCTCGTTCATGGACAAGGTGGAGAAGATCCTCGGCCCGACGCGCGACATCGCCGCCCCGGACGTGAATACCAACGCCCAAGTGATGGCCTGGATGATGGACGAGTACGGAAAGCTCCACGGTCACACTCCGGCGATCGTCACCGGCAAGCCGATCGCGCTGGAGGGCTCGTACGGGCGCGAGGCGGCGACCGGCCGGGGCTGCGTTTACATGTTCCGCGAGGCCGCGCCCCATCTGGGCCTCAGCCCCGCGGACACGACGTTCGTCGTGCAGGGCTACGGCAACGTGGGCTCATGGGCCGCCCGCATCATGCAGCAGCTCGGCGCGAAGATGGTGGGCGTCTCCGACGCCAGCGGCGCCATCCGCGGCGACGCCGGGATCGACGCCAACGCCCTTCACGACCACATCGTGCAGGGCGGCAGGCTCACCGAGTTCGAGGGTGGCGAGCAGCTCCCCGCCTCGGATCTGATCTCGATCCCCTGCGACGTCTTCATCCCAGCGGCACTTGGCGGCATGATCCACGAGGGCAACGCCGCCGACATGCAGTGCAAGGTCATCCTGGAGGGCGCGAACAGCCCCACGACCCCGATGGCCGACCAGATCCTCCGCGAGAAGGACGTCTACATCATCCCTGACGTGATGGCCAACGCCGGCGGCGTGGTGGTCTCGTACTTCGAGTGGGTGCAGAATCTCCAGCACTTCCGCTGGGACGAGCGCGAGGTAAACGACAAGCTCGGGACGATCATGCGCCGCGCGTACCGCGAGGTCTCCTCCAGGGCCCGCGAGGAGGGGATCGACCTGCGCGAGGCCGCGTATCTCGTGGGGATCGAGCGCGTCGTCGAGGCTGCCCGAACCCGCGGTTACGTCTAGCAACGGGAGGGCGCGAAAACCGAGCCTGGCCGAGGACACCGGCAGGCGAAGGTTTGCAGCGTCCTCAGAACTCGAAGTCCTTCGGCTCGCCCTGCTCGAACCAGAGCTCGTCGTCCTCGGGCCTGTCCTTCAGGAACTCCGGCGTGTCCGCGAGCACGTCCTCGTCGGCGTCCTCACCCTCCTCCTCGTCCTCCGACTCGGCCGCCTCCTCATGGAGTGTGTGCTCGTCGGACGGCGATTCCTCCTCGTGCGGCTCCTCGGACTCGACGATCTCCTCGGGGAACGGGTGCTCGACCGTGTCGAGCGATTCGATCGGCGGCTCGAGCGGCCTCGTGCCCT
>DATFON010000199.1:0-10616 GCA_035265465.1 Solirubrobacterales bacterium | reverse complement strand
ATGATCGAGCACCTGGTCCACCTGGGCTTCGAGGTGCGGGTCGAGCTCGTCCTCGCCGGTGGCGATGGCCTATGGGCTCAGATCACGCAAGCGGAGGCCGAGCAGCTCGAGCTGCAGAAGGGCCAGATCGTCTACGTCCGGCCGAGCCGCGGGCGTGTCTTCGACCGCGACGACGGGCGGCCATCGGGCGACGACACGCCTTCCACCGAGGAGCTGCAGGCGGCCTAACGCAGCGGGCTCAGTAGGCCCGCAGATCCGGCTTCTTCCCGAGCTCCTTGACGCCGGTCGGGACCCTGTCCGCGATGACGTCGGCGAGGGTGACGTTGTCGAGGATGCCGCGGACGTTGTTTCGCAACGCGACCCACACCTCCCGCAGGGGCTGGGCGGAGCCCCTGTACTCGAGTTCGTCTGGGGGCTCGCCCCTGACGTTGGCCAGAGGTCCCTCGGCTGCGCGCATCACCTCCCCGATCGTGATCTCGTCGGGGGGACGGCTGAGCCAGTAGCCGCCCTCCGCTCCACGGCGACTCTCGACGAGCCCGTGGTGACGGAGATCGCCGAGGATGTTCTCCAGGAATCGCACCGGGATGTCCTGGGCATCGGCGATCTGTTCGCCCTTCATCGGCCCGGAGTCGTAGCCGAAGGCCAGCTCGATCGCCGCGCGCACTGCGTAGTCAGCTTTGGCGGAGACCCGCACGCCGCCATTCTCTATGAATCACCGGGTCCACTCGTCGAGGCTGGGTCGCCGGGTTCAAATTGGATGCTCGCTCTGTCAGGTGGCCGTCGCCGTCCACATGAGTCCGAATTTCGCTTGCGACCCCTGGAAAGCGTTGTCACCGGTGGTGTTCGTCGGCGGCCTGGCGCCGCGAAGGAGCCACACCCGGACGTTGTATCTGCGAGCCGTTCCAGGCTGCCACGTGCCCAGGCTCCGGGTGCCCATCTTGCTCAGCGGGCCGCGATAGGCCACGGGCGGGCTCGGACACCGAAGCCCTGTGCAGCGGACATCGATCCAAAGGTGACGGCTGGAGATGAGCTTGCCACCGTTGATGCCCGCCACGTCCTGCAGATTCTGGGCACCGACCGCCACGCCGGCCTGGTGCCCGGCCACGGTGACCAGGGCCGAGCCCCTGGCGATCTGCCCCGGTTTCGCGTTGGGGAGCTTGATCAGGGCCTGGCCCGCGCGGCTTTGGACGAGCCGTACCTTGTCGCCCGCAAGCGTGAGCTTCGGCGCCCCCGCATCGTGAGCTGTATCCCACGTGGAGAACGCGGCGGCCGCGACAGCGAGGGCGAGCGCGATCGCCGCAACAGCGGGGAAGATCGGCAGGCGCCTGGTCATGGCTTGTCCTTGAAAGCGACGTAGTGGTAGGTCGTGCCGTTGTTGTCGACACTGGCGCCGGTGCCGACCTGGAAGCCGTCGCTCTGCAACGCGGTGATCCCGGTGCTCTCGTTCGCGGTCGCTGTGAAGAGTTGCGAGGCCGTCCCGGACAGGGCGCTCGAGCGCATGGCCCCGGCACGCCCGGTGGCCGTGTCGTTCGCGTGCACCACGACGAAGGACGGTTGAAAGCCGACGCCGGTGATCGAATGGCTGGTGCCAGTGCCGGCGTACAAGGAGGTCTGCATCTCGTCGACGTCCTGGTTCCAGGCGATGTAGTGGTAGGTGGCGGTGTTCGAGTTCACGCTCGTGCTGTTGCCGACCGAGAACCCACCCCCGTCGAGGGAGGTGATGCCAGTGGTGCTGCCGGTGTCGGCGCCGAACGTGAAGGTCCGGGTCATCCCGTTCATCCGCTGCACCGCCGCGGTGTTCGCCGCCGGCAGGACCATCGCGTACTCGGGGGAGAACCCGAGACCGGTGATCGACTTGGTGGTGCCGTTCCCGGTGTAGGACCCGAGCGCCATATGGCCGGTGTAAGACTTGAACGCGGTCCAGTGATAGGCGCGACCGTTCCGGTTGACGGCGTTGTCATTTCCGAGCGTGAACCCGCCCGCGTCGAGACTCTGGATCAGGTTCGCCGTCAGTGCCGTATTGCCGCTCATCGGCTTGGTGACGTCGCCGGTCATCGTCGACGTGCGGATCTCCGCAACGCCGGAGTTGTCATCGGACTTGACGATCACAACGTCGGGCTGGAAGCCCACGCCGGTAATCGCCCGGTTGTCGCTTCCGTTCCCCGTGTAGGTGCCGCTGGCGACCCGGATGCCCGGGAACGACGTGGCGGCGGTGATGCTGTTTTCGGGGTTGGACTTACTCGCCGTGAAGCTCGCCCCGGATGTCGCGGTCGTCCAAGCTGCGACGACGGTGAGGCCGAGGGCGGCGGCGATCGCCAGCCGTCCGCGCGCCCTCATGACGGGATCGCGGTGCCGGGCGAAGGCGGTGCGCCACCCGGCGGGGGCGGAGCGGCGGCCGCCTGCTGGGCGAACGTTTCCTCGCGCCAGGCTCGGGCCTCCTCGCCCGCTTGGCGCCATAGGCGTGCCATCAGCGCGAATGCGATGAGGAGCGCCGGCACGCCGATGATCAGCATGCGTACCGGGAGCATGGACAGGGCGGCGATCCCAAATCCCACGTAGGGGATCGCGAAGGCCACCCGCGCCTGCGTCGGCTGGTCGAGCTGGAATTTCCACGGGTCGGCCTCGGGGTTGGCGTCGCCCTTTGTTCGGTACGAGACCCCGTCCTTGCCGTGGTTCGTGACCGAGATGATGCGATGCGTGATCAGCCCGTGGACGCCGGTGCTGGCGGGAGGCGTGTAAGTGACGACGTCGCCCACCTTGAGGTCCGAGACGGGGACCGGCTTGTCGAAGACGATCGAGCCGCGATCGTAGGTGCCCTGCATCGAGCCGCCCGTGATCACGTAACGCTGATAGCCGAATGCCGCGGGCAGGAGCATCGCCGCGGCGAGGCATAGCCCCGCCGCGACGATGACGCCCGAGAGCACCTTGCGCATGACTCGCATCGTCTAACTCACTCCAGTGGTGCTAGGTCGGGGCAGTGCCTACTGGACCGCGTCCCAGGTGAACGTGGCCGTCGAGGTGTCGCCCTGGTAGACGTTCCCGGCCGAGCTGTTGAACGTGGCCGCGAACTGGTACTTGTGCTTCTCGTTTGCGGCGTAGCTCCCGAGCGCGACATTCGACGACATCGCGTTCAGCGTGCCCGAGTACTTGACCGGATCGCCGGCGTCGCAAGTCGGCGTGCCGCTCGAGTAATCGCCGCAGTCCTTGACGACCAGATCGGTCTTGCTCGACAGCGGGTTTGAGTTGTCGGAGTCGTTCAGCGCCGTACGGCTGAGGGAGAACGTCCCCGCCAGGGAGCCGGTGTTCTGGATATCCACCGTCCCCGTCTGGGTATCGCCGGGCTTCCAGTTGCTGGCCGTGAGAACCGCGGCGGCGTCATTGGAGTTGGACATTGTCAGCGTTCCGGCGGTGAACGTGTTGCTGGGGTTGGCGCTCGAGGCCGAGAAGTTCGCGCCGGAGCCAACTGCGACTCCAACTGCGACCAGGACCAGAGCGAGGACACCCAGCGTGCGCTTTGGATGCACTAGCAGTACGTCGATGCGAGACATTCGTTCCTCCTGAGAGGTTGCTTTGGGGGCTCATGGCCCCGCGAACATCTCTAGCTTCGGATGCGCCGGTCCGACCTCGGGCCGAAACCGGTATGAGGTGCGTATGAGCAGTTCTTTATGCGCTCTTAGTGGCGCTCGGGCGGTACCGGTAGCCGAAGCCGCGCACCGTCTCGATCGGGTCTTCGGCGGCGGCGTCCACGAGCTTGCGTCGCAGGTAGCCGATATAGAGCTTGACCTGCTGGCGAGAGCGATTGGCCGAGTCACCCCACGCCATCTCCAGGAGCTGGTCGTGGCTCAATACCTGATTGGGATGGCGCGCCAGCGCGGCGAGCAGCCGGAACTCGGTGGGGGTGAGATCGAGCTCGCTGTCGTCAATGGTCACCCGCCGCTGGCTGAAGTCGATTTCCACCAGGCCGTCGGCGTGGAGGTCGTCGCGCATCTGGCCATCGCTGGCCCGCCGCAGGAGGGCCTCCACGCGGGCGATCAGCTCCTGCCGGCCGAATGGCTTGGTCACGTAGTCGTCAGCGCCCTCGCGGAGCCCCCTGACCTTGTCCAGCTCGTCGGCGTTGGCCGTGAGAATCAGAACCGGCACGTTGCCGAGCTCCCGAACGCGCTCCAGCACCTGCCAGCCGTTCATCTGGGGCAACCCGATGTCCAGGATGACCAGCCGCGGCCGGTGCTCGTAGAACTGGCGCAGCCCCTCGCGCCCGTCGGCGGCTTCGATCGTCGCCATTCCCTCGCGCTCGACCACCGTTCGGACAAGGTCACGAAGATCGTCGTCATCCTCAACGATGAGGACCTTGTCGTCCTTCATACGCAATTCATACCAGCTTCGGAACCGGTTCATTCCCGGGCGGCGCACACTGAACGTATGGCCGAGCTCACGGACCACGTGTCTTCCTCGAATAGGTCAGAACCGGATGTCGGCCGGACGGTCGCGGATCTGGCCGAGGAGATGCGGGGGACGGTAACGCCCGTCATCGGCTATCTGGAGCTGATCTCGCTGGAAGGTCACGGACCGCCAACGGACCGCCACCTGCACTGGATCGCGACCATCGAGCGCCGGTTGGAGGCGATGCGCGAGCTGAATGATCAGATCTCGAGAGTTTGCGACGTCCTGAGGGAATCCGCCAGCGATGACGAAGCAGGGTCGCGACGCGCGCCTGAAGCTCCCGAGGACTGAACGGCTTTCTCATATAGCCCTTGGCGTCCTTCTCGAGGCCGGGTGGAAGGTCCTTCTCGTTGACCGTCGCGGTCAGCAGCAGGATCGGGATCTCCGCCGTGTCCGGGTTGCCGCGCAGGGCGTCCACGACCTCGAGGCCGGTCCGTACCGGCATCACCACGTCCAACACGCACGCATCCGGCCGGTGGCGCAGCGCGAGCTGCAGCGCCTCCCCGCCGTCACTCGCCCGGAGTGTCTCGTGTCCCGCTTGCTCCAACGTCAGGCAGACGAGCTCCAGGATGTCCTCGTCGTCGTCAGCGGCCAGGACCACGCCCGGCTCATCGCTGCTCTGGCTCATTCAGAGGCCTCCTCGGCTGCGATTTCCGGCCCGCGCACGGGCAACTCGACGCGAAACGTCGCACCGACGCCGGGCTCGCTCTTGACGGCCACTCGGCCGTGGTGCGCCTCAACGATCGCCTTCACGATAGTGAGTCCAAGGCCCACGCCCGGCACCGCGGATGCCGAGGCGCTCGGGGCCCGATACAGCCGGTCGAACAGGTGCTCCTGATCGTCCTCGGGGATCCCCGTTCCGGTATCCGAGACCTCGATGGCGGCGATGCCGTCGGCCGAGTCGAGCCGCACGGCCACCTGTCCGCCCTTGGGAGTGAACTTGATCGCGTTGGAGAGGAGGTTGTCGATCACCTGCCCGAGGCGATGGGGGTCGCCCGCGCACGCGGGCGTGGAATCCGCCTGGGCCGCCAGGTCGATGTCACGCTTCGTCGCGGCGGGCCGTGCTTCCTCCACCGATTGCTCCACGATTCGTCGCAGGTCGACCTCCTCGACCTCGATCCGGAAGGTCCCCTCCTGGATCCGCACCAACAGCAGGAGGTCGCCGACCAGCCGCATCTCGCGCTGTGCGTTTCGCCGTATGACGTCGAGGTATCTCTGACCCTGCTCGGTCAGATGTTCGGACTCGCTCTCCGACAGCAGCTCCCCATAACCGATGATCGAGGTCAGGGGCGTGCGCAGCTCGTGTGAGACGAGCCCGAAGAACTCGTCCTTTGACCGCTCGGCCTCCTCCTCGGCCCGGCGACGACGCACGTAGTTGCCGATCTGATCCGCGATCGCAACGAGGGTGCCGAGCATCTCCTCGTCGCGTTCGCGCAGGCGGCGGTCGAAGAACTGAAAGGCTCCGAAGAGCTCGCCCTGGACGACGATGGGGACCCAGAGCTGGGTGCGCAGGCCACCGAGGGTGGCTCGCTCGCTGCTGGGAAGCCCACTCGCTGCGGCCTCGGCCGTCAGCCATCCGAGATCCATGTCGCCCTCGTGCCGCCCGGACACGGTGCCCTCGTGGATGGGATTCACCGGGTGACGGGCGACGGGCGTGGTCCAGACGTCCACGCACGTGAGTCCGTCGCCGGAGCCTGCCCAGTATGCGCCGCAGAGCCAGGATCCGGCATTGGCGACGAGCGGGAGGATCGCCGGCCCGACGTCGGCGAGCTCAGGGACCTGTGCCAGGAGCCGGGTTGCCCCATGCTGGGCGGTGAGGTACCGCTCACGGCGCTTGCGTTCGGAGATGTCTCGGTGGATGGCCGCACCGGCGATCACCTTGCCGGCCGAGTTCTCGAGCGGTGTCATCGTCACCGAGACCTCGACGCGACGGCCGCCCTTCCCAACACGATCGAGCTCCGCGTTGAAGATGCGCTCGCCACGCGCCACCCGCTTCAGAAGGGGGGCTACGTCGTCGGGCCGGTCCGGAGGGACGAAGTCGAACAGCGACAAGCCAAGCGCTTCCTTCTCCGCGTAACCGTAGACCTGCGTCGCGCCCGAATTCCAGCTCGTGATGCCGCCCTCCAGCGAGAAGCTGAGGATGGCGTCGCCGGTTGACTCGACGATGCTCGCGAGGCGCTTGAGCTCGTCCTCCGCGGCCTTGCGCTCCGTGATGTCGTGCCCAAAGACGTGAAAGATCCAGTGGTCTGACTCCCTCACCGCGGAGATCGCGATTTCGATCGGGAACTGGCGGCCGTCTCGGGTGAGCGCCCGGCTCTCGAAGCGACGGCCCATCATGCTCCAGTCGTCTTCCTCCAGGAACCGTCGCTTGCCCTCCCGGTACAGGTTCCGTATTCGTGGGGGCATGGTGACTTCCGCCAAGTCCTTGCCCATGACCTCGTCGGGACGCCAGCCGAACAGGCGCTCTGCGACCGGGTTCCAGGCGAGGATCCGACCGTCCGAGTCCATCGTGACCAGCGCATCGGTCGAGCTCTCGACGACCGTTCGCAAGCGTTGCTCGCGGTTCTCCACCGTCTCCTGCGCAAGGCGAAGGCGCCCGGCGATCCAACCAACAGCGATCGCCACCGGGAAGTAGACGGCGGCCCGCGCCAGGTATTCCGGCGCGCTGATGTGGACGTCCTTCGTGAGGGCCCAGATCACGACGCTGCCAAGCGCGGCGACCGCGAAGCCCAGCCCCGGCAACAGCCCCAGCTCAAGCGCCACGAGTGCGATCGGAATCACCTGGAGGCCAAGCAGGCCGTTGCTCTCATCCATGTTCGCGAGGCGCGCGAAGAGCAACCCGACGTACAACACGACTGCGATCGCCAGCACGACGATGGTTCGCCGCCGGCTGCGCGAGGTCACCAGCGGGCCGAGCACGTCAACCAGCCACCGCACTAGCGGTACCCATTCTCGACTGCCTCGCGTACCCGGACGATGGGCCTAAGACTAAGCGGCCAGGATCCGTTGCTTTTCGCGAATGAACTCCTCGGGATCGAGCACGCCGGACTCACGCAGGCGACCGAGTCGCTCGAGGGCCTCGAGGCGAACGTCGGAGGCGATGGCTTCCTGAGCGGTCTCAGGAGCCTCGCGGCGCCGCTGGATGCGGTCGCGAAGGCGGGCGTGCCGGGCCTTCCAGCGCTCCATCGCGACCTCCCAGGTCTCGTCGGGATAGTCGCGCAGCGACTGATGCCGCAGCGCCTCGTAGCCGGCGATCAACAGCGCGGCGAGCACCAGCGAGGGCAGCAGGCGGCTGGTTCCCTCGGTTGGGTTCCACCAGAAGACCAGGAGCACGATGACGGCCAGCGCTGCATAGCCCCACCGCCGCTCGCCGAGGACCGGTGTGATCTCGCGCCGGAGCTCTCTCGCCGGCGCCGTCCTGCCCGCCAGCCAGGCCCCGATCAGGATGACGACCCCGTACCCGATCATCGCCTTCCCCTCGCCCGACAGCAGGGAGGTTCCGATGGACCACACAGCTTCCACGGCCGGCTTCACGGCATCCGTCTTCGCCAGCGTGTCGACGATGGCGCCACCGGCGATGCTCCGGGCCACCAGCACGACGATCCCGACCGCGATGAAGCTGATCCCGCAGGCGCGCACAGCCTCGCGCCGCCACCCCCGCGCGAGGAAGATCGCCAGCGCGTAGAGGGCCAGGGCGAGGGCCGGAAGGGCCAGGGCCAAGTCCTCGAGGAGGTTGACCATGTCCTGGACGAAGCTGAGCTGGTTGGACCGCAGGAGCTCGACCCGTGCGGCACCGGGCCTGAGCTGCTCCGAGACGTCGATCCCGGCGTTCTGCCCGATCTCGGTGACGAGATTCCCGAGGTCGAGCGTCACGACGCCGTTGGTCGTGGACAGGGTGTCACCCCCGCCGTGGATGAGCGATAGGAAGAGCCTGTGGGCGCGGCGGTTGGCGTCCGCCCACAGGGCCTGGACATTGGGGTTCTGAAGCGCCTTCAGTCCCGCTTGAGTCGCCAATTGGCGAATGCCCCCGCTCGCGGGACCGGCGAGGCCCTTGACATCGTCCGGCAGAGCCTTCTCCAGCTTCTTTTCGACATCCACCCTGGTGAAGAGCCGATCGATGAGGAAGTCGTTGAGGGTCGTTTGAACGTCGTCGTCGGCCAGCAGCTCGGTGCTGGTGCGAGTCCAGGTCTCCGTCTCCAGCAGCTGGCGCTTCGCCCACACCGCGAAGACGGCGAGGAACGCGATCACGCTCGCGAGCACGATGATCGCGATGGCGGTGCGCCTCAAGCGGGGCGGCTCGGGCATCGCGCAGAGCTTTGCGCTCCGACCGGACGTCAGGGAAGCGTCAACCGGAGCGCGCGGGATCCGGCATCTCAGGATCTCCGGCGCGCAATCGCTCCTCCAGGTGCTTCCCCTGACCGGCCTCGACGGCCCGCGCCGCCCGGTCCTCGTCCAGCTCGATGCCCCGCGCCTCCGCGAGGTCGAGCAGGCGCTGGCGCTCGGTGGTGTCCGACGCCCACTTGAGGAACGCCCAGGTGAGGACGGCGAGACTGACGATCATCCCCTCGCCCATCATGATCGCGCCGGCGATCCCCTGGTCGGTCAGCGGGGATATGCCATGCTCGGCGTCGCTGGCCTCGTACACGGGGTAGAAGACCGTTCCGGACCAGATGAGCACGTTGCCGAGAACGGTTCCGACGAACCGCACCAAGATGACGTAGACGACCTTCCAACCGGCGTTGAACCAGGTGGGCTTCGGCAGCGGCCCGAGAACGGGCATCCACATCAAGCAGCCGAAGAAGATGAACATCCCGTGCTCGAGCGCATGAAGCGCCGGGCTCGACAGGGTCCCCTCGTAGAGCGCCGGGATGTGCCACACGTACAGGTCGATTGCCCACAGCGGCAATGCGATCGCCGGATGAGCAAGCGCGCGCAGCCGATCGAAGGGCTTGATCGCGAGGATTGGCTGCAGAAGTGGCCCGGTGAGCCCCAGCACGAGCAGGATCGCGGCCAGGTCGCCGACCAGGAGGTGCTCGATCATGTGGCCGTAGAGCAGCTCGTCCGCGATCGCGCCCATCCCGACGAGGGAGAGCGCGATCGTCAGCAGGCCCGACCCGAACGAGACCTGCCGCCACAGCGGGACCGGCCGGCCGCGCTCGGCGAGGTGTGACGCGCGCAACCAGTAGAGCACCGCCGGGATCAGGAGCGGCAGGAGCTCGATCGGTGCGAATTCCGGCTCGAAGTGAGCTTGCGGCAGGGTCATCTGAGCGTCAGCGAGCACGATAGAGAGCCCGGCCCATCGTCTTCAACCTGAACTTAGGTAAGCCTTAGTTAGTAGGAGGGAAGAGGTGCCATGCTTAGCCGGTATGCGACGAACCGCGGCAACGGTGGCCCTGGCGGCCGCCCTCGGTGTCCTGGCGGGATGCGGCGGGTCGGGCTCGAGCGAGACGTCGGATCCCCAGGGGTCCACCACGAATTCCACGGACGCGCCTGCGACCTATGCGGGTGCGACGGCCAACCCGCCAAAGCCGGCGCCTCCGCTGAAGCTCGAGGATTCGCTCGGCAAGCCCGTGAACATCGACGACTACCGTGGCAAGGCCGTCCTGGTCACCTTCCTCTACGACCACTGCCCCGACATCTGCCCGATCATCGTCTCGAACCTTCGCGCGGCCCAGAACGAGCTTGGACCGCAGGCCCAGGACATGCAGATCATCGCCGTCTCCGTGGACCCGAAGGGCGACACGCCGAAGACGGTGAACGCGTTCCTGAAGGTGCACCAGATGACGGGCCGCATGAAATATCTGATCGGCTCCCCGGCCGAGCTCGGCAAGGTCTGGAAGGACTGGAACATCCGCTCGCGCAAGGACCCCAAGAATCCGGAGCTCCTCGAGCACTCGGCGCCGATCTACGGGATCTCGGGCAGCGGCGAGATCACGACGCTCTACCCGTCGAACTTCAAGCCGCAGCAGATCGTCCACGACGTGCCCGAGCTCGCCGACTCATAGAGGGTGACGCGACGTGACCCGCGGACGGGCGATCGGGCTGGCGGTCGTGGCCTGCGCAATCGGCGGCGTGATCGTCGCCGAGATCTTGACCGCGGGTGGCGGAGCGGCTTCGCGGCCCGCTCCGGAGCTGCCTCGCGAGGTCCTGGTGGGACCGCCGACCGATCTGGCGTC
>DATFON010000198.1:0-17576 GCA_035265465.1 Solirubrobacterales bacterium | reverse complement strand
GCCATCTCGGCGATGCCTCCGGCGTTGTCGGTGATCGGGCCGAAGGCGTCGAGCGCGACGATCAGGCCGGTTAGCGATAGCTGGCCCATCACCGCCACGCCGATCCCGTAGATCCCGCCGAGCTCGTTGGCGCCGAGGATCGCCAGCGCGATCAGCAGCGCGGGCGCCGCCGTCGACTGGAACCCCTGCGCGAGCCCCTGGATGATGTTGGTCGCGTGGCCGGTCTGCGAGGCGCGGCTGATCGTCTTGACGGGCCGGAACCGGGTGGACGTGTAGTAGTCGGTGATGATGAAGAGCCCGGCGGTGACGACGATTCCGATCAGGGCGCAAAACCAGAGCTCGCTGGCCGTCGGGGCGCTGTTGAGGTTGGCCGCCTTGAAGGTGAGGTCGTCCATCAACCACTTGGTGATCGGGTAGAACGCCGCTGCAGACAGGAGCCCCGAGACGGCGAGGCCCCGATACAGGGCCGCCTCGACGTTGCCGCTGCGGGTTCGCACCGAAAGCGCGCCGACGATCGAGGCGAGGATGGCCACCGCGCCGATCACCAGCGGGAAGATCGCGACCTCTCGTGACTCCGCGAAGGTGAGGACGCCGAGCAGCATCACCGCCACCGCCGTCACCGCGTAGGTCTCGAACAGGTCCGCCGCCATGCCGGCGCAGTCGCCAACGTTGTCGCCCACGTTGTCCGCGATCACCGCCGGATTGCGCGGATCGTCCTCGGGAATCCCGGCCTCGACCTTGCCCACGAGGTCCGCCCCGACGTCGGCGGCCTTGGTGAAGATCCCGCCGCCGAGCCGGGCGAAGACCGAGATCAGCGAGCCACCGAATCCGAGCCCGAGGAGTGCGTCCACCGCCTCCTTGTCGCTCTGGCCGGTGACGATCAGGATCCCGAAGTAGCCGGCGACGCCCAGCAGCGCAAGCCCGACGACCAGAAGGCCGGTCACCGAGCCGCCCTTGAAGGCGACGTCGAGTGCCGGGGGCACGCCGCCCCGAGCGGCCTCGGCGACGCGCGAGTTCGCCCGCACGGACAGGTTCATGCCGATGAAGCCGGCAGCTCCCGAGAGGACGCCACCGATGGCGAACCCGATCGCTGTCTCCACGTTCCGGAGCACGATCAAGAGGATCGCCAGCACGATCGCGACGCCCGCGATGATCACGTACTGCCGCGTGAGGTACGCCCTCGCGCCCTCCTGCACCGCGCCCGAGATCTCCTGCATACGGTCGTTGCCGGGAGACTTCGCCAACAGGCGACGGGTGATCACGGCGCCGTAAACGACGGCGGCGGCGGCGCATGCCAGCGCGATCACGACGCCGTAGTCGGTCAGGAAATCGGTCAAGTCTTCGTCCTCCGATTGGGTTGTGGTGGTGAGGGGGCGTCAGCCCCGAAACTGGCTGGTGCCGTTGCTGATGTGGGTCTGACTAGGCCCGTCCTCAGGCCACGAAGCGCGGGGAGCATAGTGGACGGCGCGGTGCCGTTTGCCCGCGGATGCCGGCCGCCCTCAGGTGCCAGGTGGAGTCCACAGCCGGGACGGACCACCCTGCTGGGCGCCGCCGGGCGGTGGCTCCTCGCCCCCCGTTTCCGGCTTCGAACCGCCGTCCGGGCCCGGCTCCTCCCCTCCCTCGGCCTGCTTGGCGTAAAGCATCTGGACCTCCGACAGAGCGCTACGCACCTGCGCCGCGGGCTCGGGGTCGAGCAGACCGACCACGGCCCGCACCGCTTCGATCCCGATCCGCCCCTGCTCGAGATCGCGCTCGTCCTCCTTGGCGATCCTACGCGCCGCGAGATTCAACACGCTGACCACGCTCTCGAGCAACAGATCCTGGACGCGCACCTTGCGTAGCTGCGCCTCGATGCGCTGGCGCATCTCCTCCTCGTTCGGCTGTGCCTGGCCCTCCTGTGCGTTCATGCCGTCGATACCCCCTCCGGTACGTAGGTGCGTTGTGTCTCGGCCACCGATTCTCTGTACGTCTCCTCGATCGACGCGCCCCCGGTCAGCGCCCGATACGCCCGCTGGGCGCCGTTGGCCTCCGGGATCGCGACGTCGATGCCCAATGATTTTCGGGCCGGCGCGGTCCACTCCAGAACGCGCTCCACGGCGGCGCGCGTCGGGACCTCGTCGCGCCTGGCGAAGTCGATCATCTCGCCGTCCATACCATGCCGGATCGCGCGCCACAGGTTCTCCTCGATCTCCCGCTGGCGCATCGGCTCCGGGAGCGTACCGTCGTCGTAGTCGAGCGCGGCCTGGGCGATGCACGCGGCGATCAGCCCCGCCAGCGCGAACGACTCGCTGCCCCGCGACTGCGCGTCGCAGATCCGCAGCTCCACCGTCCCGAAGGCGTGATGCGGTCGCACGCTCCACCAGAGCTGGGTCGCCTCCACGATCGAGCCCGTCCGCACCAGCAGGTCGATGAAGTCGGCGTAGGCCGCCCAGTCGCCGAACGGCTCATGGACGCCGCAGCGCGGGAAGATCCGCGTGAAGATCTCGGTCCGCACCGTGTGAAGGCCCGTCTCGCACCCGTCCAGGAACGGCGAGTTGGCGGACACCGCCAGGAGCTCGGGCAACAGGCCCCGCAGGTGGTCGCACACCGCGACGGCACGATCCGTCCCGCGCACCCCCATGTGGACGTGCATGCTCCAGCTGCTGTTGCGCTGCGCCACCCAGCGCAGCTCCTCGCGAAGCCGCCGGTAGTGGGGGGTGTCGATGATTCGCTGGTCGAGATAGCTCGCCCAGGGATGCGTCCCCGTGGCGGCCAGGTGAATCCCTAGCTCGTGGGCGGTGGTGAACAGTCGCGCGCGCCGGTCGAGTTGGCGCTCGATTGCCTCCGCGAACGTCTCAGAGCGCCCCGAGCGGATCTCGATCTCGGAGGAGATCAGCTCCCCCACCGCCGCCTCGGCGAGCACCTCATCCTGCTGGCAGGCCGCGTGGAGCTCCTCGAAGCGGTGCTGCAGCTCGAGCGTGTCGGGGTCGACGATCGCGAACTCCTCCTCCAGGCCGATTGTGAAGTCCGTGGAGCGCTCGAACCGCTGCCGCGCCTCCTCCATGTCCAGGTGCGCCTCGGTCATGGCGTCTAGGGCCCTCCCTAGGTGAGGTAGAAGTACAGCGCGTAGAGCAGGTCGACGGCCGGGCTCGAGGTGTGCACGGTCACGTCCGGCGGCACCTGGAGAAGCTGCTCGGAGTAGTTGAAGACGATCTTCACCCCAGCATCGACGAGCCGATCGGCCACGTCCTGGGCGGCGGCCGAGGGCACGGCCAGCACACCGACGACGACGTCCTGCTCCTCAACCACGGAGGACAGATCGGCGACGTCGTGGACCTCGACCTCGCCGAACCTCTTGCCCACGAGCTTCGGTTCGACGTCGAAGATCGCGACGATCTGAAATCCGTGGTCGGCGAAGATGTCGGAGCTCGCGATCGCCTGGCCGAGGTTTCCCGCGCCGAACAACACGATGTTGTGCTTGCCGGAGCTCCGCAGGATCCTGCGGATCTCATCCACCAGGGAGTCCACGCGATAGCCGACGCCGCGCTTGCCGAACTTCCCGAACCCGGAGAGATCACGGCGAATCTGCGTGGAGTTGATGTGGGTGTACTCGGCCAGCTCCTGGGAGGAGATGGTCTCCTTGCCCATCTTGCGGGCCTGGATCAGCACCTGCAGGTACCGCGAAAGCCGCGCGGCAACGCCCAACGAGAGCCGATCGCCGTCAGTGAGGGATAGCTCTGTCGCGGTCCGGTCGGCCACTGCGTCCTCGGTCATCGCCGCTTTGTGGCTGGGTCGGTCGTCATGAACCGGACAGTACCGGTCCCGCGCTGGGCGAGGGCCCGGAGGAGCGCCGCGGCCTCGAGATGGAGCTCCGCGACGACCTCCCCGTCGACCTCGACGACCGGGATGCGCTCGAGGAAGCGGGCGTGCAGGTCGTCGTCGCCGTCGATGTCGATCTCGCGCAGCTCGAACCCACCGTCGGATCGTTGCACCGAGAGAATGACCTCCCGGGCCTCGTCGCACAGGTGGCAGCCTGGCCGGGTGTAGAGCGTCACCGCGGTCACGCGGCGGCCGTCCAGGCCAGATACTCGGGATAGGGCGCGGGATCAAGGAAGCGGGCCGCCGAGGCGATCATCGCCGCGTTGTCCGTGCAGAGCTCCCCCGGCACGAGCTTCAGGCGCAGACCGCGGTCATCACAAAGCGCGGCGGTTCGCTCTCGCAACAACGAGTTCGCCGCGACGCCACCCCCCAATGCCACCGCCTCCCAATCTCCCTTCGCCAAACCCCGTTCGAGCTTGGCGATCAGCTGGCCGACGACCGCGGCCTGGTAGCTCGCGGCGATGTCGGGCCGCCGGCGCTCGAGCTCCGCGTCGTCGAGCTCGCGTATCGCGTACAGAAGCGCGGTCTTCAGGCCGCTGAAGCTGAAGTCGAGCCCGGGGTCGCGGCTCATCGCCACGGGGAACTGGAATGCCGCCGGGTCGCCTTCTCGAGCCACCCGCTCGATCGCCGGACCGCCCGGATAGCCCAGTCCCAGCAGCCGCGCGCCCTTGTCGAGCGCCTCGCCGGCCGCGTCGTCCAGGGTCCGTCCCAGAACGTCGAACTCCTCGTGAGACGTCACGCCCGCGAGGAGCGTGTGGCCGCCGCTCGCGATCAGGCAAAGGAACGGCGGATCAAGCGGATCCGGCTCCAGGAAGTTTGCCGCCACATGGCCGTGGAGGTGATCCACGGCGATCAGCGGCTTGCGGAGCGGCGCCGCCAAGCCCTTCGCCGTCGCAACTCCCACCAGGAGCGCGCCGATCAGGCCGGGTCGGGTGGTGACCGCGAGCGCGTCGACGTCGGAGAGCTCCAGTTCGGCGTCGGCCAGCGCCGCGTCGACCACCGGGTTCACGAGCTCCAGATGGTGGCGCGACGCGATCTCTGGAACGACGCCGCCGTAGCGTGCGTGGGCGGAGGCTTGGGACGAGATGACGTTCGAGCGAATCCGGGCGTCGTCGGTGACCGCGGCGCAGGTGTCGTCGCAGGACGTCTCGACCGCGAGGACGATCAAGCCTCGACCGGGGTCCGGGACTCAAGCCACATGATCACGGCGTCCTCCCCGTTGTCGTGGTAGTAGCGGCGGCGGTGGCCCGCGCGACGGAATCCGAAGCGCTCGTACATCGCAATCGCCCCGTGGTTGGAGGTGCGCACCTCAAGCGTGTAGCGCGCATCGTCTCCGGCCTCGTCGAACAGCCGCTCGAGCAGCCCGCGGGCGATTCCCTGACGGCGCGCGTCCGGGCTGACCGCGACATTCATCAGGTGCCATACGTCCGCGTAGCGTGAGCACACGAGGTAGCCGACGAGACCGTCGTCGGTGGCAGCCGCAAGACAGATTCCCGAGGGCTTTGAGAGCTCGAGGACGAACATCGCGAGCGACCACGGCGTCTGGAACGACCGGCGCTCGATCGCGAGCACGGACGGCAGGTCGCTGTAGGCGAGTTGTCTAAGGCGAATCTCGTTCAAGCCAAAGCTTTGCGTCGGGTGGTCTCAGGTAGATCGGCTGGATCGCCTCGGGAGGGGATGGAGCACCGCCCTCGGCCAGCCGGCAAACGTGCCTGGCCCAGACCCGGTGCGCCGAATCTGCGTCCTGAAGAACCTCGACGCCCGCGGCCTCCAGCTCACCGCGGAATCGTAGCGCTCCCGACCCGGCGGCCACCGGCGTCTGCGCCAGCCCCTTGAGCCGCTGCCCCAGCTCATCAGGAGAAGTCACGAGCGGTTCCCACCGCTCCTCCCCGTCCGGCCCGAACATTGCAGCGAATACCTGGCCGCGCCGGGCATCCAGCACCGCCAGACGTGGCTTGCCGTTCGCTCCGAGGCCCTCCCCGATTCCCAGGGCCATCGCGGCGAGGGTCCCGACCGGGACGACTGGTTTGTGGAGCGCCTGGGCAATCGCCCGCGCCGTAGCGAGGCCGACGCGCAACCCGGTGAACGAGCCAGGGCCGATGCCCACCGCCAACAGGTCCATCGCCTCCCATCCCCCGCTCTCGCCGACCACGGACTCCAGCTCGACGAGCAGGGCCTCGGAGTGCCGGGGGTGCCCCCCTTCGGGCTTCGGCACCAGTCGCTCCGCCACGACTTCGGAGTCGCGGGTCACGGCGACGCTCACCTCGTCGGTCGCGGTATCCAGGCCTGCGATCGCGGTCACGACCGCCGCACCGTGACGAGCCTGTCGTCGCCCCCCTCGTGAGCGAGCTCGACGCGCACCGCGATCCGCTCGAGGACGGGCTCGGCGGCCAGGGGCCATTCGACGAACGCGACGGCATCGTCGGTCAGGTAGTCGTCCAGCAGGCCGGGATCCTCGTCCTGGAGCCCCTCGAGGCGATACAGATCGAGGTGGGACACCGGCACGCGGCCGCGATAGCGCTGCCCGATCGTGAACGTCGGCGAGGTCACCGGCTCGCTCACGCCGAGCTCGCGGCACGCGCCGCGGATCAGGGTGGTCTTTCCCGCTCCCAGCTCGCCGCTCACGAGCACCACGTCCCCCGGCCTGAGCCGGGCGGCAATCCGTGCACCGACCTCCTCGGTCTCGCCGGGACTCGACGTCCGCTTAACCAAACAGGTCGAGCTGGTCCGAGCGCGCCTCCGCGACGCCGGCTGCCGGCATCGCCTCGGGAGCGAGATCGTCCGCCGAGGGCGGGCCCGCGGACGCCTCGAGGCGAGGTCGCGAAATCAGCTCCGGTAGCTTCGCGAAGTCCTCGCGCAGGGTGTCGACCAGCGACGGGGTTCGCAGCGCCGCCGCCGGATGAAGCAGCGGCATCAGGAAGACCGTCCGACCAGCGATCTCGTGGACCTGCACGGTCCCCCGCACCTTTGTGATCCCGGTCCGGCTGCCTGTCAGGAGCTTCGTGGCGAAGTTTCCCAGCGTGCCGATCACGCGTGGCTCGATCAGCTCGACCTGCCGGTAGGTGTAGGGCTGGCAGGACTCGATCTCGATTGGCTGCGGATCGCGGTTCCCCGGTGGCCGGCAGCGAAGGACGTTCGTGATCCAGACGTCCTCGCGTGTCATCCCGATTCCCTCGAGTAGCTCCGTGAGCAGAGCACCGGCCCGCCCGACGAACGGCAGCCCCTGCCGGTCCTCCTCGGCCCCTGGGGCCTCGCCGACGAGCATCAGATCGGAATCCGCGTTCCCGGACCCGAACACGACGTTCGTTCGCGTCTCCGAGAGCGGGCAGAGTTCGCATACCGACGCCTCGCGGTACACCTCCACGAGGCGCTCGCGACGATCCTCGCGCGTCGCGCTCACGACGTTTCCGACCGGCCTTCCCGGGCTCGCCTGCGAACGTTTGCGAACTCACGCTTCGTGCGGGAGCGAAGCACGGCGTCACGCGCCTCCTGCTTGCGAGTGGCACCTCCAGACTTCACGATCCGGGGCTGAGGGCCGGGAGTCGAGTAGACCCGGGGCGTCTCCGTTGCGCCACACGCGCGACACGCGATCGTCTCCGTTCCCGCGCCGACGAGCTCCTCGAACCGAGCGCCGCAGCGCCCGCACTCGAACTCATACAGAGGCACGGCCCGATGGTACCCGCGCGATCCGCCGTGCCGTTGCTGGCGCGGCGCATCAATGCGGAATGTGCGGGGTACCTGGACTTCGACGCGAGGGCGCATTCCTATACTGCGTGATGGCCGCGACCCACGGGGGCGTGGACCAGGCAAACGCACCCGATCAGCGCCTTACGCCGTCTGGTATCTCGAATGAGGGAACTGGAACGGGAACTCCCCACCGACGCCGCGCCCGCCGCGGGCGCGGCGCCGTTCGCCCGTTTGGCCGTGATCGGCCCGGGCAGGGCGGGTCGCTCGATCGCGACTGCAGCCACGCGTGCGGGCCTCGCGGTGCGACTCGCCGGGCGTACCGACGCCCTCGACGCTTGCCGCGATTCCGAGGTCGCGCTGCTGTGCGTGCCCGACGACGAGATCGTCAGAGCCTGTGCGAGCGCCGCCGCCGCCATCCCGCCTCTTCGCTTCGTCGGCCACACGAGCGGTGCCACCGCCCTGGAAGCACTCTCAGTGGCTCGCGAGGCCGGCGCCGAGGTCTTCTCGCTGCACCCCCTGCAGACGATCCCGGACGATCAGAGCGAACTGGTCGGTGCGCCCTGCGCCGTTGCCGGCTCGACACCCGCAACGCTCGGGCTGGCCACCGACCTGGCGGCGCGCTTGGGAATGCGCCCGTTCGAGGTCCCGGAGGAAAGCCGGGCCGCCTATCACGCTGCCGCTGCGATGGCCTCGAATCTGCTCGTGGCGCTCGAAGAGTGCGCGGCCGATCTGCTGGATCGGGCCGGGCTGGACTCCCCCAGCCGGGAGCTCCTGACGCCGTTGGTCCTGCGAACCGCGGCGAACTGGGCCGAGCGCGGACCCGATGCCCTCACCGGCCCGATCGCACGCGGCGACGCGGCCACCGTCGAGCGCCACCTGGACGCTCTGCGGGCGACCGCGCCCGAGCTCGTGCCCGTGTACGAATCGCTCGCGCAGCGAGCCCAGGCGTTGGCCACCGCGGCGGAGGCCGGGACGTGATCGTCACGCGGAGCAAGGCGGAGCTGCATGACGCCCTCCGGCCGCCGCGCCAAGTGGGCAGGACGATCGGCCTCGTGCCGACGATGGGCTGCCTGCACGAGGGCCATCTCTCACTTCTGAGCGCGGCCCGCAGGCGATGCGACATCGTCGTGATGAGCCTGTTCGTGAACCCGACCCAGTTCGGGTCCAATGAGGACCTCGCGAGCTACCCACGCGACGAGGCACGCGACCTCGAGCTCGCCCACGGTGCTGGTGTGGACATCGTGTACACGCCGCCGGTCGAGGAGGTCTATCCGGAGGGGTTCGCAACGAACGTTGAGGTAGGCGGGCGATTGACCGACGTGCTCGACGGATCGCCCGAGAGCCGCGGTCCCGACCACTTCCGCGGTGTGACCACCGTGGTCGCCAAGCTGTTCAACACGGTCGGCCCCGACGTTGCCTTCTTCGGACGAAAGGACGCCCAGCAAGCGGTCGTGATCCGGCGCATGGTGCGTGACCTGGACTTTCCGGTTGAGATCGAGGTCCTCCCCACCGTTCGCGAGTCCGACGGGCTCGCCATGAGCTCGCGAAACGCCTACCTGACGCCGCGCGATCGCGAGCGCGCCGTCGCGCTCAGCCGCGCCCTGCGTGCGGCGCAGGCGGTGGCCGAGGCCGGCGAGACCCAAACGGCACCGGCCCTCGAAGCCGCCCGGGCCGAGCTCGAGCGGGCCGGAATCGAACCGGAGTACCTCGAGGCGCGAGATGCGGAGAACCTCGCGCCGGTCGAGAGGCTCAACGGCAGGCCGGTGCTGATCGCCGTCGCCGCCCGCGTCGGCGCGGCCCGCCTGATCGACAACACGCTGATCGGAGGCTGATCCTTTGCAGAGACAGATGCTGAAATCGAAGATCCACCGCGCGACGGTGACCGGCTGCGACCCCGACTACGTCGGCAGCATCACACTCGATCCCGAGCTGATGCGGAGCGCGGACCTGATCGCCAACGAGCAGGTCCACGTGTGGGACATCGACAACGGCGCCCGCTTCGTCACCTACGTCATCGAGGGCGAGGCCGAGAGCGGCGCGGTGCAGGTGAACGGCGCCGCCGCACGGCTCGTCGGCGAAGGTCACAAGGTCATCGTCGCCTCCTTCGGCGCCTACGACGAGGCGGATCTCGCCTCCTATGCGCCGATCGTCGTCCACGTGGACGATCTCAACGAGATCGTCCGCGTCGATTCCCACCCCGAGGTGCTGCTCGACTCCTCGCTCGCCTCCGAGGCCGAGTTCGAGGTTCCGGGCAGCCTGATCTGAGAAGGGAGCAACCGATGAGCACACGTCCGCAGCCACAGCAACCGGATCGCGCCGGGCGCCCGCCTGTCACCCTGCCGCGCGTGGCCGAGATGAAGGCGAACGGCGAGCCGATCGTGATGGTCACGGCCTACGACTTCCCTTCGGCGCGCGTGGCGGAGGAGGCCGGCGTCGACATCGTCCTCGTCGGCGATACGGCCGCGATGGTCGTA
Source organism: Solirubrobacterales bacterium (assembly GCA_035265465.1). GTDB lineage: Bacteria > Actinomycetota > Thermoleophilia > Solirubrobacterales > 70-9 > AC-56. The sequence goes on along the minus strand of DATFON010000198.1, from coordinate 7,557 downwards.
CTGGGCTACGAGGCGACGACCCCCGTGGGCATGGACGAGATGATCACCATGGCCTCCGCCGTCCGCCGGGGCCTCCGCACGCCGCTTCTGATCGGCGACATGCCGTTCGGCTCCTACGAGCGCTCGGACGAGCACGCGATCGAGAACGCGCAGCGCTTCGTCAGGGAGGCGGGCTGCGACGCGGTCAAGCTCGAGCGCGGTGGCCCCTCGGTCGAGCGCGCCCGTGCGATCGCCCGCTCCGGCATTCCGGTCATGGGACACGTGGGGCTGACGCCGCAGTCGGCAAGCGCCCTCGGCGGGTTCAAGGCGCAGGGCAAGACGGTCGAGTCGGCCACCCAGATCGCGCATGACGCGCACGAGCTGCAGTCGGCGGGCTGCTTCGCGATCGTCTTCGAGGCGGTTCCGGCGGCGGTGACCGACGCGCTGATGCCTCACATCCATATTCCCGTCATCGGGATCGGCGCCGGATTGTCGACTGACGGCCAGGTGCTCGTGTTCCACGACCTTCTGGGGATCACGGCGGGCCAGGTCCCGAAGTTCGTGAAGCGCTACATGGAGGTTTACGACCAGATGGTGGCCGGCGTCCGCGCGTATGCCGAGGACGTCCGCTCCCGCCACTTCCCCGATGCCGACCATGTGTACTCGGCCGACCCCGACGCGGTCGCCGAGCTCAGGGCCTACCTCGACCAGGGAAGCCTGGCCACCTCCCCCTGGGACTGGTAGCGGCCGCTCGAGAGCGCATTCAGCGATTGATCTAAGCCAGCGTCGTAACCCCTGCGTGCCAGCGGGGTAATGCTTGTGTTGATTCGCACGAAGCGGATCCTTCTCAGGAGGTACAGGTAGATGGAGATGCTGAAGAGGCTCGAGCCCGTGGCGCTTTTGCTGATGTTCTGCGGCGCCCTCAACTGGGGCATCGTCGGGATCAGCGATGGCGACACCAACGTGATCTCGTCGATCTTCGGAAGCGGCACCCTGCTGAACGTCGTCTACGTCATCGTCGGCGTGTCGGTCGCTCGTGTTCGTGCCGAGGCTGATGGAGGCCCTTCACATCCGCGGGCCGCATCCGCGGGGCGCTTAGCAAGTAGCGATGGGGCAGCGTCGCGGGGCGGGAGGCCCGCGACGCGACGGCAAGCCGGGCCGGTTGGCCCGGCTTGCCTCCAGCCGCGCGCATTCCAGATGGGCACCGGGGCTGCTTGCTCGCTCGCCCGCCATCCAGGACTCGCTCGCCTTTTGTTGCCTTGTTACGTTGCGGGCGTGGCGGTCCATACGAGCGAGATCCAGCTGTCCACCCGCGGCCACTCCGACATCGTGGACATCACGCGCCGCGTGCAGGACGCTGTCGCCGAGGCTGGCACCGCCGACGGGCAGGCAACGGCGTTCGTCCGCGGTTCGACGGCCGCAATCACCACGATGGAGTTCGAGCCGGGCGGCGTGCACGATCTGAGGGCCCTCCTCGACCGGCTGATCCCGGTCCGCGGCGATTACGAGCACAACCGCCTCAACCACGACACGAATTCGCATGCCCACCAGCGCGCCTCGATCGTCGGCCCATCCGAGGTCGTCCCGGTCGAAGGCGGACGCCTAGCGCTCGGGACGTGGCAGCAGCTGGTCCTGATCGACTTCGATGACAGCCCGCGGGAGCGCACTGTCGTGATCCAGGTGGTGTCCTAAGCGCCATGACCGAGGACGCCGCCGGGCCGCATCCCGTCACGGCCGTCGAGCTGAAAGCTCAAATCGAGGCGGAGCGCACCGGGCGCCCGTTCCTCGCGTATCGGGATGAGGAGGGCCAGCGGGAGCTGGTGATGATCGACCCGGACGTGACCGAGCTGTGGGTCGGCCGCAGCCCCTCGGCGGACGTCCAGCTCGCCTGGGACGACGAGGTCTCCGGACTCCACGCGCAGCTCGAGGTCGTGCGCGACGAGTGCACGCTGGTGGACGAGGGCCTGTCGCGCAACGGCTCGTTTGTGAACGGCGAGCGAGTCGCCGGGCGCCGGCACCTTCGCGACGGCGACATGCTGCGGTTCGGCCACACGATGGCGCTCTTCCGGGCGCCGGCGACCGCTGAGGCCAAGTCGACCGTGGTGGCCAGCGATGCGCTCGCGGCAGCCGACGTCTCCCCCGCCCAACGGCGCGTTCTTGTGGCGCTCTGCCGCCCGTTCAAGGACAGCGCGGCATTCGCGACACCGCCGACGAATCAGCAACTCGCCGAGGAGCTTCACTTGAGCGTGGACGCAGTCAAGACGCACATGCGCGCCCTGTTCGAGAAGTTCGGCGTGCAGGAGCTGCCCCAGAACCGCAAGCGCGTCGCCGTGGTCGAGCGCGCACTTCAGACCGGCCTCGTCGCGCAGCGCGAGCTGTAGGCCTTCGACCACACCAAGGGGTGAGTCGAATCATCCCGGTGGCGGGCGACGTCCAGCCCTTGGACGCCTGGTAGCCAAGGGGCTTCCGCCGGAGACTCCGGTCGTCGGGAATGAACACGACGAAAGGAGACCCCCGATGACCAACACGCAGACCCACAAGACCAACCGCAGGCTCGGACGGCGGACGCTCGTCGTCATGGCCCTCGGCGTCGCGGCCCTCATGGCCGTGCCCGCCAGCGGCTTCGCGGCCACGTCGTTCGGCGCCAAGCTGAACAAGACGATTCAGCCGTCGAACTCGCTGCCGGCGCAGTCCTGCACCATGACGCCGCAGCAGTGCACCCGCATCGAGATGGACGCCTACAACAACGCCGGTCACGAGCGGGCGCCGAAGGACGGCGTGATCAAGAAGGTCAAGTTGATCGCCGGCGGCTCCGGGCACTTCCGCCTCCAGATCGCCGAGGCGAAGCCCAACAAGGACAAGGGGCGCGTCGTGCGCAACGGCCCGCGTATCGAATACGAGGGTCAGCCCACCCCGTGGGGGCAGACCTACGACGTCGAGTCGTTCAACGTGAACGTCCCGGTCGAGAAGGGTCAGTACCTGGCGGCGAAGTCGCGCAAGACGAGCATGCTCCGCTGCAGCTCGGGTGGAGCGAACCAGTTCCTGTTCCAGCCCGCGCTGTCACCGGGCGGCCCGTTCGAGACGCTCAGCTACACCGACGGTTGCTGGCTCCTGCTCCAGGCCGTCTACAAGTAAGCCCACGCCACATAGGCGGAACCGCGACGGGGCCCCGGCAACGGGGCCCCGTCGCTCGTTCAGCCCGTGGGCGTCAGGCTCTTGGCCATCCGGGTCGCGATCTCCCTCGCCTCTTCCTGGCTGCGGCCTCCCGCCCCGGCTACGGCGGCTCGGGTTCGCCATCCAAAGCCGCCATCGTTGAAGAAGTAGTTGAAGACGGTCGCTCGCCCCAGCGCCGGCAGCCCATGGTTTCCAGGCTCGTCGTGCTGATAGGCGTAAAGAAAGGCTGGATGTCCGCCCACCGTCGTCGAGCCGAACTCCACTTGTGGTCCGTAGGACGGCCCTTCTAGCTCCCGCTCAGTCCGCGCTACGGTCGTCCGGGTCTCGCCCGACGAGTCCTCCTCTTGCTGGATCTGCAGATTCACGTTGCCGCCCGGGCTTGCGAGGGTTGTGACCTTGTCCGTGTTCGGCAGTACCTCCTCTACCCGGACAGGATTCACGTCGTCCGGCACGTCGACGGTGAAGCCGGCCGCCTGATCGAACGGAACGAAGGCGATCTTCGGACCGCCCTCCTTAGCTCCGCCCCCCTTGTCGGGGTTCGCCTTCCCCCCTCCCCCTCCGGTGGCCGAGCTCGTCTTCGGGTCGCCTCCGCCTCCACTCAGGGCGACGACGGCGATCGCGATGACCGCTCCCACCGCCAGCACCCCCGCCAGCGCGGCAAGGCGTCGCCTGCCGCCGGCGCGTGCGGGTCTACGCGGTTCGCTTGGCGCCCCGGCAGCGGTCGGCGGTTCATCCGGCGGCTCGCTCGGTGGAGCCGTGGGCTGTGCCGCCGAGGCCTCGACCGTGCTCGGCGGCGCCGTCGGCTGGGCCTCCGCTGCTTCCACCGTGCTCTCGGGTTCGGCGGGTGTTGGCGTATCCGCCGGCTTCGTCGGCGTTGGGGTGACCGGAGGCGGGGCGGGTTCCGTAGCCGGCGCGGCCTCACCGGTGGCGACGGTGTGCTCGGGCTCGGCCACCGGGGTGCCGGTGGCGGCCGCAAGCGCGGCGCGGCCGAAGTCGCCCGCTGAGGGAACCGGAAATCGGGATCCTTCGCCATCGCGCGGGTGATCACGCGATCGACCTCCTGGGATACATCGGGGGCGACCGCGCTCGCCGTCGGCGGCGGTTCGCTGACGTGGGCGTAGAGCTTGGCGACGTCCTCGTCGCGCTCGAATGGCAGCCTGCCGGTGAGCGTGGTGAACAGGACGCATCCGAGCGCGTAGACGTCGCAGCGCGCGTCGACCGGGCGGCCCTTGATCTGCTCGGGCGACGCGTAGTCGATCGTGCCGACCCAGCGGCCGGTGGCTGTGACGCCGCTGGACGCGTCCATCTCGCGCGTCAGGCCGAAGTCGGTGAGGTAGGCGTGCTCGGTGCCGCGCCGGGACTCGACGATCACGTTCGCCGGCTTTACGTCCCGGTGGACGAGCCCGCGCGCGTGCGCCTCGTCCAGGGCGCCGGCGATCTGGTCCACGATCGCCGCGGCGCGCTTGGTGTCCAGTCGTCCCTCGCGGCGGAGGAGCGACGAAAGGTCCTCGCCCTCCACGTACCGCATGACGAGATAGGGCATGTCCGCGTCGGCCACGCCCGCCTCGTAGATGGGGATCGCGTTGGGATGCTCGATCGCCGCCGCGAGGCGGGATTCGCGCCGAAAGCGCTCCAGGTAGTCGGGATCGCTGGCCAGTGCCGGAGCGATGACCTTGATCGCCACCCTGCGGCCAAGCTCGGGCTGCTCGGCCAGGTAGACGACGCCCATGCCTCCTCTGCCCAGCACCCCTTCGATCCGGTACCCGGCAAAGATCGTCCCGATCTTCGACCCTAGGCATGGATACCACGTTTCGTGCGTGAGATATCCCGCTGGGACCCGCTGGGCCACGCCTGGCGCTGGCGCGGACTGGCGCATTACTGGCGCATCCGGCCCGATCCGTTCGCGCCGCACGCGACAATTGCTACATGAGGTACCCGACCCCTAGGAGTTGACCATGAGGTGTCCAGACTGCGGCTCTCGCGCTGAGGTCGTCGATAGCCGTCCGCGCCCCGATGGCGCCGTCCGCCGGCGCCGCCAGTGCACGGGTTGTGAGCGGCGCTTCACCACGGTCGAGCGCGCCCGGGTTGATAGCGACGAGCTCGCGGCCCAGGTCGCCACGCTCGCACTGCACCTCGCCGATCGTGACCCGGTTGGGATCAGGACGAAGGGGGCGCCATGAACTGGCTCGATCCCCCCGGTCGCGCCCCCGTCGATGAGCTTGAAGCGGCGGTCGCTGCGGCGATCGATTTTCGCGGCATGTTCCAGGGTGACGAGCTCAAGCTCGCTCGCCACATTGCGCTGGACATGGCCACGACTTCGCCGGGCTTCAGCGCAAACTTGACGCTGCTCGCGGCGTCGTCGCGCGAGCAGAAGGATGAGCTAGTGGCGAAGGCATGCAACGACCTAGGCTTGGAGAGTCCCCAGGATCGACGGGATCGCGAGCGATTCGAGGCGATCAACCGCGCGCTGCCGCGGCCAGCGCCGCCGGTCTGCGCCGTCTGCGGCGAATCTCCGCGTGACAGCACCGGCATGCCTGACGCCAACGTCCGCGCCGCCCGGCGATGGCACTGCGACGAGCATCGGCACCTCGCCAAGCCCGGCGATCTCGATGCGCCGTTGTTGCCGATCACGCCAGGGATGCAACTTCTTCCCGATCCCGACGAGCTCAAGCGTGAGGAGCAGCGAGACGCACGCATTCAGCGCGAACAAGCCTCGAAGCGCGAACAGCGGCGGCTCCGGGCGCGCGAGGAGGCGGAAGTCCAGAGGGTCCGCGAGGAGCGGTTCGCCGCGGAGATCTTCGGTGGACCTAGCTGATACCAGCCTCCACGAGAGCGTCCACGCGGTCGCCGCGCTCGCGCTCGGTCGGCGGGTGCGATGGGCTCGCGTCGCCGTGCGGCCGGTGCCCGGTCGAGACGACATCGTCGAGGAGGGCGCCGTGTCGTTTGACCGCGACGGCGTGATCGATCGCCGGGACATCATCGCCGTCTTGGCCCCTGGCCTGTTCGAGGGCAGCCGCGTCGCGTGGGATTCCGGCTCGTCTGTCTTCGGGGTTTGGCCGCCGCTGTACGAAACGCTCGGCCTCGACGCCGAGGGAGATCGAGGCGAGGTGAGCAAGATAGTCCGCTTGCTTGGCCTCAGCGCGAAGGAGTACGACGACGTGATCCGCGAGGCCCGCGAGCTACTCGCCAAGCCCGAGCTCCAGCTCTGGATCGCGAAGGTGGCCGCGGCCCTTGCGCGCGAAGGACATCTCACCGGCGCCGAGGTGGAGGCGCTGCGGCCGGACCGCCTGACCGTAGAGCTGCAGGAAGCCGCATGACACCGCGCCCCCGAGATCCTCTCGTGCCGGCTATCTTTGGCCTACTCCTGCAGCCCGGCAGCTTCGAGGGTCTAGCTCAGGGACCGAATGACCTACCGCAGCACGACGCGTCAGACAATGCCCACGCAGACGTACGTGCTCTCAGGCACGCCTTCGGATTCACCCGTGACCCGCAATGTCCCTCCGAAGGCTGCGTAGGCACCCTCACAGACCGCACGAGCCGCCCGGAGCTGAGCTTCAGAGAAGGGGCCCGTGGTGGGCGGAGTGCACACGTAGATTGCGTGGTCGACCGGGAAGAAGAATGTGCCGCCCTGCGCAGTGCACAGAGTCTCGGCTGGCTTAATCGTGTTCGGCGCCGCCGAGGCCGGAGCGGCCACGGCACCGATGAGTCCCGCAGCAACCATCACGCTCGCCGCTGCGATTCGAATCCTCCGCGTAGTCCTACCCATGTCGTCCTTCCCTTTCGTGGGCAAGCAATACGCGCCGACCCCAGCTCTAGTACGGGCGCGAGCCTACACACGATCCGGGCGGAGTCAAGGAATCACCGCAGCACGGCCCTCCTGCGACATCGCCCACGCAGTATCTCGCGACAAGAGCCCACCGAAGCGGGCTCTCATCGGATCGAATTCAGCTGCTGGCTAGGGGCACTTCTTCAGGCCGCCCGTGGACGTGTCCGTGTTTTGACCAGGCGGACACTTGCCGGACGCGTTCGTGTCCGGATTTCCCTTGCCGGGGGTCTCGTTGATCGCCGCGGATGCAACTCCGCTCGCCGCCAACACCATGGCTGACGTCAGGATTGCTATGCGCTTCTTCACTCTCTCACCTCCTCTCTTAACTATCTGCCTGACCGTCCCACATATCGCAGACCGCGCAATAGATCTCGGTCGCATCCCGTGCGTTGAGTCGAGCGCAGCTACCTCATTTAGGGAGACGCTTACTGCATCCAGTCTGTCCCCACCAGCCTGTCGCGGGGGGAGGGCGAACGACAGCCGCCATCGCCTCGCTAACCGCCGCACCACGGCGCCAAGCGCAACGAGCGTCAGCAGCGTACCGGGGGGAGGGTCGCCGGAAGACGGAGTGGAACGCG
>DATFON010000197.1:0-6134 GCA_035265465.1 Solirubrobacterales bacterium | reverse complement strand
GCCGCGAGCGACGAGAAGTCCGTCGTGTCGGCCTCGTTCACCGACTCGCGCTGCACGTTGACGCCCCGGGAGCGGAGGATCCGCTGCACGGTGTCCGAAAGCCCCGTGCTGTACGAGTTCTGCGCGTCCACGATCGCGACCCGCGAGTGGCGAAGTGTGCCGCGAATGTAGTTCGCGACGCGCGGGCCCTGCTGATCGTCGTTCGGGACGACGCGGAAGAAGTACCCGCGGGCCCGTCCGTCCGTGGTGAGGCTCGTGCGGGTTGCGGAACCCGATACGAATCCGAGCCCGCCGTTCTTGAACGGTGCCGTCGAGACCTGCACCTCCTGGCTGCCGGCCGGACCGACCACGCCGAGGACCTGCGAGTTGGACGCAAGGCGCTCGGCGACCTGGATCGCCTGGGCGGTGTCCGGGAGCTGCGTGTCGCCGACGACGGTGCGGAACTTCGTCCGTCGGTGCGACCTGTTGTAGCGGGTGACCCAGTAGCGAGCCCACCGGCCCTGCTGCGAGCCGATCGAGGCCGCGGCCCCGGTGATGGGCGCCGCGACGCCGATGGTTCTTGTCCGGCCGCAGGTGATCAGCGTCCGATCGCTGGTAGTCGGCGACTGAGCCGCAGTAGTCGATCCTCCGGCTGTTCCGACAGCCACGGCGAGAGCCGTGAGCGCCGTCAGCGCCGCCAGGATCGGAATCAGCGCTTTTCTCATCCTTCCTCCTTGTTCTTCGAGCGGAGCGTCATTTTGACTCGTGCGCCCTCGAGGCAGGATCGCCTGAGGGATGAAAGACCCCGAGTACTCGCATAGACCCCTTTCCGGTGTTCTCGAGACAATGGTCGGCTAGCGGCGGAAGGTGTATTGCCGATCCCGGGCCGACCACCCTCTGCTCCCCGCCGAGATGGAGGATTCCTTCTCCATCGATGATGTAGACGATCTCGTCGTAAATATGGCTGTGGTTCGGTGCGCGACCCGGCGCGATCAGCCCGAGGAACTGCGTGATGTCGCGGCAGCCAACATCCTGGTTGACGAGGTAGCGGAACTCCCGGTCGGAACCCGCCCGGAGCGTCGGCTGGTCGGCGTAGCGGACTGTCCGGCGGACAGGAGTGTTCGCCGCGTCGTCTGCTTGCGGCGCCTCGACGACCACGACTACCAGGTCGTCGGGGCCTGAGTTCTCGAGCTCGTACTCCTCGCCCGACACCACGTACGCGCCGGTGTCAGGCTCGAGCGAATGCGTCTCGTCGCCCACCCGAAGGGTGCCGCGTCCTGATTCGACGAACAGGATCTCCTGGGTGGCCTCGAGTCTGCGCGGGCCGGACCGCCCGGGCCTGCAGCGGACCACGCGCTGCGCCAGAAACTCCGACCCGTGGCTCTGATCGATCGTGACTGCTACCTCGGCGTTGTCGATCGCTCCACCACCTCCTTCGAGACCCGACCTCCGCGACCGGGAACCAATCATTCACCTGCACGGTGCGATTCTCGCACTCTCTAGGATCGGTTTGTGCCACCGCCGTTCCGCATCGGGGTCATGCAGCTGACGATGGAGCCGCTGGACGAGATGCTCGAGTCGGCGCGGGTCATGGACGAGGCCGGAATGGACACGGTCTGGCTGGCCGAGGCGTACCCGTGGTGGCGCAAGCACGGGATGGAGGCACGGTCATCGACGGTTGTCTCGGCGCTGATGGCGCGAGAGACCAGCCGGCTCACGATCGGCTGGGGGATCATCTCGCCGTTCACGCGGCACCCCGTGCAGGTGGCGATGGACGCCCGCGTCGTCCAGGAGGCGGCTGGACCGGGCCGGTTCCTCCTCGGGTTCGGCACGTCGAAGATCTTCCTGAACAATACGAAGCAGCAGACCAATCGCACCCTGGGGCCTATGCGAGACGCGGTCGCCATCGTGAAGGGCGTCCTTTCGGGCGAGGCGTTCCAATACGACGGCGGCACGTGGAGCGCCGACGTCCCCGCCCTGAACGGCGCGGCGCACACGCCCAGAGAGGTGCCCCCGGTCTACGTCGCCGCGACGGCACCGAAAATGCAGGCGCTCGCGGGCGAGATCGGCGATGGCTGCCTGACGCCGTCGATCACGACGCCGGCCTTCGTCCGCTACACGCGGGAGAACGTGGCACGCGACATCGACATCGGCTGCACGGTGGTCGCGTCGATCGGAGAGGACCGGGACGAGGGCCGGGACGGCGCCCGCGAGATCGCCGGGATGTATCTCGCGAACAAGGTCCAGAACATCCAGGGCTCCGCGGACACGCTGCTCGAGCTCGCCGGGATCGAGCAGGAGGAGATCAGGCCGGTCGCGGAGGCGATGGAGCGGGGCGGCCGCCTCGCCGCCAAGGACCAGGTGACGGACGAGCTGCTTGACAAGTGCAAGCCGATCGCGGGTATGCCCGAAGACTGCATCGCCGCGATCGAGGAGTACCGTGACGCCGGCTGCACGCACGTGATGCTCGAGCTCTGGGGCGACCGGCGCCACGACCAGATCCGGATGTTCGGCGAGCAGGTCCTGCCCAATTTTCGATGATCGACGAACGGCGACTGGTCGACCTCGCGCTGCGCCTGGTCTCGACGCCTTCCTTCACGGGGTCGGAGGAGGCGTGCGCCCGCGTCATGGCCCACGAGCTCGAGGACCTAGGCCTCGAGGTGATGTGGCAGCAGGTCGAAGACGGCCGGGCGAACGTCGTCGGCACCTGGCCCGGCGAGGGCGGCGGCCCCACGCTGATGTTCAACGGCCACCTCGACACTTCGTACTCGGGGGAGGAGCCGTGGCTGCGCAGTATCCCGGGCTTCCGGCCGGAAGGGTTCGAGCGCGAGGGACGGATCTACGGCCTCGGGATCTCGAACATGAAGGGCGCACTCGCCTGCTACGTCGAGACGGTGCGGTCGCTGCTCGAGGATGGAGTCCGACTGAGGGGGGATGTGCTTTTGGCCGCCGTGGCCGGTGAGATCGAGAAGACGCAGGAGGGCGGCGCGCAGGGCGCCGAGTACCGCGGCTACGCGGCCGGGTCGCGCTACCTCGTCGGCCACGGAGGCGCCGCGGACCTCTGCATCCTGGGCGAGCCGACAGAGAACAAGCTGGTGCTCGCGCACTTCGGGACGCTGTGGCTCCGCCTGCGGGTCACGGGGCCGTTCGTCCACACCGCGTTCTCGATGGGGCGGATCGAGGAGAACTCGATCGTGCGGATGCGGCCCGTCCTCGAGCGCGTGGTCGCCTGGCTGCCCGAGTGGGAAGAGGAGATGTCGTACGGCGACGTGCGCGGCGTCGCCAACGTCGGCGCCATCCGAGGCGGCTTCGGCTGGCGCGTCTCACGGACCCCGCACGCGACCGACTTGTTCGTCGATCTGCGGGTGCCGCCCGACGTCCCGATGGCGGACGCCCGTCGGCGGGCGCTCGAGTTCGCGCGCGGCCTCGAAGGCGTCGAGGCCGAGGTCTACGTGACGGCGCCCGGGGCGGAGATCGACGAGAGCAGCCCGGTCGTCAGCGCCGTAGCCGAGGCGCACGAGGAGGTGTTCGGCTCCGAACCGGAGCGGGACGTGACGCGTTGGTTTTCGGACGCTTCGGTGCTGAGCCGGTACGGCATCGCCACACTCAACTATGGCACCTCGTCCGGTCTCCCCGATGCCGAGCTCGGCGAAAATCTCGAGATCGATGGGCTCGTGAAGACGGCGGAGGTCTACGCACGCGCCGCACAGAAGGTCTGCGGATGAGGCTGGTGACGTACGACGGCGGCAAGGTCGGCCGAATCGACGGCGAGGAGATCGTGAGGCTCGAGGTTTCTGACATGCGCACGTATTTCGAGCGCGGGGGCGCCGAGGACGCCGGCGACCGGGCGGTGCTCGCCGAGGCAGACCTCGAGGCGCCCATCGTTCCGAAGAAGTTCTTCCACACGGCCGGGAACTTCCGCGAGCACGAGGAGGAGTCGAAGCAGGTGGACTGGTCTCACGCGATCGCGCCGTGGATCGTCTTCTTCCAGAACGTCGACGCGCTGGTCGGCCCCGACGACCCGGTCGTCTATCCCGAGCACCTGACCGAGGAGCTCGACTACGAGCTCGAGCTGGCCGTCGTGATCTCGAAGCCCGGCAAGTGGTTCTCCGCAGGGGAAGCGATGGACTACGTCGGCGGCTACGTCGTCTTCAACGACATCACCGCCCGCGACATCCAGCGGCGGGAGATGGAGTCGGGAGTCTTCTCCTTCTGCAAGGCCATCGACACCTTCTGTCCCCTTGGCCCCTGGATCGTGACCACAGATGAGATTCCCGACCCGCATGACCTCGCAATGGAGCTGCGCGTCAACGGAGAGGTGCGGCAGACGTCCCACTCGGGCCGCATGTCAGTGACGGTCCCGGAGATCCTGTCCCACTACTCGGCCCTGGGGTACTCGGCGGGCGACGTTCTCTCGACCGGCACAGTCAGCGGCGTGGCCGGGTTCAGCGAGGACGCGGCGTCGCTCTACCTGAAGCCGGGGGACGTGATGGAGGCGGAGATCGAGCGGATCGGCGTGCTGCGAAACCCGGTGATCTCGTGGCGGGAGGCGCACGGCGAGCCTGCGCCCGAGCGCGTTCGCTGGTGAGCTGGCCCTGCGACGACGCGAAGCTCGAGCGGGTTCGCGAGCTCATGGTGGAGGAGGGCGTCGATGCCCTCGTCGTCCGCGCACCCGACAACGTCCTTTACCTCTCCAATTTCTGGGGCATGAAGGGCTACGACGCGGTCGTCTTCCCGCGGGAGGGCGACCCGACGCTGATCTGCCTCGAGGCCTCGGCCGGTGATGCCGATCGCATGTCCTGGACGACGGACGTCCGCTTGTTCCGCGGCTACGACGAGTCCGACCCGCGGCCGCCGCAGGTCAGGGCGCTGGCGCTCGCAGTCGAAGCGTCCAAGGGCTATGGGAAGGTGGGCGTCGAGCTCTCGCTCGGGACCCAGGCGTCGGACCGCATGGTCGGCGAGCCAACCACCTACACCCGAGCCTGGTTCGACGCCTGGCCGGGCGCGACGGACGCGACGCCGCTCCTCGCGCGGGCCCGCGCAATCAAGACCGAGCAAGAGCTCGAGCGGATGCGCCTTGCAAACGAGATCGCAGCCGCCGCGATGGACTACACACGAGGCCACCTGCGGCCCGGCATGAAAGAGAGCGAGGCCGCGGCCCTCTGGAACGGCTACGTCCACGGCCGCGGGACGGGCTGGGAAGGCAAGGTGGACCTCGCACTGGGCTTTTCCCTCGTCTGGTCGGGGCAGGGGATCCGGACGTTCACGGCGACCGCCGACCGGCCAGTCCGAGAGCACGAGCCGACGCTCTTCGAGATCTGGGTCTGCGCCGACGGCTACTGGTGCGACCACACGAAGAATCTCTGCCCCGGCGAGTTGACGCCGCAGTACGAGCGCCTTCGTGAGAGCCTGATGGCCGTATACGAGCGGGCGATCGACCACTGCCGGCCGGGCGCGAGCCTCGCCGAGCTCGATCGACTCATCCGGGAGGGGATCGACCAGGTGGGCTACCCCGGCCAGCCGTCACACCCCGTCGCGCACGGTGTCGGCGCCCGGGCCCACGAGCCGCCGTATGCGCACCAGGCTGACACGAGCGCCACGATCGATGCGGGGATGGTGCTGGCGATCGAGCCCGGTGCCTACTGGGAAGGGGGAGGCGGTCTTCGTGTCGAGGACAACTTCCTGATCACGGCCGACGGCCCCGAGAAGCTGTCGTCCTTCCCGGACGGGGTCGTGCGGTGATCTGGACCGGCGAGCTCAACCGGCCGCACGCGCTGCAGGTCGAGGTCGGGTTCTACGACACGACGCTCCGCGACGGCGAGCAGACGGTCGGCGTCGTGTTGATGCCGGAGGAGAAGCTCGAGATCGCCCGCGCGCTCTCCGAGGCGGGCGTCGAGCGCATCGAGGCCGGGTTCCCGCGCGTTTCCGAGGATGACTGGGAGGCCGTGCGGCTGATCTCGGAGGCGGGCCTCGTCGCGCAGGTCTGGGGCTTCTCGCGCGCTGTTCAGGCCGACGTCGAGGCGCTGGTCGAGCTGGGCGTCCCGGCGAGCGTGATCGAGTCGCCGATCTCGGAGCTGAAGCTCCGTGCCCTCGGGGTCTCCCGGGAGACGATGCTGGAGCGGATCCGCTCGGCCGTGTCCTACGCGGTCGAGAGC